>NZ_JAFEPJ010000021.1:0-38654 GCF_016893255.1 Staphylococcus sp. GDB20D11A
CAATGTTCATTTTCTTACCGAAAAGAATTAATTATACATTTTATTAACATTTAAGTCAACAACTTTTTAAAATTAATTTTCGTTAGTAATTCAAGTTATTTCTTAAGTTGAGTTGTTTTGTTTGCCTCAACAAATAAATACTATACAGGCTTTCAAACTGCTTAACAACAGTAAAAATTACACCTTTACTATCCATTCTGAACGCTCTCATTCTAAAAATCGAACTTAAAGAAATTACAATTGTGAATAGTACGTTTTCTAAAACAAATAAGGTGGTTATTTTTATGAAAAGATAATAAAAAAACCGCAAAACAGAACGTTATTTTTTTACCAGAAATTAAAAATAAATTTACAAGTTTTAAATAATCTCTCAAAACACCGCTATACAGGCTGATTTAGTAAGCTTTAGACCAAAGAAGTACAACTACTAAGCCAGCATCTATCATTTCAATTACAAAAGAATTTCATTTGCATAGTCATTAACCATCAACCGCATTTATCAAATTAATAACACCAACACACCATAACGGTATTCCTACTTCGATAATCCAATTCGAATCATTACTATTAAAAGTAACAAATCACAACCAACGGCTTGCTTCCTAAATATTCCCCACCCTCAGTAAAACTAGGTAAACCATGCCACCAACACACCACAAATAAAGTAGTACACCACACCATAAAAAAAGCCACAATGATTACACTGTGACTTTTCTTACTATAGTATTAAATTCAAAAATGTTTAATAGAAGACATTACATTTCTGTTCTACCTGCGATTGCTTTAGATAATGTTACTTCGTCAGCATACTCTAAATCGCCACCTACCGATAATCCTTGTGCTAATCTCGTCACTTTGATACCTATAGGCTTAACTAATCTAGAAATATACATGGCTGTAGATTCCCCCTCTAAGTTCGGGTTCATAGCTAAGATTAATTCGCTAACTTCATCGTTTTTCAAGCGTTCAATCAATGAAGGAATATTAATATCTTCTGGTCCAATTCCATCCATAGGCGAAATAGACCCATGTAAAACGTGATATAAACCTTTGTATTCTCTCATTTTTTCCATAGCTATGACATCTTTGTCATCTTCCACAACACAAATAACTGAACGATCTCTTTGCTTATCTTCACAAATATAACATGGATCATTTTCAGTAATGTGACCACATACGCTACAATATGTTAATTCTCTTTTAACATCTACTAATGCTTTGGCAAACTGAACAACATCGTCTTCTTTCATATCTAAGGTATGAAAAGCCAGACGTTGGGCTGTCTTTGGACCAATGCCTGGCAATTTCATAAAGCTATCAATAAGCTTTGATATAGGTTCTGGATAATGCATCTATGATCACATTCCAGGGATGTTTAAGCCTTGAGTATGTTTACCTAAACGTTCTTGAGTAAGCTCATCAGCTTTATTCATCGCTTCATTAGTAGCTGCTAACACTAAGTCTTGTAGCATTTCAATATCATCTGGGTCTACAGCTTCTTCTTTGATTTCAACGTCGACAACTTCTTTATGACCAGTTACAGTAACTGCAACCATGCCACCGCCAGCTGTTCCTACAATACGCTCTTCTTTAAGTTTTTCTTGTTCTTGAGCCATTTTCTTTTGCATTTTTTGCATTTGTTTCATCATTTGTTGCATGTTTCCGCCACCGCGCATATTCCATTTCCTCCTTGAAAATCAATAAATATTTATCAATAAAATGATGTTTCTTTCATTATACATACGATTATATCGCTTGTCATGTATCACTCTTCATCTATCACATGTACAGTTTCTTCACCGAAAAGATCTTTTGCTTTTTGAGCAATATCTGTTTGTTGTGCTTGTTGCTTTGGCATATCATCGCCTTCGTTTTTACGATTTTGTAAATACTCCGTTCGAACTCTTTGCCATTGATCTGATGGTACACCAACAACTTTAACGTTTTTATTAACGATATTACATACAACACTTTCTATACTACTACGTTTCTCGTCGTCTTTATTGACGATTTCACAATGGATCTCTTCCTCAAATTTCACAAGTACGTGATCTTCACTTGCCGCCACAGGTTCCGAATTTTGCAATAAACTAACGAGTGATTTTTTATCATTGTTTTTGGCATGATCAATCACTTCTTGCCAATGATCTTTCAACAATTTGATATCTGCCTTATTCGCTTTATCTAGCACTTTTGCAATTTGTTGCATTGAAAATGCATTTTTAGATTTTTGTATGCCTCTCGCAGGCTTTTTCGAAGATTTTTGAGTAGGAGCGACGCTCACTCCTTGTGCTTTTAGTGTTTTTAGTTCTTGCTCTAACTGTTCCATACGTTGCAACAATACATCTGTGTTTGGCGATGAAGCAATTTGTGCTGGTTCAGCTACATTCGCAATCACTTGTGGTTGACCCTTAATCTGCTCAGCTAATTTTACTAACAACACTTCAAAATGAACGTTTTGATTCACACTAAAACGAATCGACACTAATGTATCATTAATAAGATCAATCATTTGATATAACATATCTAATTCTAAGTTCATCAGGGCTCGATACTCAGTATCTTTCTCAGATGTTTTATTCATAATCGTATCTCTGACAAAATAAATCATATCATTTATTAGGCGATTCACTTCTTTACCTTCTGTTATAAACTGATGGTATTTTTTAAAAGATGCTTGTACATCACCTTGTACAATATCATCAAACAAGTGATCCAACGCTTCATCATGAACGCTACCCGTAACATTTAGGGCATCTTGTAATGTCAATGTACCATCGCCGAAAGCAATAGCCTGATCCATAATACTTAATGCATCACGCATACCCCCTTCAGACGCTTTAGCGATAAATGCCAAGGCTTCATCTTCACATTCAATTTGTTGTGCATCTGCTACAAATTTTAAACGTTCAACAATTTGATCTAGGCTAATTGCTTTAAAATCAAAACGTTGTGCCCTAGAAATGATTGTTGGAGGAATTTTATGTGGTTCTGTCGTTGCCAATATAAAAATAGCGTGTGCTGGAGGTTCTTCTAACGTCTTTAAAAGGGCATTAAAAGCACCTGTTGTTAGCATGTGCACCTCATCTATAATATAAACTTTATATTTCGATTCACTTGGTGCATATTTAACTTTGTCTCTAATATTTCTTATTTCATCAACGCCATTATTACTAGCAGCATCAATTTCTATCACATCTGAATTAGTCCCCTGCGTAATGCCTTTACAAATATGACATTCATTACAAGGTTCTCCATCAGTGCTATTTAAACAGTTGATTGCTTTAGCAAACACTTTGGCAATACTCGTTTTCCCCGTACCTCTCGGACCACTAAAAATATATGCATGCGACTGTTTTTCTTTCGAAATCGCATTGCGCAATGTCTTCGTGACATGTTCTTGTCCGACGACATCCTCGAAACTTTGGGGTCTGTACATACGATATAAGGCTTGATAATTCAAGTTAGCACCTCCATAAACAATTACCTTTCATTATAGCATGATAATACCTTTACTTCTTAAATGAACAATTAATAAAAATGTTCTGGAAATTTTACGATTCCGTGTGGTGCATCCGTCAAATTATCCCATAAATATTTTACAAGTAACGGTGCATCACCAGATTCTAATTTAATGTCATGCTCAGCAGCATTCTGATAACCCAACTTTTCAAAGTAGTCAAAACAATGGTCTACAACAACCGTACTATACTCTTGCGCTTTTGCACGTTCTTCTACTGCTTGAACCAATCCACGACCTAATTTTTGTCCACGTAATTCAGGATGAACTGATAAAGAGGCAATCGCCAAACCATAATACGTCTTGTCATCACTATTCATTTCTACTTCAATTAATAAAACGTGTCCAACGACATCGTTATTTTCATTTTTCGCTATTACTTCTAATTCAAAATTATAGCAAGGAGATTTCCTTAAATGTTTCACTTTCGCACGTGCTTGCCAACTCGTTTCAGGATTATCATCAAAACTTTCTTCAATACTATTTAAAGATTTATCATAATCTAACTCTGTTAAAGTACTTAAATATATTTGCATATGTCCTCCGTAGGGATTTGATTGTCAATAATCATAACGTATCTCATTAATAATTCTATTGTAAGATACTCCCCCTCATTTCACCATCATTTCTTTATCATCAAATAATAACTTCTTACTTTTTATATCCGTAAAAATTTATTCAAACTGCGCATCGATTTCACTTGAATCAAACTTCACATATAAAAAAGCTACTTCCCACAAACATGTTCCACGTATAATACGCTGAATTGTCTTCAAGAAAGTAGCTTCTATAATTATATATTTTCAACTCTTAATAATCGATTTAATATTTTTAAAAATAAAAAACCGTGCACCTAAGCATCGAACGTAATTCACGAACGTAACCAAAGTCGTTAGCTAAATCTCGGCTACCCTACGGCACATATGATGATCCACTTAATGCTGCTTCCGTCAGGACCTGACATGGTTCATGGGTTCATATTGCATAGGACCGAAATCTTCAAACACTACGTGCTTTGGGCAGACTTCGCAAAAATACGGCCTCAACAAAGGAATTAAGCCTCGCATAAAGCGGATTTCGAGTACAGGGAACCGCTACCTCCCCACCTAGCACGGCAAGATATATATTACTATATTTTAATAGTTAATTGCAAGTATAAATCATTTATATCATTGTTTACTTTGTACGACGTCTTGAGAAGTCATTAAATTTAAATTCATTTGCAAGATGTTTTGAAATATTATATTGAAACGGCATTGTATTTTCTAAATACACAATACTTCGAACTGTTGCTGAATAAGCCACCGATATATCACCAAACAATTGATATGCTTGTTCATCAAACGGTTCAAAAGTAATAGACTTACTTGAATAACTAATATTAAGATTTAATACCTTTTCCAAATAATCATAAATAGAATCACTCGCAACATCATTACCTATATCTGAAACAATCGACTTTAGAAAATAATCTTCATCAACAATCTTCACATGTTGGTTAAGCCGACGAGTTCTAACAATATGAATGAGCGATTCACTAGAATTGATGTTTAAAGCATGTTGAACTTCTGGAACTTCATGCGCTTCAACAACCTCATTCACAACAACTTCAGTTAAATATGCGACACCCATTTCTTCTTGCATTTCTTTAAAACTAACAAGTTCAGAAAATGGAAACTCTGTAACCTCCTGATAAATGACAAGTGACCCTTTACCATGAATCTTTTGAATCATACCGTCTAATGCCAACAAATCTAATGCCTTACGCACGGTCTCTCGAGATGACTGGTACAATTGCACCAAATCATGTTCAGACGGAATTTGTTCACCATATTGAATCTGCCCGTTTAATATATCTTCTTTCAACGCCTCATAAATCTTCATAAACTTCTTTTGCTTCACCATATAAACGCATCCACTCAATTTATTTTACGCGTTTGTTTCGATTACAATTGCACCAAACCCGCTTATCGTATTATTTTCCACTGTGCCTGTTTGAATCACAACACGACCTTCGCTAGCCAATCCTTCTGGCAAATCAACAGCCGATGCTGAGAAATTCGCAATTACTAGCCATTGTTGATTCTTATAATGACGTTCATAAACAAATAAATTATCATGATCCATAAAACGTGGCACAATGTCTCCATACGTAATAATATCATGCGTATGTCTTAATTGTATTAATTTTTGATACGTATAGAAAATAGAATCTTTATTCTGAAGTGCTTGTCTAACGTTGACCTGATGATAATTTTCCGAAATATCAATCCAAGGCTTACCAGCTGTAAATCCAGCATTAACATCATCACTCCATTGCATAGGCGTTCTCGAATTGTCTCGTGACTTCTGTCCTAAAATCGCTAACACATCCGCTTCAGCATGCCCTTCACTTAACAACTGATGGTAGGCATTAATCGATTCAACATCGCGATATTGTGCTATTGATGTAAAATGTGGGTCCGTCATACCAATTTCTTCACCTTGGTAAATATATGGCGTCCCTTGCAACATATGCAGTGCGATAGCTAACATTTTAGCACTTTGTATCCTCATCTCTTCCGACGTATCATCACCAAATCTAGACACTACCCGTGGCTGATCATGATTACACCAGAAAATCGCGTTCCATCCGCCACCGTCATAAATACCTCGTTGCCATTGCATCAGAATTTCCTTTAACTTATGAAAATCAAGCTTCGCATTTGTCCACTTTTCACCATCAACATAATCAACCTTTAGATGATGAAAATTAAAAACACTATTCAATTCTTGGCGTTCTGGCTGTGTATACTTAATACAATTTTCAATCGTCGTCGAAGACATTTCTCCTACAGTCATCATGTCAGTGTTACCAAACGTTTGACGATTTAATTCATGCAGAAACTCATGCACTCTAGGACCATCCGTATAAAATTCTTTACCTATTTTGTCAGAGTCCTTAAATTCACCTTTAGAAATTAAGTTAATGACATCAAATCGAAAACCATCAACGCCGAAGTCTATCCAATGATTGACAATGCGATATAACGATTGACGTACTTCCGGATTATCCCAATTTAAATCAGCTTGACTGACATCAAATAAATGTAAATAATATTCATCTGTCTCAGGATCATACTTCCATGCATTACCACCAAATTTAGAATGCCAATTTGTTGGCGGCCCGTCTTCAGATGATCTGAAAAAGTAATAATCTCTATAAGGGTTGTCTTTAGATTTACGGGCTTCTTTAAACCATTCATGCTCCGTAGACGTATGATTAATGACAATATCTAACATCACTTTCAAGTCTTTTTGATGAGCAACTTTGATTAACTTTTCAAAATCATCCATCGTTCCAAAGTCTTCATTGATTTCTAAATAATTGCTGATATCATAGCCATTATCATTCATCGGTGATTCATACACTGGTGTTAACCAAATATAATCAACACCCAATAACTTGATATAATCCAATTTTTCTATAATTCCGTTAATATCTCCTATACCATTCCCCGTCGTATCATTAAACGACTTAGGATAAATTTGATATACAACGGATTTTCTCCAATCTATTTCTTTCGACACACAATTACCACCTTATAACGTAATAAAGGACGTCCAAATAACGAACGCCCCTTTTTTATTTTATTAATCTTCAACAATTTCTTTCGCTTTTTGTTTACTAAAATGAGACATCACAATTGTTAGTATACATGGTACAACAATAGCAATAGCTGTCACAATAAGATATACTGGCCAAAATTCTTTTTGAATTGAAATGAATGCTGGCACACCACCAACACCAACTTTTCCAAGTACGTTATTCATACCAACGATTGCCCCCAATACACAAGACGTTGATATCGCAGCGATAAATGGATATTTCAGAGGTAAGTTCACACCAAACATAGCTGGTTCAGTAACACCTAACATACCAGAAATACCAGATGTTAATGCCAAGCCTTCTTCTTTAACCATTTTACGACGTTTATAGACAAACCATGCTCCAAATGCTGCAGACCCCTGACAAATATTTGAAATCGCAACGATTGGCCATAAGTACGTACCACCTAAGCTGCTACCCATCAATTGGAAATCTACTGCTAAAAACATATGGTGTAGTCCTGTAATTACAAGTGGTGCATATAACAATCCATATATTGCTCCGCCAAGCCATCCTGCATGTTGGAATATAAATGTAACACCAGATGTGATACCTGTACCAATCAATAACGCAACTGGTCCAATGATAATAAATGCTAAAAATCCAGTAACTAAAAGCGCTACGGGTCCAACGACCAACATTTTTATCGAATCGTGAACGACTTTATTTAATCCTTTTTCAATTTTAGCTAGAACATAAGCTGCAATTAAAACAGGCAACACTTGACCTTGGTAATTCAACTGCTTAATCTCTAAGCCAAATAAGTTCCACGTCGGAATATTCCCTTTTGCCAAATCATACTGAGATACTAATTGCGGGTGCATTAAAATCAAACCTAAGACTAAGCCTAGAATCGGACTACCACCAAATACACGCATACTACTCCAACCAATTAATGCTGGTAAGAAAATAAATGCCGTACTCGCAATCACATTAATGATGTTTGAAATATCAGCAATTTGTGGATACATCTCAATAAGTGCTTTTGGACCAAATAAACCTTTCATTGTAAGTAAATTATTGATCCCCATTAACAAACCAGCTGTCACAATCGCAGGTAATATTGGTATAAAAATATCCCCCAACAATTTAATCAAACGTTGTACTGGATTCCCTTTTTGCGCAGCTGCTTGTTTCGCTTCATCTTTCGAAGCTTCTTGAGCACCTGTTTCATCAATAAACTGCTTATACACTTCATCGACTGTTCCTGGACCAATGACAATTTGATATTGATGGTCTGCTTTGAACTGTCCCTTGACCAACGCGTTATTACTTAATGCGTCTTTATCAACTTTACTTTCATCCTTCAGCACTAAACGTAATCGTGTTACACAATGCGTTGCAGCTTCAAGATTTTCTTTTCCCCCAATAGCGGTTACGATGGCTTTTACATCTTCTCTTTTTACAGCCATATATTTCACTCCCTTAATGTCTTAAAACGAGTATAACTTGTCTAGACAAGTTATGTAAAGGCTTTCAACAAAATATTTTTATTTTGTCACAATTATCTGGGGTAGCCATTTCAGAAAATCAATGAGCCATAACGACATATGTAGCAATACCCCCTCGCTACAATTGTGTTATTAACAATACCTCACCACGCTCTCGCCATTATAAAGTGTAAATGCATGGCCAACCCCTAAATTGAAAAATGCATATCTACAAATAGCAAACTTGCCACACAAACCATCCATCATATTTCACAAAACAAAAAAGACATTTAGCTATGTATATTGCACAAGCCAAATGCCCTTCCAATCTCAATGCCTTATCATTTCTATTATCAAAAATTACGAGTCATTCAAAGGCATATAAAAAAGGTAAACACTCAAACTTTGAGTACTTACCTTTTTTATATATAGTATTTAATATAAATATTGATGGCGGAGGAAGAGGGATTCGAACCCCCGCGAGCCGTTAAGCCCCTGTCGGTTTTCAAGACCGATCCCTTCAGCCGGACTTGGGTATTCCTCCTAAACACAATATTTATCATATATGAACGTTCTGTAAAAGTCAATATTGTTTTTAAGCATTACATGATTACCACAAATCATTGTCTTCCACTACAGTTGACCTATAAAACGAATGTAAAAAATCACTACTTATAATTAATCCATTTGTTGTCTTACAAACCTTTGTTTTTAGGTTACAAAGATGGCATGTGACGTTGATAGATACTAGATTATTTCAAACTCGATTCAACATGACACAACGTCAACGTAACCACCATTTCCATACAAAGATTATACACAAACTTTACTCGCTAAATACTGATCTACTGCTTTCGCTACGCCTCTACCTTCTTTAATTGCCCATACAACTAAACTTTGACCACGTCTAGCATCTCCAGCAGCAAATACCTTTTCATTATTAGTTTGATAGTTTGTATCATCCGCCACGATTCGATTTCTATCCGTTTTAATGTTAAAAGCATTCGGTACTGTTGGTTCTGTACCTTCGAAGCCGATTGATAATAATACAAGGTCAGCAGGCCAAAATCTTTCAGGTCCTTCTTTCATGACCATACCATTTTCGCCTTGCTCTAAAATTTGAGTATACAAACCACGTATGTGTCCTTTATCGTCAACATCGTAACGCATTGTTTGAACACCATATGCACGTGGTTCCTTACCAAACTTAGCTTCGTACTCTTGGTGCGCATAGTCCATTTTAAACACCGGCATTGCTAAAGGCCATGATGCATTTTCTGTAAATGTAATTGCTTCTGGCAATTTCGTATATTTATTAAATTGAACAATCGATTTACAATTTTCTCTTAATGCTGTCGCTACACAGTCTGCCCCTGTATCACCAGCACCAATGATAATGACATTCTTATCTTTTGCAGTTATTGTTATATCATCAATTTCTCCATTTAACAGCTGCGTTTGTTCAGTTAAATAATCCATAGCGAAATGAATACCATCACCCATGCGTCCTTCTAAAGGTAAATCTCTACCTTTTTGTGCACCAGTACATAATATAATGGCATCATACTCAGATTCTAACGTTGCTTTATCAATATCAACGCCTACTTCAACACCATTAATGAAAGTAATGCCCGCTTCTTCCATTAACTTAATACGACGTCGAACCACATCTTTATCAAGTTTCATATTCGGAATACCATACATTAATAAACCGCCTGATTCTCTAGCACGTTCATAAATAGTTACTTGATATCCTAGTAGATTAAGTTCTTCAGCAGCAGTTAATCCTGCTGGACCGCTTCCAACGATTGCTACTTTTTCATCTCTACGGCGACTCGGAACTTTCGGCGCTACCCAACCATTTTCAAAAGCTTCATCAATAATTGTGCGTTCAATACCTTTAATCGCAATCGATTCTCTATTAATCTTCATCACACAAGCACTTTCGCATGGTGCAGGACATACACGCCCTGTAAAGTCAGGAAAGTTATTTGTTTCGCTTAAGCGTTCATAAGCAGTTTTAAAATCTTGATGATACACTAAGTCGTTCCATTCAGGAATGTAGTTTCCAATTGGACAACCTATTGTTTCCCTACCATACTGTTGTCCGGTTTGACAAAACGGCGTTCCACAATCCATACATCGCGCACCTTGGATAGAGGCATCTTCTTTAGTAAATCGTTGTTGATATGCTTTATGATGCTTCAAACGGTCTACCAGTGATAATTCACCTAAGTACTGTTTGTCATACTTCATAAATCCTTTAAATTCACCCATCGTATCTCCCCCTTTCCTTAATACACAACGGCTGGTTTATGTTTAGCGTCGATTGTTTTACTGTCATCGTAAAATGCAGCTAACATCGCTTCATCTTCATTGTCATGTAATGATTTGTGCAAATGAATTTTTTGCATCATTAATTGATAATCTTTAGGAATAACTTTAACGACGACATCTTCAATGCGATCAAAATGTTTTAACACATGAATCGCTCTCGTACTATTCGTATGTGACACATGTTCTTCCAGCATTTGCTTAATGAATGCTTTTTCTTCTTGGTGTTTAACCTTTGTAAACGAAAGCGTATCTAGTTGATTATTTTCAACAAAAGCTTCTACATCAGACGGGATAACGTAAGCAATACCACCACTCATACCTTGACCGAAGTTCTTACCTACATCACCTAAATTAATGACATGTCCACCAGTCATGTACTCTAATCCATGGTCGCCGATACCTTCAACGACAGCATCTACACCACTATTTCTAATACAGAATCTTTCTCCTGCACTACCGTTAATAAATGCCTTACCACCTGTCGCACCATAGAATGAGACGTTACCAGCAATAATTTCATTTTGTCGTTCTTCAAAAGGTGCTTTGACAATGACCGTACCACCAGATAATCCTTTACCAACATAGTCATTCGCATCTCCAGTATGATGAATCATTAAGCCTTTCGGTGCGTATGCTGCAAGACTTTGACCAGCATGACCATTCGTATAAACATTAATTGTATTTTCAGGAAGTCCTGCTTCTCCATATTGTTTCGAAATCTCACTACCTGTAATAACCCCTACATCACGTTGTTCATTATTTACTGTAAAGCTACCTGTATAGCGACGTCCTTCAGCAATATATGGCTTCGTTATCTCATATAAATTTGTTAAATCAAATCCATGCTCAAGATTATGATTTTGTTGAATTTCTTTTGTGTTTGGCCCATCGAAAGGACATAACAGTTTTTCAACATCAATACTAGCCGCTTTGCTATTCGCTTTTAATGTTGATGATCGTTGTAATAAATCAGTTCTTCCAACTAAGTCTTCTACACGTTTCAAACCTAAAGATGCTAAAATTTCTCTTAATTCTTGTGCAATAAAATGCATAAAATTAACAACATGATGTGCTTTACCTCTATATAAAGCACGTAAATCTTTGTTTTGAGTTGCAACTCCTACTGGACATGTATCTTTATGGCATACACGCATCATAATACAGCCCAACACCACTAATGGTGCAGTTGCAAATCCAAATTCTTCCGCTCCAAGCGCACATGCGTACGCTACATCTTTACCAGTTAATAACTTACCGTCTGTTTCTAACTTAACACGACTTCTTAAGTCATTTAGTTTTAATGTTTGATGTGTTTCTGCTAAACCAATCTCCCAAGGAACACCGGCATGCTGAATACTCGTTTTAGGTGAAGCCCCTGTACCACCATCGTAACCACTGATGACAATTTTATCTGCAAATGCTTTTGCCACCCCAGATGCAATGGTACCAACACCTGTTTTCGAAACTAATTTTACCGCGATATCTGCATCTTTATTCGCATTTTTCAAATCATGTATCAGTTGCGCTAAATCTTCTATTGAATAAATATCATGATGTGGCGGTGGTGAAATCAGACCGATACCTGGCGTTGACCCTCTTGTCTTCGCAATCCACGGATATACCTTAGTACCAGGTAATTGACCACCTTCACCAGGCTTTGCACCTTGCGCAACTTTAATTTGAATTTCTTTGGCATGTTGTAAATAATCACTAGTTACACCAAAACGTCCAGAAGCAACTTGTTTAATCGCACTTACTTTGTTGCTTCCATCAACTTGTACTTCATAACGTTTTGCATCTTCGCCACCTTCACCACTATTACTCTTTCCACCTAATTGGTTCATGGCTTGTGCTAACGTTTCATGTGCTTCCGCTGAAATCGATCCATAACTCATCGCCCCTGTATTAAAGCGTTTGACAATGTCACTCACCGGTTCAACTTGGTCGATGTCAATCGGTGTACATGCTTTAAATTCAAGTAAATGTCTAATATGATCTGTTCTATTTTTGTTTACCGCTTCAGAGTATGCTTTAAATTGCGCATAGTCATTTTCTTTACATGCGTGCTGCAATAAGAAAATAGATTCCGGATTAAAAGCATGATGTTGACCTTGTTGTCTCCATTGGAATGTACTACCTGATGCAAGATAATTATCATCACTTTGTTGACGTGCTTTATTTTCAGCATCAATTTGATCAATCGAAATACCAGATAACTTAGACTGTGTTCCAGTAAAATAACGATCAATCACATCATGAGACAAGCCAATCGCTTCAAATATTTGTGCACCTTGATAACTTTGCACTGTCGAAATTCCCATCTTAGCCATTACTTTAATGACACCTTCCGACAATACATCCGTATATGTCTTAACATTATCGACAACGGTGCCTTGTAACCCTTCTGTCAATGTCAGTTGTTCAACTGTACGTTGCGCTAGGTATGGCACAATTGCATTCGCGCCATATGCTAGTAAACAAGCAACATGATGCACTTCTCGTGTCTCACCAGATTTAGCGACTAAACTTGTAGACATACGTAAATCTGCTTTAATAAGTAATTGATGCACATGACTTATTGCGAGTAACATCGGCATTGCAAAGCCATTGCCATCAACTAATCTACTATCATCTAACACTAGAATTTGAGCGCCTTGCTTTACAGCATCCACTGCTTCTCGGCCTAATGCTTCTAACGCATCTTCTAAATCCCCTTCATATACCGTTGATAAATATGTTAATTTAAAATGCTCCTGATCAATCGCTGCTAAGTGTGATTCATTCAATACCGGTCTCTTCAATTGAATTCGATCTAAAACCGTTTCGTCAGGTGCTAATAAGTTACCTTCGCCACCTAAATAAGAAAGTTCACTCGTTACGATTTTTTCACGATACGCATCAATTGGTGGATTCGTAACTTGTGCAAACAACTGTTTAAAGTAATTAAATAGTGATTCTGGTCGCTCGTTCAACACTGCAATTGGCGCATCATATCCCATTGCACCGATAGGATCCTTCTTACCTTCTACAAGTTCCTGAATATACTTATGAATCTCTTCTTTCGTGTATGCAAATTGACGTTGTAATTTAAATAACGTTTCATCTGTCCATTGCGAATCTTGATATTGTATATTTTCAAAATCAAAATCAACTTTATGGTTATCAATCCACGCTTTATATGGTAATTCTCCGGCAATCGCACCTTTTAAATCATTATTTTCAATGACTTTATTCTGTTTAAAATCAACAAGCAATAACTTTCCAGGATTCAATTGACCTTTAAAAGCAACATTACTTTCAGGTACGTCCACAACACCCACTTCAGATGAAAAGACAATAAAGTTATCTTTAGTAATCGTATAACGACCTGGACGTAATCCATTTCTATCTGTAAGCGCGCCAAGTTTGTCACCGTTACAGAACGAAATCATTGTAGGACCATCCCACGGTTCCATTAAATAACTATAAAATTCATAAAACGCACGTACATTTGCATCATTCGCTTCATTGTATAACCAAGGTTCAGGTATGAGTAACATCGCTGCCTTTTCTGGCTCCATGGCTAACGATAAGAACTCTAGCGCATTATCTACAATGGCAGAGTCACTACCATCCTCATCGACAATTTGAAACACTTTATGTTGATCCTCGCCAAATAATGTTTCGATTAATTTATGTTGGCGTGCTCGCATCCAGTTCACATTACCTTTAATCGTGTTAATCTCACCATTATGCATTAACATACGGTTAGGATGCGCCCTTTTCCAACTCGGGAATGTATTCGTACTAAATCTCGAATGAACTAACCCTAGCTTTGATTGATATAAATCATCCGATAAATCTGTATAGAGTTTTTTAATTTGGTCTGATCGTAACCAACCTTTATATACAATTGTTTTGCGTGATAAGCTCGTAAAATATAATTCTAAATCGCACTGAGTCGAATAGAACTCTAATTGTTTTCTCGCTAAAAACAAACGCTTTTCAACATCTTCAATGTCCCTAATATCAATAAACACTTGTTGAATGACTGGCATCGTATCTGCTACATGTTTAGCAATGGCATCTTTATTAACTGGTACATTACGATAACCAAGAATTGATAACCCTTCGCCTTCAAAATATTTTTTAAAAACTACTTCATGTTCAGAACCTAAAACGCGTTCTTTGGAAAAAAATAACCCCACGGCATATTCACCTTCACCTGGGATATCAAAGTCCGTTACATGTTGTTTGAAAAATGCAAAAGGTATTTCAGTCATAATACCTGCGCCATCACCAGTGATGCCATCTGCGCCGACCCCGCCCCTGTGATCTAAGCGTCGCAACATTTCAAGCGATTTATCAATGATGTCATGAGACCTTTTATTGTCCATATTCGCATAAAAACCAATACCACACGCATCATGTTCCTCACGATAGTCATATAAGCCTTTAATTAATTTCTCATTGTGCATGATGCACACCCCTTTTTTAGAATATTCTGATATTAGTTATTAATGATAATTACTATAATCTAAAAAATTTATCTGTTCAATATATAAAATAGAAGATATTCATCTAAAAAATAGAACATTTATCAATAATATTGCTATAATAGTTACAAAACACTCATTTTTGGAGGTGCCTATATCGCTATGGAAATTAAACAATTAAGATATTTTATCGAGGTCGCTAAAAGAGAACATATCTCCGAAACAGCACTTGAACTAAACATTGCTCAATCAGCGATAAGCCGTCAAATTACATTATTAGAACAAGAACTTAATGTGTCTTTATTTAAAAAGCAAGGACGTAATATTACGCTCACATCTGAAGGGAAATTATTATTTAATGAAGCTCTGCGTATTATTGAACATTTAGATAGCACGATTGAACAATTTCAAAGCCATGGATTAACTAAAAATAAAAGTATCTACATTGGCTATGATGAGAGTGACGTATCCCACATGTTACTACCACTTATCCAAACGTTTCATTTACAAAATGATACACATGTCATACCGAACTTATTAGATCATGACACGATTATAAATAGCGTATTAAATGGAAATATAGACATTGGTTTCACGGAACTTACACCAGAAATACGTAAACACAAACAATTACATATGCTACCTTTATTCGAAGAGCACTATCATTTATATGCGCCTTCAGACGATCCAATCACGATGGCGACACACCCGCCATTAATTCAGTTTGAGCATAGTCATATTTATTGCTTGGCACCATTTGCCGAATCTGTAAAAAAGCAATTGCGTAAGATTACTAAATCAGATGTATACACAATCAGTAGCCAACCACTTGCGCAGTATCTCCTTCGTCAAAAAGAAGGTTACATCATTTCATCACAAAATATACATTTACCAGAATCTAAATCATGGATAGATATAAAATTAGACCATACTGAATTAAAAAGAACGATATGTGCTATTACAAAGGAGCCTTATACGAAGAGCGATATTGGCATATTATTAACACTCATTCAGCAATTAATGACTAAAACGTCTACATTCCATTAAGTAATTCAACGCTATCAATGATGATTTTCGTTTTACACTTAGCAGTAATATCTTTGAAAATAAAAAATTAAGGGCGTATAATCACCATATTAATTCATTCATAGAATTGGGGTTTTGTTTTTGAAATATAGAAATTTATTTACAAAGCCATTTAATATAATTTTAGGTTTGTTCTGCATCGCATTCATTGGTGCTATTTTATTTACATTCAATAATGAGAACTTTTACAATAAACCAATTGGTCAAATTATAGATGTCAAACACGTTTCATCGACACCTACAAAAGATGCACAAAATAACCGCGATACTAAGTATAAAAATCAATTAAAAGTCAAAATATTAAATGGTCAATTTGCTGGAGAAACGACGACGATTAATCATCAGTACGTCAAATCTCAAGCAGATTCAGAAGCATTTCGCACACACAAAAAAGTATTATTACATATTTCTAACAAGCCGAGTGATGCTTATATTATAGAAAAGAAGCGTGATACCTTAACGGTTATCATCACTGGTTTGTTTTTATTAACTGTATTATTGGTTGGTCGCAAAGTCGGACTGCAATCGATTTTATCGTTAATCTTGAATTCTATTGCCATATTAATCGCAATTTACATTCATATTCAACATAGCAATATTAATTTATTCTTACTCATGACCATTGCCATGATCTGTTCAACAATACTCACTTTATTGCTCGTTACAGGCTGGCATATGCGTACACTCATTACCGTAGCAAGTACAATTATCGGAACTTTTTTGAGTATAGGTTTAACAGAATTAATCATATATATGACAGATGGTAAAGGCATTAAATATGAAACGATGAATTTTTTATCATTACCACCGAAAGATATTTTCCTAGCCTCAGTGTTAATAGGTTCACTTGGCGCTATTATGGATGTTGCAATTACAATTGCTAGTGGTATGCATGAAATTTTACAGCGTACGCCGCACATTTCAATGAGGAGATGGGCGCTTGCTGGGCGAAACATAGGCCAAGATATTATGGGAACAATGACTAACATCTTATTATTCTCATATTTATCCGGTGCACTACCTATGTTTTTAATCTTTTTAAAAAATGCCAATACAGTGACTTATACTATTTCGATGAATTGGTCGTTAGAAATTGCGCGTGCACTAACAGGTGGTATAGGTATCGTACTTACAATTCCTATCACAATATTGTTTATGGAAATATTTGAAACATTAAGGAGGGCGAAACAATGAATGCTGTATTTATATTGGCGTTATTGCTCCTCTTTCTGATGATAATTTTCGGAGGTAAAAAGGGATTCATCTCTTATTTAACCCTATTTTTAAATTTTGCTATTTTAATCATTAGTATTGTATTGATTATTTTTGGCGTACCGATTTATGTCGTCACATTCTTTTTCTGCATTATTATTGGCGCTTGTAATTTATTCGTACTCAATAGTTACAATGTTAAAACACAAGCTGCATTTATCAGCACTATCGTTACAACAATATTGTTGATTACACTCATTTATTTATCGGTCTACTTCGGTCATCTCCAAGGCTTTTCAACCGAACAACAAGATGAAACATATGTGTATTCAATGAATATTGGCATTGATATGGTTCAATTCATGGTGTTCACTATTATTCTTGCTGTTATTGCAGCTGTGATAGATTTAACGATCACCATTAGTTCACCCATTTATGAATTGCATCAAGTGAATCCAACACTTACGCAATACGAATTATTCCAATCTGGCATGCGTGTTGGTAGAGAAATTTTAGCGACATCTGCGAACACGATTTACCTTGCCTTTTTTGGTGGCCAACTTGCTTTATTTATTTGGTTTTTCAAACTTAAATATTCATTTGGTCATATTATAAACTCGAAAATATTTGCCCAAGAATTTATTTCTATTATTTTAGGCGGTATTGCCGTTGCAATCAGTATTCCGATTACGGCTTGGATCACGGCATTTTTAATAAAAAGACCATCTCGACAGCGCAAAAATGATGAGTCTATCAATTAATCGCAACTAGCAATATAACTTAAGTTAAGCGACCTGTGGATATATGTCAATTGTTCACTAGGTCGCTTTTTACTATAGTAAATTGTCCGGTGGTCTATAACAAAAAGCACCTTTATTCATCATTAATTGTTGTGGTCGACGATGAGTAAAGATGCTTTTAAATTTAATTTATTTTATAGTTAGCGCCATAATATGAACAGGTCTTCCGACGAACATACTATCTCCCATATATTGATATCCTTGTTGGCGATAAAGTGCCATGGCATGTGGATTGTCAGTATTTACCGTTAACACAATCTCATTAATATCCTGAAATGTAGAAGTGATAAATGACGCCAATTTTTCCATTACCACTTTACCTATTCCTTTATTACGATAACGTTGATCAACACTAAATGACCTAAAAAATACTGCATCTTGGTTATCGCTAAATGGTGCGACTCCTTTTCCACGATGTAATGTAAAAAAGGCCACACATTGCCTGCCATCCATTACAACGATGGGATACCTTTCATTATCAGACATTGCAGCTGTAATATTTTCCTCTGGCGTTTTAACAAACTTCAAATCACTTTCACTTAATTGAAAAGCTTCTAACATCGAATAATCTTGTGGGACATAATGTCGTAACATGATAGTGTCATTATTTGTCATGTTTACCACCATACGTTTCAATCCAAACTTTGACAGCAGGCGCAATCAACGCATCATTATCTTTATCAATCCAGCGTATATCCGTAATTTCATTATTGATAGTTACGTTTTCCCAATCGATTTTGGTTAATGCGCGAAATCCATTTAACTCAGTTAACATATCCTGTTGTGGATATGCAGGACCTACAATTGTCCCGATATATTCAATTTCATCCATTGTTAATGTTAAATTTAGTTCTTCTTTTACTTCTCTTAACAGCGCGTGTACTTGTGATTCCCCTTCTTCTATTTTACCACCTGGGAAATAATACTTTTCGCGATTCCTTACTTGAACAAGCAATATTTTATCAGCTGTTTCTTCAACTAAACAGACACATTTAATCATCTATGACACCCCAACTTTGTGAAATCAATTTTTCAAATTATACTGTACAATTATGTTATCATATATGAGTAGTTATAGTGCAAAACGTTAGCAATTCAGCGCACGCAAGTTTTCCATATAAACAGAAGATACTAGGGGGAATTATTATTATGGCAAAACGTTCCAAATCACAACGTTTATCAAGTTTACTAAATGTCGCAGGTTTCATAGTCGACGGCTACAATGGCTATAAATATCATGCTAAAAATAAAAAATTAGTACATCTTTCATTAGGTTTAAGCACTGTAGGAACCGTGTTAGACTTTTACATTTCAATTAAGTCACCACGCAAGTTCAAAAAGCAGTGGCAGTTGTTACTTTAATAACAAACGGTGCTAGATTATTTACAAGCATTCGCAAAGTAAAGCATGAATACTAAATCAGAAAAGGATTGGTCGAACATAGAACATGAAGTTCATTCGACCAATCCTTTTTCTTATACAAAAATTCCTATTACAACAATCACGACTTTGATAGCCCCGCCATAAAGTTTAGGATTCAATCCAACTTTTCAGCTTGTGAAATGTAATAGGAATTCATTATATATATTTATATACGTAAGACTTTAGTGAATATATCTATAATTATTTACTTGGTAAGCTGGTACCGTTCTGTAAGTTAAAATACCTGGTGCAGCTGAATAGTTCATTTCTGAAACTAAAATACTACCATCGTTATTTACACGTTCTACAAACATAACATGACCATAGTAACCTACATCTGTTTGAGCGATAGAACCTACAGTAGGTCTATTGTCGATAGTGTAACCATCTGCTGCCGCTGCGTTATCCCAGTTATTAGCATTCCACCAATAAGTACTAATACCTTTACCAATTTCAGCACGACGATTAAATACATGATATGTACATTGACCCCATGTATATAAGTTTTGATGACTGAATACTGGTGTATTGTAACCTCTATTCGTAGTTGTTGCAGATCCTGAGTTTGAAGATGTTGCATTACCAGTTACTTTTAATTTTTGACCCGGATATATAAAGAAATTATTTAAGCCATTTAAGCTCATAATTTTTTGATAAGTTGTACCATATTTTGATGCGATTAATGACAATGAGTCACCTGCTTGTACTGTGTAATACGATCCGCCGCCTGAGTTCGTTGATGGACGGCTACTATTGCTCGCAGCGTTACTTGAGCTAGCAGTACCTGATACTTTTAATTTTTGACCTGGATAAATAAAGAAATTATTTAAACCATTAAGACGCATAATATTTTGGTAAGTTGTACCATATTTCGATGCGATTAATGACAATGAGTCACCTGCTTGTACTGTGTAATATGATCCGCCACCTGAGTTCGTTGATGGACGGCTACTATTACTCGTAGAATTACTTGAGCCAGATACTTTTAGTACTTGGTTTGGGAAAATTAGATTAGATGTTAAATTGTTTAATGACTTTAATTTAGCAATCGAAATCCCATACTTATTTGAAATTGCCCACACTGATTCACCCGGTTTTACTGTGTGAGTTGTAGCCGCATTTGCTTGAGTTGCCGCAACAGCGCTAATCGCGCTTGTCCCAATAATAGCTGCAATTACTTTTTTTTGCACTTTAAAATCCTCCTCTTGCTTAACTTTCCTAACATTCTTTTATCCGAATTTATGAATACTACATCATTATACGATTTTATTATGTATAATAGGTTGATGTTTGATGACATTATGATTACAAAAAAATCATATACTGTATCATCAAATTTTATAATTACCCCTTAAAATTATTACAACTTATTAGATTTTACAATATCTAAATTATTACAATTTCATAATATTTCACTATAAAATGTTTACAATCCCTTTCTGTCTTTTGAAACATTTTTATTGTCAAACAATAACGCCCTACAAACATAAGCATGAACTTTGCTTGTAGGACGCAATATAATTTATTTTGCTAATGACGTTTCTATTGCCTTAATCTCATCTTTAGATAAATTAACAGGTTTCTCTCCATCTTTGACATCTTCCTGCAACGCTTTTTGAGCTTCTTTTGAATGATACAATTCTACGATTTTAGCATATGTTTTGTTATCCAAGTCTTTGTCGTTAACTGCAACAATATTAATATATGGCTTTACAGCATCTGAATCTGATTTTTCCAAGAAAATCGGATCATTTTTTGGATCTTTACCCGCTTTAGTTGCTACACCGTTATTAATAACTGCAATATCGACATCAGATAAAGCACGTGCAGTTTGTTGTGCATCTACTGCAGTAATTTTTAAATGTTTTGGATTTGACGTTATATCTTTCACTGTACCTGCTAATCCGAAATCTTTTTTCAGTTTTATTAAACCAGCTGCTTCTAATAGTTTAAGTGCACGTGCTTGGTTTGATACATCATTTGGAATGACAACTTTAGCACCATCTTTAACCTTTTTGACATCTTTAATTTTATCTGAGTAAATACCCAACGGTGCTAAAACTGTTGTACTCAATGCTGAAATCTTTGTTCCTTTATGCGCCTTTTTATATTGATCTAAAAATGCAAAATGTTGGAATGCATTCATATCAATATCACCATCGTTTAATGCTTTATTCGGTAAATTGTAATCGGAGAAGTGCTTAATCTCCACGTCAATATCATCTTTTTTAGCTAATTCTTTAACCTTCTCCCAAGCCTTAGTGTCATTTGATGCGACTCCAATTGTTACTTTTTTATCATTGTTACTACCACACGCTGCTAATAATACAAGTGCTACGATAACTAACCCAATCAATCTTTTCATTCTATCAATTCCTTTCAAAATCTTCACTATATATCATTAATGTCTACGTATGAACCTAGCTAGGACATTCCCTAGCGTTTGAATCACTTGGACAATAATGACTAATACAATAACGGTAATAATAATGACCGTCGTATCAAATCTTTGATAACCATACACTAAAGCTAAGTCTCCTATACCACCACCGCCAACAGCTCCTGCCATCGCCGTACTTCCAATAAGTCCAATAATCGCAGTGGTAATTGCTAATACTAATGAACCTAACGCTTCAGGAATTAAAAAATATCTAATGATTTGTAGTGGTGAAGCGCCCATCGCTTTCGCCGCTTCAATAATCCCCTCGTCTACTTCCAATAATGAGTTTTCAACAAGTCTTGCAATGTAAGGTGCCACATATACAGTTAAAGGTACGATGGCAGCAGTCGTACCAATTGAAGTACCTACTACTAATTTTGTGAATGGCACAATCGCAATTAACAAAATAATAAATGGTAGTGACCTTAAAATATTGATTAAAGGATTTAAAACTTGATGTATCACTATATTGGGCCATATGCCTTGTTTTCGAGTAATTACCAATAAGACACCTAATGGAATACCAATCACTGCTCCTAAAAATAAAGCAATAGATACCATATATAGTGTTTCGTATAATGCTTGTAATAACTGTGCACTGTCTAAATCAGAACCAAACATATGTTAATGCACCTCCTCAAATTGAATATTTTTCTCTTTGAAATATTGATTTATTGCCTTGTCATCAAATTGTTTATCCATATTAAATCGAAGCCACATATAACATACGGTGTTACCTTGTATTTCTGACATAGATGAAAATAAAATTTTAACCTCTCTGCCACAAAGTTGAATCAAGTCATTTATAATCGGTTGTGTCACCTGAGTTTCCTCGACGAAGATTTTATAATCTTTAAAATCGCCAACTTGTTCGTCATTCAATCGACGAATCAATGATGTACTTGGCTCAGTCTGTATAACTGTAGACACAAAATTTTGAGCAATCGTCGTTTTAGGATGACTAAACACCTCTTTAACAGTTCCTGTTTCAACCACTTGCCCCTTTTCCATTACAGCAACACGATTACAAATGTCTTTAATAACGCGCATTTCATGTGTAATCATCATAATTGTAATGCCAAAGGTTTGATTGACATTCTTTAATAACGTCAATATCGAAGCAGTCGTTGCTGGATCCAATGCGCTTGTTGCTTCATCGCATAGGAGTATTTTCGGATTAGTAACAAGCGCTCTTGCAATAGCCACCCTTTGCTTCTGCCCACCAGATAATTCATCAGGAAATTGGTCTTTTTTATCACTTAATCCTACAAATTCAAGCATTTCCGTTACTCGTTGCTTAATTTCTGTTTTGCTTTTCTTACTTAAAATGAGCGGCATAGCTACATTTTTAAATACCGTAGCTGAATTTAGTAAATTAAAATGCTGAAATATCATACCGATATCTTTCTTAATATCCCTCATCATTTTATCGCTATAATTCGTAATATCATGTCCATCTACAATCACTTGTCCATTCGAGGCAGCTTCAAGATGATTCACGAGTCTTACCAACGTACTTTTTCCTGCACCACTATATCCAATCACACCAAAAATATCATTGCGATTGACCGTAAATGATACGTCCTTCAAAGCATCTATTGTTTGCTTTTTCTTATGAAACGATTTACTAACTTGTCGAAACTCAATCATCATCGCCCCTCCTACAAATTCTTATTAATCCACTAGGAATAAGAGCATTATATGTAAAATTGCATATATCGTCAATACAATTTGCCGAATTTTCTAAAAATTAAAAAATAAGCGATTCATGTGACAATGATGAATTGTGAGACTACTATGACATTTATCGAATTAAATGAATAAAAATGACCAGCAATCCTCCACAACGCAATTACGAAATATTAACATCACACTAAAAAAGCACTAGCATATTCAAGAACAAAAAATGTTGAACTCAAAATATATGCCAGTGCTGCTATTATTTATAACGTATCTAGTGCTTGTTTTAAATCATCCACTAAATCTTCAGTATCTTCAATACCTACAGAAATTCTTACAAGTCCGTCTGTAATACCTTCTTTAGCTCGAATATCTGCTGGAATGGATGCATGTGTCATCAGTGCAGGTACTGAAATTAAACTTTCTACTGCACCTAAACTTTCAGCTAATGTGTAATACGATGTTGCTTTAATCAATTGTTTGGCACTTTCTGTATCTTTTACTTCAAATGCAATCACACCTGTATGGCCATCCGCTTGAGCCATATGGACATCATGATTTAAATGACTTTCAATACTTGGATGGAACACTTGTTGCACAGCTGGATGTGCTTGTAACATTTTAATAATTTCAATAACACTGCGATTAATTTGTTCCATACGTAAACCTAATGTTTTAATACCCCTCACAAGTAAATAGCTATCTTGAGGTCCTAAAATGCCACCTGTTGAATTTGAAATAAATGCTAAACGTTCTGCAAGCTTGTCATCCGATGTTGCAACTAAACCAGCAACGACATCACTATGTCCACCTAAATATTTCGTTGCAGAATGTAAGACAATATCGATGCCTAAATCTAATGGATTCTGATAATAAGGTGTCATAAATGTGTTATCAACGACTGAAATCAAACCGTGTTCTTTCGCAATTTCAGCAGACTTTTTAATGTCAGTAACACGTAATAATGGATTAGAAGGTGTTTCAATAAACAACATCTTTGTTGTTGGGCGTATCGCTTGTACAATTGAATCTGTATGCGTTGTATCTACAAAATCCACTTCAATGCCAAATCGTGTAAATACTTTTGTCAATGCGCGATAAGTACCGCCGTATACATCTGAATTTAAAATAATATGATCACCTTTGTCCAACAGCATAACAACTGCACTGATTGCTGCAACACCTGAACTAAATGCAAAGCCATGTTTGCCATTTTCTAATGCCGCAATAACGCTTTCTACAGAACTTCTTGTTGGATTCGCAGTACGAGAATACTCATATCCTTGACGTAAATCACCAATGTCATCTTGTAAATATGTACTTGTTTGATAAATTGGTGTTGTAACTGCACCTGTATAGTCGTCCGTTGTGTGTCCACCGTGAATTAATTTCGTTTTCTTATTCATAATCATTCTCCTCATAATTAAATATTTCCTTAGACATATATCGATCGCTACCATCTGGAAATACGACAACAATCGTACCTTCAGATAATTGCGCTTTTAAATTCAATGCACCTTGTAATGCTGCACCTGAAGAACTCCCTACCAGTAATCCTTCATGCTTTGCCAAACTTTTGACATTTCGAAAGGCATCTTGGTCTTTAATCGTAAATATCCCATCTACAAGACTTCTCTCTAAAAATATCGGCCATTTCTCAGAACCGATACCTTCAGTGTCATGTGCATGAGCTGGCCCTCCATTTAACACGGACCCTTCTGGCTCAACGGCATAACATTGCACGTGATGTTGCTTTAAATAACGTGCGATACCTGTAAATGTACCGCCAGAGCCAATACCAGCCACAAAATAATCAATTTGCTGTAATTCTGATATCAGTTCAGGTCCTAACGTATGAAAGTACGTATCTGGATTATGAAACGATTCAAATTGATTCATATAAACAGCGTTATATTTCTCAGCATAAGCACGTGCAGCTTTTTGTGCTCCAAGTATGCCTTCAGACTGACTCGTCCTTGAAACATCTGCACCAAGCGCTATCATAATATTAATCTTTTCTTCTGAAAAACCATACGGCGCAAAGATCTTACATTTCAAATGATGTCTATTTGCTGCAATAGCTAACCCTATGCCTGTATTGCCAGCAGTCGCTTCAACAATAGTTTGACCTGCACGCACACGCCCTTCTTGAATTGCCATCTCTACTAAATATTTCCCAAGTCTGTCTTTAACACTGCCTCCGGGATTCCATTGTTCAAGTTTGGCATAAATTTTAACTTTATCATCACTATAATGTTCTAACAGTACTAATGGTGTATTGCCAATTAAATCATAAGTAATCATAGATGCACCCTCATCTGACATGCCGATCAAATGAATGAAACCTTTCTTCATGTCTCAATTTTAATTCTTACTTTTCAGATAAGAATTATAAACGACATTTTGTTATTTTGCAATTATCTAAGTTTCGATTAATTCAGAAGCAGTACTAACTTTTCAATTCCAAACAAAAAACACCTGAGCAACACAAATACTTGTGCGTCAGATGCTTCTATATATTAACTAAATAATTGCACGATAAAGACTAAAATAATAACGACAGGCATCGCATACTTAATTAAGTAATACCAACCACTGAATAATCTAAATCGATCTTTACCAAAATATTGTTGTAATAATTTTTTATCTAATAATTGTCCTACGACAAGCGTAGTACCTAATGCGCCTAATGGCATCAATACATTCGAAACGATGAAATCCATATTATCAAAAATCGTTCCCGCACCGAATCTTACATCTTTTAAGATACCAAAAGATAAGGTTGCTGGAATACTAATAATAAATACTAAAATACTACCGATCACTGCGACTTTTTTACGTTTTGTATTGTCATTCTTCGTGAAGTTAGAAACATTTAATTCTAATAAAGAAATAGATGACGTTAAAGCCGCAAATAAGAACAGCATTAAGAATCCCAAATAGAATAATGTGCCTAGATGCATTTGACTAAAGACCATTGGCAGTACTTTAAATAATAATCCAGGCCCTTCTTGTGGTTCATAGCCAAAACTATGTAACGCCGGAAATATAGCTAGGCCTGCCAATACAGATACAAAGATATTCATAACAACGATAGAAATAGCTGATGACTTAATCGTCATGTCTTTAGAGGCATAACTCGCATAAGTAATCATACCTGTAGTTCCTAATGATAACGTAAAGAATGATTGACCTAGCGCAAACAAGATTCCATCAGCAGTAATCTCTGATACTCTTGGTTGTAAAATAAATTTCACACCTTCTAAGGCACCATCTAATGTTAAAGACTTAATCACAATGATGATTAAAAAGACAAACAGCAACGGCATCATAACTTTCGATGCCTTTTCTAATCCTTTTTCAACACCTAACATGACAATAATCATCGTAGCGAATATGAATATACCTTGCCCTAGAACGGTTAACCAAGGATTTGATATTACCGCTTCAAAATTCATTTCTTGGAGATGATTGATGCGTTGAAATATAACTAATTGCCATAATACTTGTCCGATGTAAATGACAATCCAACCACCGATAACACTATAGAAGCCAAATAAAATAAACACTGCCAAATTACCGTTCCAGCCAATGATATTGAGCCATTTTTTACCAGTTAATTTACTATATATTTGTGTTGTATATGTCCGTCCCATTTTCCCAACAGTGAATTCCATAATGAGTAACGGTAATCCAACAAAAATGGTGAATATTAAGAACATAGCTAGAAAGGCACCGCCGCCATAGATCCCTGCCATATATGGGAATTTCCACATGGCACCAAGACCGATTGCAGAACCCGCACTAGCTAAAATAAATCCAGTTGATGACTTCCATTGTGATTGTTGTCTTTTCATCATTCACATCTCCTTTAAAGCGTTAAAGCGTCTACGTGTTTAAGTAACACTCTAACATGTATGTAAATAACATGCAATACACCTGCATCAAAATTGTTTCATTAATACGGTAGCGCCTGGGTTTATCATAATATAGTAAATCCCTTGTAATGTGTTGTCATTACGCTACATTAAAATTTCTGGTTCAACGCTGTATACGTGCACCAACATCTCGCCACATACAACACCATCTATATCCCCAACATCTCGCCACATAACAACTTCAGGTACAATGCCAACAAAATTCCCACGACATTACAATACAAATCAACTTCTGGTATAACTCCATAATATTTCCACGACATCACACTAAAAATTAACTTTGTCTAAGTTCCCTATACTATCACGCCACAAAAAAACACTCAAATGACAAATATAATAACATCGTCACTCAAGTGTTAATTTTTAAAATCTTCAATTACGTTAAAGCATTGAAAAAGCGAATAACATTTTCTTCTAAAATATCTCTGCCTTCTCCATGCGTCATTAAATGATGTGAATCCTTCAGACCATTTAATTCTTTGTCTACTGATCCTAAATGTTCATAAATAAAGTGTGCACTTGTTTCATAGGATGGTGCATCTTTACCACCAAATAATATATTAGCTGGAATTTTAATAACATTTAAATTTGTCATGATATCATCAATAAAATGTTGAAACTTCGTAATTTCACCTTCATAATCATCAATTGCTGCTAATTGCGCACTCGATGCTTGCTGATCTAAATTTAAAATATTCGACATGCGTTGACTATAATAAACTAAATGTTCTATTAAGCCATCATCACTCTTTTCCTTTGGTGCTGACATGACAGCGATACGTTTCAACGGGTAGTGCTGCGCCAATTTTAATGTCATTAATCCACCTAAAGACACACCCGTTGCACTGATAGATTCATAACCTTCATTGACTAAAAATTGGTAAGCTTTCTCAACTTCTTCCCACCAATCATCTACATTATATGTCATGAAATCTTTCAACAATAAACCATGACCTGGATAATTCGGTGCATAACAACTAAATCCTTGGTCATTTAACTCAGCTGCAAGATGCTTCACATCCCGATTTGTACCTGTAAATGAATGTAATAATAATATCGCATGTCCATTTGTGCCTTTTAAATAAGATGGACTCGGTGTTTTAATTCTCATTTTTCTATATACCTCCACTATGTCTAAAGATGTTTGCTAAACGCGTTGTCGTCGATGATTAATAAAGTATGGGTATACCATTAGGAATAACGCTACCCAAATGATTGCTAGTGACGTGCCGCCAATGACATCTGAAAAGTAATGCGCATGAAAATAAAGGCGACAAAATAATATGCTAAGCCATAATATTCCCATAACCAGCGCACTCAACACTTTTGTTATTGTCTTAGCAGCAACTGAAATAATAATGATCATTAAGGCGAAATATAATAATGTGCTGGCGTTGGAATGTCCACTCGGAAATGAAAAGCCTGTATCAACGGCTAAATGATTATATGGTCTTGGACGTAAAACAGTATCTTTAATTAATTTGTTCATGATGACACCTGAAACCAAATATGTCACAAACCAAACCGCTAAATGCCTCTGTTTAATAAACAGTATGATTGTGACGATAATGGAAATCAACACGACACCTTTGACATCTCCAATTTCCGCACTAAACGTCATATAGTAATTAAACAAATTGTTAATATACTGACGTTGTGGCTCACCGAAATAATCTGTAAACCATGTTAATGATCCCATATCTATATTTTTAAGCCATTCTTGGTTTGTCACTACACTGTAAAACATACCTATAAATACAATCAGCGCGATTAAAAATAAAGGCACTGTCATTTTAGGTGATGTTAATTTTTTATCTATCATCTTACAATCTCCTCGTATCATCATTTTCATTTTACAAATGTTATCCATAATATCAATGTGCCACAAATTTCACTTTACCGACAATATCAAAATTATAAAGTTCATATTGTTATGTATATTGCAAATAAAACATTGTATAATTGAAATAACAATATTTTGCTATTTCCAATTTAGTACGATCTATATTTATTATACAGAGGGGGTAGGGCGTATCAATAGAATAATTTTTGTCTATATAGCGTTAATCATTACATTAGTTAGATTCTTTACCCCTATACATCCATCGTTTTCAAATTTGATTTACTGGATATTTGTATTATATTTTATTCCTATTATACTATGCGTTATCGGTTTTAAGGCCGAAAAACTTATTGCAACAATGGTCATTATACCTAATTTTTTAGGTATACTTTATCGATTATATGCCTACGTCACACATATACTCTTTATGTAAAAGGATAGTGGGCAGTCTCGCAACAAATATGCTTGCGTTGACTTGTCAGCATTCGCAAATTTTATGACATACGCCTTTCACGGGCTATATTCATAGCCACACATTCTTCCACATGATAAACACATCATATAATAGAAAAACAGCACACCCAAATATATGGCGTTGCGCTGTTTAACCAAGCATACTTCTATAGCTTTAATAAGCCAGCAGAAGCATACATAACCTTCTTAAATATGCTTTTCCAAATTATCCTCAAGTTTGAATACGATAATACGTTCACCTGTAACTGTACTTAAATCACTATGGAAGCTCATCACTTTGATACCTGTAATTTTAAAAATGATATCATTCAAATCTTGCTCACCGGATTCAACTAATTCAGAACGTGTTCGTTTAATATTTAATAATCCTTCATTCGTACTACACACACGATATTCTGCTGGCGTTAAGATACCTTGCAAACTAATAATCACCATATCTCTTAAAATGTCTGATTTAACCGACAAGGAACCTCTGCCAAGGAAATCTTTTTCCCATTGCGTAATGGCTTTACTGATTTCAGCTTCGATTTCACCTTTCGTTCTTTTCATATCACTAACTCCAATAATATTAAAATTGATTACTTCATCTTTGTATCGTTATCACGACATCAACTATTACATTAAGTTTATCATTTTTAGTATATTTTAAGAAGCTAGAACATTGTAGATATGATGATATATTAGTTACTTAGCATCGCAACATTTCATCGTTAAATCCAACTTTTAAAACGCCCTTCCTCATTAACGCTCATTAAACGCAGCCAATGATTAGACACCTTCCTAGCGAAATGCTCATTATTCGCGAGTAGTCTAGCTACAACATAGTCGGGTGCCTGAACAACGACAAGCAAACGAATTGGCGAATGATACATCGTTCGATCAGCAGCCATAACAGATTGCCATGATAAGCCATACATCAAATCACTCGCATTACCTTGCATGACACCAACACCTGACGTGACGGTTTGTGTCGCTTTATTCCCACTTCCGTAAAAATGCGGCGCAACTGTCGACGCATAATATTGTAAATTAATCCATTGTGCCACAAGTGCCGGACCAGAAATGATGGTATTTAACAATGTGCCATCTTTATCTTTACGCCAATCATAATTGTGTAAAAATGTCCGCCCTTCTAAATCAATGCCTTTTGTTAATTGGCGTCGTCCAATTATAAATGATGCATTTTTAGCCAGACCCCATTCTGGACGCACTTCACTCCAATCACTTGCAAACCGCTGCGCTTCTTCCACTGGATGATTCACACGACCAATCGTTGGCAGTTTGTTCAAACGTTCGCGATTCGAGTGTTCAGAAATCATCGGCATGGCGTCATTCAATGATTCATATGCATCTAAAGCAATAGAAGATAATGTATCTGGCACATATACCCATGCCAACGTATCAGTAGACGTATGATGTTCTGCTGCCGCAAAGACCGTGGTCTCCGGAATTACTACACCTGCTTGTTTTAATCCTTGTCTGACATTTGGACGATTACAAATCATCGCTAATAACTTAGCATTAAAACCGCTTGATGCACCACCACAAGCCCCACATTCAAGTGATGCATGATGTGGATTATTGTGGGAATGACTAGCATGACCTGCTAACACAACGAACGGCGCAAATGCTTCGGTTAAATCCATCAATTTCAACGCTTGTAACGCGAAATCAATTTGCTCTTGCTCAGTAAATCCAACAGGTAAGTCTGATGTTCTGTCAAACTCACGATCAATCGTTAACTTTGTTTCAGGCTTCTTCAACCATTTTTGTTTTATTTTCTGTAAAGACGCGCGACTTTTTCTAGGCATAATCGTATTGACAATGGTACTCAAGCTTAAAAATGGCCCACTTAATTCAGGCAATAACAGACTAGGCATGACATTATTTTTCATCAATTTAAATGTGTAAAACATCGATGACATTGTCTGTTGCTGTTGTCGATAAACATTCATATCGTAACGGTCTGCAAACTCTTTAATGCGATATGCCGGCGGTACCATGACAGGTAATGAATCATGTTTGAATTGTTCGTCTACGGCATCTTTTTGAATAGGTAATCCAAAAAAACCTGCAATACCAATCGTTTCAAAGGGCCCCGCTGCTTCGATATGTCTACGAAATGGTTCTGAACGAACATCTATACAAAATGCAATTTGCGCTTTCGTTGATGTGCCCACCTGATTTAGCTCGCTATTATTTTCATCAACTGCTTGTGTGGCATTTAACGATACTGAATGTGACTGATTAGCGTTGTCATTTTCAGTAACATTTACTTGGTTTACATCTAATGCGCCCGCCACACTTTCATGACCTGCTTTAATTTTTTGTTTTAACTGAGATTCGTATGTCATTTCCCAGGCAATCAACCATAAATTTTTAAATACATTTTTATTCATAGTTGCTGCAAAATGAATAAACGTTTGAATTTCATTGACGTCATGTTGTAGTAATACATCGCTAGGCATATCACTGTAGTAACACCATGATGCAACAGTTTGCTTAAACCAATTTTCCGATCTGCTTTCACAATCTTTAGTGACTGACTTAAACTCATCACCAACTAGCAATTGTTCGACAACTAACCGAATGGCCAAATAATCCGTTAACAAATGTTGTTCAAAGTGATGCTGTTGTGAACGGTAATACAACATACCTGCCCAACCCGGTAACGCCAAAAGATGTCCTTCAACATAAGCTTGGTAGTCTTCCTGCGCTATTGAAAAATGATTTAATACTGACTCTATCGTCATTTTAGGATCATTGGGTAAGCCTTTAATCACTTGGCGCTGTGCTTTAGTAAAACTATGATCACGTTGCGCTAAATGCAACCATGCATGGTAAAAACTTTGCTCACGCTTCGGCATTGTCCAACTCGATAGAAATTGATCGATATAAAGTTTCGTCCATTTAATCATTTGACGATTCACTTGTTCGCTAAGTGGCTCACCTTGTTCATCTACTAATGCATCACTCATCGGACGTACATCATAGTGATAATATGATTCAGCCATATCACGTTTTGATTTTTCTAATAGTAGATCAGCAACAACATCAACATTTGAATGATTCATATATGATGCAGGTACGTCTTTTAATGTTTTAATGTTATCAATATAAAGATTGATGTAGTGTTGCGGGATATTGTAGTGATGTTCAAGTAACATATCAGTAACAAGTTGATTAAAGACACTTTCATCTAATTCACCACGTGCCACAGCACTTTCTATTAATGCTTTATTCGGAAAAATATCCACATCGCGAACGTCACGTAACCATTTTGCGACATCTTCAAACGTATCCGCTTCTAATCCTTCCCATGGATTTCGTGCTGCAAAAATCGAAATCGGTGATAATGGTGTAATAACACGTTTCGCATTTTCAATGACTGAATTGATATTTAACTGTGTTGTCATACCTTTCACCTCCTATAAATACTTCTTCAAATAATTCGGATGACTTTCTATCGCTTTCGAGCGTGCTTCACCTAGATTAACTAACCACACGTACAATACCGCAAAAGTCTTAGAGTATCGATGACGCGCTACCCAGATACTCAATAAACTACCAAATATTAATATGACAACACTAATGATGACACTAATTGTAGGCGGTGTTGTCGCATGTGTTGTTATATTTTGTAATACATCGTAAAAATAATTATGTGTGATGATGTAGATAAATGTCACAATTGAAATCAAAATCATGCCAACCAGACGTGCCATACGTCCTTTACTAAAGGCTACCATTTGATTCCAAGATACAAGTAATGACCATGCTAGAATGAGTGCACTTAACACTTCATATGCACTTCTATCACTACTCATCCAAAATAGAAATGCCACGATAATAGCTAATACACGTCCCATGACAATCCAGCCATAAGCGTCTTTAGCAGATGCTTGTTTTGGAATATTGAATCGCTTCACGATAGAACCTGATTGTAAAAATAATGTTGCTTTAAAAATACCGTGCAATATTAAATGAATAATCGCTGCTGAATATACACCCAATGCGCATTGAACTAACATAAAGCCCATTTGACTCATCGTAGAGCCCACTAATTGGCGTTTATAGTCAACTTGAACCAAGCTAATGCCTGATCCTAACAATACAGAAATGCTTGAAAGGATAAGTAATAATGATAACGCAAATCCATTATCAAATATCGGCGCAAAACGAGTTAGAATAACACCACCTGCATTCACAATTCCTGCATGCATAATTGCCGATACTGGCGTTGGTGCTGTTATAGATTCAATCAACCATCGATGAAAAGGAAATTGTGCTGCTGGTATCATGACAGCTAATACAAGTAGTACATTCGTCAACAATGACCATGTCGGATGCGCTATATGTTGTGGTACCCGCCACTCGCCAGTCGCAATATAAATAGTTACAATTGCTCCAACGAATGCAAGCCAACCACATAAAAATGTCATGCTTGATAATTTCGCAGACTCACGTGGCACTTTCCAAAAACGATTAACGTTCATCAGCAATGTTAAACATAATAATGTCATACCCCAGCAGAGTGCCATCAGTCTTAAGTCTTCAGACATCCATGCTAAAGATGCAAACGACGTAATCGCAGTGAACAATGGAAAGTAATGTCTATAATGATGATCACCTAGTAAATATCGCATTGAAAACTTTTGAATAATAAAGCCAAGCGCCATTACAAAGCCAGCTAATAACCAAGATAAACGATCTATTTTAAATGGGCCTAAGACATGTTGACCGTGAATACCGAAAAAGCCAATAACTGCAAATAATACTGGCATGACTAGTATGTATAAATGTAATTTAATATATCTCATTGGCATAACTGGTGCTAAAAACAACAAGCCACTTATCAATGCAATGATAAGCGCAATAACAAACAGTGAAAATAGCAATTGAAAACTTAACACTGCATAACCTCCTTATTTCTAATCTCTCGCATAATGCTTATGTATAAAAATAAAAACCTACAATAGTAGATTCTGTACATAATGGCAGAAAATTTACTATTGCAGGTTTCAGTTTAACTAGACACTGTACCATGGTATGTTGATATACCTTGTTACACTGTTCTCTTTAAGCGTGCTCCCATGCACATATGTATATATAATGTTATTTCTGTCTGTTCAATTCATCTTCATAAATATGCTTTGCCTAGACGAGACCTAACGTGTTATTCGTTTTAAACTTATAACATAAAATATAATTAAATTTCTGCTTCATGTCAAATTCATGACCTTAACCTCTATTAAACCAATGATTGTAAAGTTTTTGTAAATGCAACTGTACAGTTAGGCAGTATTTCCCGTCCATTTAAAATAAAAAATTCGCAGTTATGATCATAACAATTCAAGTTAGGAAAAAAATCAATTACGCACAAGATAACTATGTACAATGAAGTTAACTCATAAGCAAAGGAGGTAATCTTAATGGGTATCATCGCTGGCATCATTAAAGTTATCAAAAGCTTAATCGAACAATTCACTGGTAAATAAGTTTTCATAACAAACAAAGGAGGTCTTTCACATGGGTATCATTGCAGGAATCATTAAATTCATTAAAGGATTAATTGAGAAATTCACTGGTAAGTAAGTTATAAAAATATCATAGATATGAACATCTTATTTGAAGGGGGCCATTCACATGGAATTCGTAGCAAAATTATTCAAATTCTTTAAAGATTTACTTGGTAAATTTTTAGGTAACAACTAATCTCAAACATTAACGATCAACAACTCATCACTATGTTAAATCAACATACAGGAGGACAAAACGATGGCTATTGTAGGTACTATCATTAAAATCATCAAAGCAATTATCGACATTTTCGCAAAATAATTTAAGCGAATTGAATACTTAAAATTCTCAGGCCACTATACCAATAGGGATGGTGGCTTTGCTTTGTGTTGATTTATTGATGTGAGGTGAGTCTGGGTAGTTTGTTGCAAATAAATGGTCTTGGTGTTTTTTGTATAGGATGTTCTTAGTGGGACGTACGGAATATTCGTGATCTTTGTAGTCTGACACGGTATATTTTTGTGGCGTGTTTTATGTTTGATACTCGAGGTCTGAGACATTCATGATTTGGCGTGCGAAATCTTAATGATCTTCTTGATCTAGCGCAATATATATTGGCCGCGTGCAGAATTTCGTTGCACGTTTAGTCTGAAACGCTCGTGTGACTGTAAGCAGTAATAGTACATTGATAGCTGCAATTACTTCACTCATTTTTATGACCGTTAAACAATGATTGTACTTTCAATTAACAGTTGGTACGATGATTTTGTCATTTTTCATCAACGCAAATATAAAAAGGACTAAGACACATACATGTCCTAGCCCTATGGATAAAATGCAAATTTCTGCTTTATCAAAACTATCACACTTTAGATAGATTGAAAACAAAAAGATCCTAAGAACATCTTAACTTTTTATTAATTGTCATAAATTGCAAACAATTAAGCCACAATTTAAAAATGATTATACTTCATTCAACTTAGCGTGCAGGTCTAATTTGCCATTGATATGGATCTTCAAATTGTTGCCAGTCAGCATCAATTTCTTGTGCGTTGACTAAACATGCATCAAGTTCTTTTGTAATTGCACCTTCATCTAAGTCTGTACCAATAATGACAAATTGTGTATGACGATCGCCATATTCTGGATCCCATTCAGCCGCGACATCTTGACGTTCTGCTAATATTTGCGTTTGTTGCGCTTCAGACATACTAACCACCCAATATGTAACTGGATGAATATTGCAAGATGACCCTGCTTGAGATAATAAACATGCTACGTGATTGTATTGTGCTAGCCATACGATACCTTTTGATCGAACGACATTATTTGGCATGCTTTCTAACCAATCATTGAACCTTTTAGCATGGAAAGGTAGACGACGTTTATATACAAATGATGATATGCCATATTCTTCTGTTTCAGGCGTATGCGATGCATGACCACCAGACTCAAGTTCTTTGATCCATCCTGCTGACTCGCTCGCTTTTTCAAAATCAAAACGCTGCGTATTTAAGACTTCTTTTAAATCTACTTCAGAATTTGTTGTCTTAATAATTTTAGCAGTCGGTTGCAATGCACTTAACACTTTTTCTAATTTCGCAAGTTCTTCTTCACTGATTAGATCAATTTTATTAATAATCAATACATCACAAAATTCAACTTGGTCAATTAATAAATCAGCAATCGAACGTTCATCTGTTTCATCAACGCTTTGATCACGATCCATCAATAAATCTTCTGAGTTGATGTCATGTACGAAGCGGTTAGCATCCACAACTGTAACCATTGTATCTAAACGGCAAATCGCTGTAAGATCAATGCCAAGTTCATCATCAATATATGAGAAAGTTTGTGCAACAGGTACTGGCTCTGAAATCCCTGTTGACTCAATAACAATTTGATCGATGCCACCTTTTTTCACTAAACGCTCAACTTCTTTTAATAAATCGTCTCTAAGTGTACAACAGATACAACCATTAGAAAGTTCGACTAATTTTTCGTCTGTGCGCGATAGTCCCCCACCATCTGCGACAAGATCTTTATCGATATTAACTTCACTCATATCATTTACAATTACCGCGATACGTCGACCTTCACGATTTTGTAAAATATGATTTAACAATGTTGTTTTCCCCGAGCCTAAATAACCACTTAATACCGTAACTGGAATTTTAGCCATATATATACCCTCACTTCAATTTATTTGCAAATAGGAATAATTCCGTTTTACATTATATAGGAGCGTTTCATCTTTCGCAATCTTCGATAATAAAAAAATAGTATACTTAATTAAATTATTGAGCGCTTTACTTTATAATGGAGACAAAGATATATCTCACGAAAGAGAATCGAGGTGTATAAACATGCTATTTGTCATTTTAGTTTTATATATCATTGGTATTGCATTTATTCTACTCAGTGTTTTTGGTTCAAAGACTGAAGGATTATCTACGAAACATACTTTATATACAATCGGCAGTGCCATTATAACGATTGCTATTTTCATTTCAATTGGCTATGCCATTCAATACTTAACTGCAGCGCTTTATGGTTTGTAGGGTGATGATGATTTATAGCAGGTAGTTCGGGAGAGGTTAACTTGCGTTGATTTTGATAAAGTGGTCATAGCTTTTGGTACTTGAGGATTTTTATTGTTGCTGTTACGAATGTGGTCATGTTTAATGCGGGACAGTAATTTAAGTTGTGTTTTTACAATTGTGAGTGTGATATTTCGATTCGGTTCGAATTACTTTACATGGGAATAAATTAAATTAAAAAGAAGCGGCCTAGTGTCAGTTGTGAATATTGAACTGCACCCAGTCTAG
>NZ_JAFEPJ010000022.1:0-215 GCF_016893255.1 Staphylococcus sp. GDB20D11A
AAGTCCAAAACATATCAAAATAATTACACAAAATGTAATCTTTAATTAAATTTTTCACCTCAAAAATATGACTTCTACGCTGTTCTTCTTCCAACTTCGCTAACTGATTTTTATTCAATTTTAAACGCTTTTCTAAATTGATTTTTTGGTGGATAGAAGTAGACGGTTTTTTTCTAGGATTTTTATATTTAAATACCTTATAAACGCCGTTATTA
>NZ_JAFEPJ010000022.1:255-594 GCF_016893255.1 Staphylococcus sp. GDB20D11A
AGTTGGTCGTATGTCAAGTAGACGACCAACCGACCTCCTGTTATAAAATTAAATAATTCTCTAACATTTTCCGTTTCTTCCAAGTACTTAATTTTATTCTTCACAATAAAAACTCCTTTTCAAAATAATGAAAAAGAGTTACAACACTTCCGAATTTATCAACTTGATTTTATAAACTTAATACAGTAACATACAAATTGATAAGGTCAATCGTTACACAACAAACTTTGGCGAGGGAGTGTGTAACTCTTTTTTATTTGGTCTAGCTATAATATAGCACTAAGGGCGTGTTCGGTCTAATGTAGACTGTACACGCCCTTTTTATTTTTATTCCAATTT
>NZ_JAFEPJ010000022.1:669-9114 GCF_016893255.1 Staphylococcus sp. GDB20D11A
AAGTTTTCTCGGCATAAAAGACATATCTAAATTGTTAGAAACAACTAGATAACCCTCCTAATGAAAAGAATTCTATAACAGCTTGTCTCGTAGCTTGAGGGAAAGTTTTTGTAGCAATTGAAGCTGCTTTTTTAATGGCATTGCCTCTAGAAAGACCTAAATTTCTTTGATGCTTATAAGAGGTAACAACAGCCTTAGTTAATTTTTGTATTCCACCCACTGCTTTAGCGGCCTTTTTAACCTTCAAAATTTTAGCCCAAGGAATAGCATTACTCGCAATAGCAACTCCAACCGCAGAAATACATGCACCCCAATTTGCCTTATAAACAACAGCATTATTGTCTTGAACCAACTTCAAATGGTTATTCTCATTAACAAAAGAATACCCTTCATAACTTTTACCTTTATTTTGATTTAACCATTTAACTCCAGAATCAATTCCTTGATTCGCGACAGAATCTGGCATTTTTTCAATTAGAGTCAAATATGTATTTAACTCCTTTTCTAAATTAGCGCTTTCTTTATCCACTTGCGAAACATCAACTTTTTGAACATTAGCTGCATTCTCTGAAGCCTCAACATAAGAATATCCCAAAGAAGATGTAAGTAGTGTGAAAGCTGCGACAGACAAAGCACTCTTAATAAAAAAATATTTTTCATATAAACACTCCTCTGTTAAAGTATAATTAAATTATACTTTAACTAAAGATTAAGAGGAAGGAGTTTTATTATTGAATAATATGTACAATAAAATAAGTAGTATATTATTATTAGTAGTAATAATAGTTGCAATAAATGGATTCCTAAACAACAATGAAACTAGTAAAATTATTATTAATATAATAGCCTTAATAATAATAATTTTACTAGTAATCATAGCTGTAACATACAGAAAAAAATACAATAAAAAGAAATGATAAACAATGATGCCTTTAAGAGTCCCACCGGTTCTGTTGCAAAGTTAAAAAACAAACCTCTAAACTCATGTTTAAAATAATACTTCGTATTAACTTGCTAGCATGATGCTAATTTCATGGCATGGAGAAAATCCGTAGATCTGAAGAGACCTACGGTTCTTTTTATATAGTCCGTAAATGCATTCTACCCCTTTGATCATATTCTTTGCTGTATTGATACCTTGTCTTTCTTATCTTAATATGGCAGTGATCTTGTTCAATAAGATTCTTAAGCTATTTAGATGTGCAATGACAATCAGGGTTAAGTTTAAATTAGGGGAGTGTTTTTAAGATTTTTTAGAAAGCAACACGAAGAGGTTAAAAGTATTTCTATTGATATGTATCCTCCCTATACATCGCTTATAGAATCATTATTTCCTAATACAGCTGTTATTCTAGATTGTTTTCATATCGTTCAGGCTGTTAACCGTGAAATTAATCGATGTCGTATTAAAATAATGAATGGGTTTCGGACAAAATATAAACCTAAATATAATAAATTAAAACGTCATTGGAAGCTTTTATTAAAATCACCCCGTTGATTTAGATAAAATGAATTATCATACGTTTAGATTCTTTAGCATTTGACCAACGGTCCAATCGAAGGTATCAAAAATAAAATTAAGCTAATTAAACGAGTCGCTTATCGTTATGGGAATTTTTATAATTTCAAAAATAGGACTTTACTTATTTCAAGGATATTTGTAAGTGAGCATAAAAAACGTACTAAGTAACAGTTTGATGTTACTTAGTACGTTATAATCTTAACCAACCGATGTTGGCAAAGAGCCAGAATAAATAATGTGCGTAGTATATTAGCCTCCTGTCTATACCATTCAGACTAAGAAAACAATATGAAAATAATCTTATATTTATTGTTTTATATGAAATCTTGCCAAGGCCACTCCATAATAGAACCTGCTATAATATTTCTATGTATTCTCTATAAAAACTTATTATTTTTAGTTTTAATCGACTTGAGTATACACATAATTATCTTTAAAACAGTAAAAATTAAAATGATTTCCACAATAAGGGCTGGTACCACTTGTAAATATGATTGATTTATTACAGATGAAAATAAAGCGAAATCAACATTCATGTGCAATAATACCAACATCCATATTTTTTTTGTGAATATATATATTAAACCATATAATAGCCCTACTACTGTAGCTAACATAGATTGAGAAGCAGCATTTTCAATAGTTAGACCACCAAAGGTATTTGCCATATGTAGTAAACCAAAAAGTATAGAAGAAGTAATAAGGGCTAACAGTTTTGATTTGTGTTTAGTCAGCATATGTTCAATAATATATTTTCTAAAAAAGAATTCTTCTGAAAAACCAATAAGAAAGGTTAAAAGTAACTGTGCCAATAATATAGGTCTAAAATTACCAGTATATAATGATTCTAAAATTATTAATATATCACATAATATAACCAATGGAACCACATATTCCAATGATTTTACCTGTATTATAGGAGAGCTTTTTCTTTTTTGATAGGGATTCAAAGCTATTGAGTAAACAAATATTGACAAAATTATCATCATAGGAAGGGCATATACTGCAATTTCCAAACTATTATATTCTATCCCTAATTTTTTCAACGTACCAAAACCAATAGCGCTTATAATAAAATATAAAACAAAGTATATTATTGTTTTTTTCATCAAAATACTCCTTTCTAATTTCCGCTGAAGTAAAACTTTTAATTAAATTATATAACTATAACGATACTACTTATCAAAGATTTTATAATATACCCTCCAAGTCTGACCATTTAATAAACGGTTCTGTTGCAAAGTGGATCTTATAGTATAATTTTAACAAAAAAGGAGTATTCTTTATGAACTATTTCAGATATAAACAATTCAATAAAGATATCATCACTGTAGCCGTTGGATTCAAGAATGTGCTCCTATTTTGTATCAACTTTGGAAGAAAAAGCATAAAAAAGTCTATTATAGATGGCGTGTTGATGAGACATACATCAACATAAAAGGCAAATGGTACTATTTATATCGTGCCATTAATGCAGATAGTCATGCATTAGATATTTAGTTACGTAAGAAATGAGATAAGCAATCAGCATATGTGTTTATTAAACAACTTGGTAAACCCAAAATGATAATGACCGAGTACCTTCAACGAAGGCAGCAATGCCCAAATTGATTAAAGATTTTAAACTCAACTCCAACTGCCATTGTATCTCTAAATATTTAAATAACATTATTGAAAAAATCATCGTTATATTAAGGTGAGAAAAACAAAGTACCAAAGTATCAATACAGCCCAAAATACAATCAAAGGAATGGAATGTATTTACGGACTATATAAAAAGAACCGCAGGTCTCTTCAGATCTACGGATTTTCGCCATGCCACGAAAATAGCATCATGTTAGCAAATTAACACGAATTGTTATTTTAAAGATAAAGTTGGACACTTATTTTTAAACTTTGCAACAGAACCGACTTATTCAAATTTATCAATCGGATTCTCAAGTTAAATCATTATTTATCCAGTTTGCAATTTCCGAAAAAATTTCTTTATTCTTTTTTCTCTCGTTAAAAATTTCGTGTTGTAAACCATCATAAATATGTAATTCTTTTTTTGAAGAAGAAATGTTTTTATAAAAATCTAAAGAGTCACTGTAATGAACCAACCCATCATCTTTGCCATGTAAAATTAAAATATTATCATCAAAATATTGAGCATTTTCCACTAAGTCTTTTACACCTTCCAAAACAGTGTATATCAAGCCGTAAGATACCTTTTTTTCAGTTAATGCATCTAATCTATATTTTTCTAACTCAAAAGTATCACTACACACTCCCTCTCCAATTTCATAATTAATATACTTATTTCTATCAATTGTATCATCAATGTCTCCAAAAGTTTTCTGATTATACCTTGTTACTGCTCCAGATATAATTAAACCATTAATCTTTCCAGGGTTTTTAGTAGAATAAAGTACAGACCCATATCCTCCCATACTATGCCCAATCAGATAGATATTACCTTTATAATGTTCTTTGGTGAAATTAATAACAGCATCTAAGTCCTCAACTATCTCATTTACATTGCTGTAAAAAGTTCGTTTTCCTCCAGACCTTCCATGTCCTCGTTGATCAAATCTTATAATATTAAAATTTTACTCCTGCAAATAGTTTGAAATTTCGTCATAGCGATCTAAATGCTCTGCTAATCCATGACATATAATGATATTAGCGCTACTATTTACATTTTCATTCACTTTAACATATAAAGTTGTTCCATCTACACTATGTATATATTTTATATAGTTCATTCTTTTAACCTCTCTATATTTATAATTATTTTAATTTTACCATTAATTAACATAAATAGGTAAAATTAAAATAATTCGGAAAAAGAGCACTATATTATGTATCTTTTATCCTCAAACTGAATATTGTTATCCATGTAACAATAAAGGTTGGTAATATTAAAATATTTATTGATGAAATATCTAAAAAACTAGTTATTTCTAATTTTGTCATTGATTCTCTATCATATAAAATTTTTTGACTAGTTGTCTGGTAAATCACTAAATAAATTAATATCCATTGGATAAGGTGTTCAATTATTAAAGCATATTTAATTTCAAAATTTACTTTCTTTAACACCAATTTAAATAACAGTAGTTGTATGGAACCAGCAAAAAATATTATAACTATTCCTAGAACAAAAAAGTTCCCTAGTTCTATATTCAAAATACCAAATATACATACTAATAAAAGCGAAGATAAAAATAAAGATATATAACTCATAATCGAAAACAACAAAAAAATAATCAAAGCATTTAAAAATAAAAATTTATTTTTTCTATCAGAAATAATAACGCTTAATAACACAAAAGATATTATTATAATTATAAATTTCAATGTTATATCCATTTTCGCTCCTTGCTCTTTATATTACATTAATGACTGCATACGAGACTTTCATACTTTGTGGTTTTTTGTTAATTTATATAATATTAATATAATAAAAATACTAACAAATGTAGTTATTATTCCTCCTTCAAATCCAAATTCGCCCCCATTAAACAAACTATATTCACTATAAGATATAGTTTTTAATAGTGTACTTGGCAACTTTTGACCACTTACATTTATACCTAAAATAACACCTAAAGTTATATTCCATAAACTATGTGCAAAACCAGTAATCCACATACTACCCGTTAAATAAAATAATAAAGAAAATATTAAACCTGCTAAAAATATATTAATCAGTGATATTAGGTTTATATTGGGATTAAAGCAATGCAAAATAGTAAAAGTTGTACTACTAGCTATTATTGTGAATAATCTCCCTTTTTCTTTAGCGATTTTACTCATAAGAAAACCTCTAGTTAGTACTTCTTCAGTAAACCCTTGAAATATAAAAGCAATAGTGATTATTAATAATACATCCCACTGTATATTTATCTGTTTATGTACACTAATAGTAGAGAAAAAATAATTAATTATAAATACCGCTGAAATAAATGATGTTCCTAAAGCTGCTCCCACGATTATATACTTAATGCAATTTTTTTTATGAATACCTAAAGACAAAATAGTATCTTTAAAATAAATTTTGTTAGTTAAAATAGTTAAAAATAATAAAATAGGAAATGTTATAAAACCTATTGTAATATTAACATTTGGATCGTTCAATAAATAATTTATCTCATATGAGCAATTAAAAACCAAAAATAGTAACGTTGTTATTGTGCTTAATAAAGTTGATAGAACAAAAAGTGAGATTGTTAGTATGATAACTTTCCACCAACTGATATTTTTTTTTGTTAATCTCATAAAATACCTCCATTTAAAATTTCCATATGGTAATAAGTAACAGTATATCCTTTAAAATGTATCTTATTAATCTTACTGGAATATATAGTGGAAGGTCAACATTTTTTTAGACACTTTTCATGTGTAGATACTTAAACACCAATGGCGTTAAATACTGTAACGAAGAATATGGTCTAAAATTGTTGTACCAATTTACGTAATTAAATAATTCTGTTTCTAACTGTCCTAAGTTTTCAAATTTCATTTGTTTTGCAAATTCAGTTTTCGTTGCTTTCATCGTTGCTTCCGCAACTACGTTATTATAAGGACAATCTTTGGTACTTAATGAGCGTTTAATTTTAAATGCTTCTAGGACTTCATCTTATAAAAGTCTATTATTTTTTGATTTGATCGACTTGAGTATATACATAATTATCTTTAAAACAGTAAAAATTAAAATAATATCCACAATAAGGGCTGGTGCTACTTGTAAATATGATTGATTTATTACAGATGAAAATAAAGCGAAATCAACATTCATGTGCAATAATACCAACATCCATATTTTTTGTGAATATATATTAAACGGTTCTGTTGCAAAGTTGAATTTATAGTATAATTCCAACAAAAAGGAGTCTTCTGTATGAACTATTTCAGATATAAACAATATGATAAAGATGTCATAACTGTAGCCGTTGGCTACTATTTAAGATACGCATTAAGTTATCGTGATATATCTGAAATATTAAGGGAGCGTGGTGTTGATGTTCATCATTCAACCATTTATCGATGGGTTCAAGAATATGCACCTATTGTGTATCAAATTTGGAAGAAGAAGCATAAAAAAGCATATTATAAGTGGCGCATTGATGAAACATATATCAAAATTAAAGGACAGTGGTGTTATCTGTATCGCGCGATTGACGCAGATGGTCATACATTGGATATTTGGTTACGCAAAAAACGAAATCATCACTCATCATATGCGTTTATTAAGCGTCTTATTAAACAATTCAGTAAACCTCAAATGATAATTACAGATCAAGCACCTTCAACGAAGATTGCAATGGCTAAAGTAATTAAGGTATTTAAACTTAACCCTAATTCTCACTGTACGTCTAAATATCTCAATAACCTCATTGAACAAGATCACCGTCATATTAAGATGAGAAAGCCAACATACCAAAGTATCAATACGGCCAAAAATACAATTAAAGGGATTGAATGTATTTACGGATTATATAAAAAGAACCGCAGGTCTCTTCAGATCTACGGATTTTCTCCATGCCATGAAATTAGTAATATGTTAGCCAGTTAAACGAACACTGACATGATAAAATGGTGATTATCTATACTTTTTCTAACTTTGCAACAGAACCATAAAAATCACAAAGACATCATTAGTAATCTTATACGGGTTTGTAGTGGCTTATACATCAATTATGACTAATGATATGAAGCTAGTCCTTATTATGTTATATATAGTGCTTCTATTTTCTAACATTATATTTATATTTGTAAATCTGATAGATTACTATAAAAAACATTGGAGAGTGGCTAGCAATAACTTTCTTTTTAAAGCATGGTGTCCTGAGTTAATATCTGTGCTGATGTTTTAAATTTTATGTCGAAGATATATCAACTGAGTTAAACTGAATTTTTTGTAAGGACTATCGTTGTTTTTCGGAGTTGTTAGCTAATATACACACGCATAAAGTACACATGCNNGCATGTGTACTTTATGCGTGTAGGTGTTGAGTAATTTAAGCTTAAAAAATAGGTAGCCATGCAAAATGAAATTATTTTATATATATCCATCCAATGTGCAAGTAGCGCGTATAAAAGTAATATAATTAACATATGTAGGCTTATCGGAAGGACATATGCTTTAAAAGGTATAAATGGTATAATAATAGAGTCGCCTTAACTTCCATAGGCGAAATTACTATGGAAGGAGGTGGAACCTATGGCAATTCTCTTTGTTAGTATAATTGCACCTGTGATTTCAGGGTGTATTGTTGCGATTTTCACGTTTTGGCTAAACAATCGTAACAAATAGGGCGACATAGCTGCACCAAAAAATCCCCTCACTATTTCCGGTAGTGAGGGGATTGGTGTACCTATGAAATTCTCTTTGTTGAGTATAGTATATCATTATATAGGACGGAAATGCAAATCTATGCTTTTAAAAATATTAAGACACAGCTTATTTTTACAACTAATTTGTTAACTTATCTTTAACATATTGATAAATTTTATGAGATTGTGAACTGGCTTTTTCATAGAGTAACTTTGCGTTTTCAAGTCTGTTACCGTTAATATATTTTTGCTTATAAGACTTTTTAGGGTTCTGTTGCAAAGTTGATTTTATAGTATAATTTTAACAAAAAGGAGTCTTCTGTATGAACTATTTCAGATATAAACAATTCGATAAAGATGTCATCACTGTAGCCGTTGGCTACTACCTAAGATACGCATTGAGTTATCGCGATATATCTGAAATATTAAGAGAACGTGGTGTCAATGTTCATCATTCAACAGTCTATCGTTGGGTTCAAGAATATGCACCGATTTTGTATCAGATTTGGAAGAAAAAGCATAAAAAAGCTTATTATAAATGGCATATCGATGAGACATATATCAAAATTAAGGGCAAATGGTGCTATTTATATAGTGCGATT
>NZ_JAFEPJ010000022.1:9163-24210 GCF_016893255.1 Staphylococcus sp. GDB20D11A
CAAACCAAAAATGATAATTACAGAGCAAGCACCGTCAACGAAGGCCGCAATGTCTAAACTAATCAAAGATTTTAAACTTAACCCGAACTGTCATTGTACTTCTAAATATTTAAATAATCTCATTGAACAAGATCATCGTCATATCAAAGTAAGGAAAATAAGTTATCAAAGTATCAATACGGCAAAGAATACGATCAAAGGCATTGAATGTATTTATGGACTATATAAAAAGAACCGCAGATCTCTTCAGATTTACGGGTTTTCGCCATGCCGTGAAATTAGCATCATGCTAGCAAGTTAATACGAAGTATTATTTTAAACATGAGTCTAGAGGTTTATTTTTTAACTTTGCAACAGAACCTATTATGGTTTCAATATTGAACGACACCTAAAGATATAGATATCCCGAATACGATAGGTAAGAGTATGTATTAAAATAAGGCTATGTATACCCACGTATACATAGCCTTTTCTAATTGCAACTTATAATTCTTTAATAAGGGCAAATAGATTATAAATAAAAAAAATTGTGAATGCAAGAAGTTGAGAAACTCCTCGCCTTCTTGTATTTTATATTACAATACAGGTTAAACCATTAACAAACCAATAACACTAGTAATTATCATTATAGCTTGGGCTGAAAGTAATACTTTTCTTTATGATTACTTTATCTTTATTTGGAAATTCTATCATAGTATTCTTAGCGTGTGAGTTATATATTCTTTTCAAATCCATATATTTAAATAAGGTAATACCGACTATAAAAATACCTATTAGGATGATTGTTATTCTTGAAACTGTAGTAGTAGGGATAAAAAGTTGAGATATAACGATACAAAACTGTATTGACGCAATTAAAATAATGAAAGTGTAGATGGTTTTAAAGAATTTATTACGTTTAATTAATTCACGTTTCAAATTTTCTGTATATATAAAATTGCTATTGTTTAACTGTAGGTTGTAGAATGTTGAACTTATTGAAGAAGAAAAGATTGTATTTAGTAACGATACAGGTTTATATAATTGTTGTTCTAATAATTTATCTAAACCGTTATTTAATCCAGCCTTTGATAAACAGGCTGATAAAGTCAAAGTTTCTTCTTTAGATAAAGATATACTTTCATTGCTTTTTATATACAGTTTGTAATAAGTGATGATTTCATTATAGTCTTTTTTGTATAAAGCATGTCGTAATCTATTTGGTATATTGTCTTTCTTTAAAACGAGATAGTATCTAAGTTTTCGGAGAAAATCAATTGCTGTTTTGAGTGAACCTAAAACCATAATAGTCGCTACATTTGCAGTTACTATAACGAAAATGGCTATTAAAGGATCATCTTTATAATCTTTAAGTTGAAGCTCAGAAGTCCCTAAAATATGATATCCTTCTTTAAAAAGCCATGAAGTGATTAATATTATTGTGAGGGTTAACGCTGCTTGAGTAACCACATCTTTTATAGTTGTGTATTTTAGATTAGAGAACATAAAATATGCTTTATTGAAATAGCGTAAAAATAAAAATATTAAGTAAAATAGCGAAATTGATAAAAATATTTGGTTGAAAATAGCAATATTATTCATGTTCTTCCTCCTTTCTATAGTCTTCAAAGACATATAACTTTATAAAGTTGTATTCGTAGTTATGACCAGCACTACTAACATATAATCCAGTTTGAGTTTCTCCTAATTCATCAAGGTTAGATTTAATTAACGTTACTCTATCCCCTTTATAAATAAGATGTTTTAAATCAATTTCTAAATCGTTATATGCAAAATCTATGTGATAGTTGTTTATGCTTTTAATAGGTGAGTGCTCATCTATATAGTCTTTAATGATTTTTAAATTATACGCAAATGTGTTGCGTTTAATTTGTATGGGTACAAGTTCATCAATTTTGATAGTGGATATTAATTCCGAGCTTTTTTTATCTTTTGTCATTGTAAACTTTTTCTCGAATAATATTTCCTTAATACTCAATTCTGATGAATTGTCATTAAGTCTATCTATTATGTTCTTCAAGCTTGAAATAAAGATCTGGATATCTTTAGGAAGTTTGATATTTAAAATATCCTCTTTTAAATTTTTAGCCTGCTCTAAATAACTTTCTTTGTCTAAGTAGTATTTATATAACTTGCTAACAGTTTCATACGAAGATTTAGAAATGTTTTTATTGCCATTTCGTAGCTTCGATATGGTGGCACTGCTTATTCCTGTTCCGTTAGATATTTTGTGTGATTCAATATCGCTTTGTAATAGTAAAATTACTTTTTTTAACATTTCATCATTATTCATTTAAAGCACCTCCATTTATTTTGAATTATATCACAATTAATTCTCTAAGGAAACGATAATATTATATTTATGTTTCTCTAAAGAAATTTGACGTACGTTAAAAAGTACGTTAATCTAGAATTATAATTTGAAAAGGAGAGGATATATATGAATATCACAAACCCAACAGATGCTAGAAAAGACTTTTACCAATTGTTAAAAAACGTAAACAGCAATCATGAACCAATTTATATTAGTGGTAAAAATACTGAAAATAATGCTGTTATTATTGGCTTAAAAGATTGGAAGAGTATTCAAGAAACTATGTACTTAGAATCAACAGGAACAATGGATAAAGTGAGAGAACGAGAGCGAGATACTAGCGGAAAAACGAATATAGAAGACATTGATTGGGATAGCCTTTAATGAATCAATATACTGTAAAAATAAAGAATTCAGCAAAATCTGATTTAAAAAAATTAAAACGCTCTCACTTAAAAGAACAGTTTATTGAAATTATGGAAACATTAAAAAGTAATCCGTATGAAGCTTCACAATCATTTGAGAAGCTAGAACCTAAAAATTTAAAGAGATATTCAAGAAGAATTAATCATCAACATAGAGTTGTTTATACTGTAGATGATCAGAATAAAGAAGTTTTAATATTAGCTGCATGGTCACACTCTGAATAACTTACAAGTCGAGTAGTAGATAAGCCAATAGTTTAATAAGGGTATTGATATACCTTTTTATAAAAAGTATGTTAACAAAAAATATCTTTTGACTGTCTAAAAAACGAATGTTATTGAGACAAGCGCTGAATTGATATATTAAAAAATGGATCCTTGAATTTTCGAGGGTCTTCCTTTCGTGCATAAGTATATAAACTTGTGTTATAATCAATGTGTGCTATTTATCAAATATTATAGATATTGAGACAGAATTTAGGACTCTTATTTGCATCGAGAACGCAGTCTAGTAAATAAGCACCTATAAAATGATGAAATGAGGTTATATTAGAATGGCTAAAATTGGTTACGCACGTGTATCAACGAAAGATCAAAGTCTTGATGGCCAAATTGACGCACTTAAAGAATATGGATGCGAACGTATCTTTAGTGAAAAAATAAGTGGTCGGAAAGTTAAACGTACAGAACTTGATAAGTGTTTAGATTATTTAAGGGATGGGGACACACTAATTATCTATAAACTTGATAGATTAGGTAGAACTACCAAACAACTTATAGAGCTATCGCAATGGTTTGATGATAATGGTATTGATCTACAAATTATAGATATGAATATTTCTACAAAAGATGCTATGGGTAAGATGTTCTTTACCATGATGAGCGCCTTTGCAGAGCTTGAAGCTAATTTGTTGAGTGAGCGTACAAAAAAAGGCTTAGCAGCAGCAAGAGCAAGAGGGCGAAAAGGCGGGCGCCCTTCTCTACCAGATCATAAAAAGAGAGAAATTAAATTTTTATATGATGAACAAAAACTAACAGGAGAAGAAATAGCAGATAAGACGGGAGTAAGTCGCGCAACCGTTTATCGTGTTGTTAATGAAATGAAAAAACTTGAATGATGAATTATCGTTTAAACAAGCTCGTGTTATAATATTGATTGAGCAAGCTGGATAGATGGTGGCTAATCTCTTAATAAAGGGGTGATGCCTATGGTTATAGTTGTTACTCCTAGAAAGGACTAGCATGTCTGATTTTGAAATGCTGATGGTTGTATTAACAATCATCGGTTTAGTACTAATCAGTAATAATAATCAAAAAAATAACCATTCCCAACTTTTAGCAGAGTAGAGAGAATGGTTTTAAAAACTTTATCAAAATGCTACCGTCTTTTTAACGGGCTCACTAGGGTAACATGTATCCGCATGTTGCCCTTTTTGTGTTACAAGAGTTAAGGATTTGCACTTCTTGTTACTACTTACTACAGATATATTTTAACATGTTTTTCTTATATATTACAGCTTTAAATGTACGCAGAAATAACAAAAAACTTTAACTCAATTCTTTAGAATTTATTTTGAGGAGTGGTTAAAGTGAATTATGAAGAAATCAGAACAGTTTTAACTAGTAATGATACTTATGAGGTAGTAAAGGCGATAATAAGTTTTGAATTAGGCATTACAGATGTTGGTTCTGTTGCAAAGTTAAATTTATAGTTTAATTTTAACAAAAAGGAGTCTTCTGTATGAACTATTTCAGATATAAGCAATTCGATAAAGATGTCATAACTGTAGCCGTTGGCTACCACTTAAGATACACATTAAGTTATCGTGATATATCTGAAATATTAAGGGAACGTGGTGTTGATGTTCATCATTCAACCATTTATCGATGGGTTCAAGAATATGCGCCTATTTTGTATCAAATTTGGAAGAAAAAGAATAACAAAGCGTATTATAAGTGGCATATTGATGAGACATATATCAAAATCAAAGGAAGATGGTGTTATTTGTATCGTGCCATTGATGCAGATGGTCATACATTAGATATTTGGTTGCACAAAAAACGAGATCATCAATCAGCATATGCATTTATTAAAAGACTTGTTAAACAGTTTGGTAAACCTCAAACAATTATTACAGATCAGGCACCTTCAACGAAGGTGGCAATGTTTAAGTTGATGAAAGATTTTAAACTTAACCCTGACTGTCATTGTACATCTAAATACCTTAATAATCTCATCGAACAAGATCATCGCCATATTAAGGTACGAAAGACAAGGTATCAAAGTCTCAATACGGCAAAAAATACACTCAAAGGCATTGAATGTATTTACGGATTATATAAAAAAACCGTAGGTCTCTTCAGATCTATGGATTTTCGCCATGCCATGAAATCAGTCATATGTTAGCTAGTTAAACGAACACTGAAATGATAAAAAAGGAAATTAGATGTTTTTCCAACTTTGCAACAGAACCCCAAAAAGAATATGATCCACAACTAGAAAAAGAAAGAGAAGCTTTTTTAAAACAACTTGAAATGAATTGGGAAGAATAAAAATGTATTAAACGATAAAGAATAATTGAAGAACGTTTAATAAAATGATACTATTTAGGTAACAAGAATTTTGTTTATAAACGCACCAAACCCCGAACTATTCGCCGTAGTTCGGGGTTTTTTGGTGAATTGGCTTTAATCGTCTATATTATTTTTTATCACGTTTATGGAGCCAATAACCAAATAACGTGACAAGACAACCACTGATTGCCGTTGTCATGATGTGAACAAGAATTTCATTCATAAATCGCACCTCCTCTCTACGTCAAATTGACGTCTGAGAGATAGACCACTTTCACATTATAACAAATCTCTCCTTCCATGAAATAACATGAAAGTCAGAAAGTATTTTTATATACTAAAGACAAATAACTATTCGAAGTAAGAAACTTTCTGCGTGGCAAGCATATTATCAAAGTTAAACATGGCATTTTAGGTTGGAGAAAAGAAATCGTAAGTGAATAAAAATACAAAATTTCACGAAATGAAAATGAATGAAAACGCGTCATTTAGGGTAATGTATAAAAGATGCATACCCGATAAGATTGAATAAACGCCCGAAACACTGTNNACAGTGTTTCGGGCGTTTATTTAAGTTGACATAATGTTGAATTATGGGTAGTAAAACTGTATATAGTATAATTATCAGAATATTTTTTATTGTAAAAATATTCTGATTGTGATATGGTTTTTTATATTTTATAAAGGAGGGGTATTTATGGAAAATTTCACTAATGGAACAAATAGTATTGAAGACAACATCAATAGTTTTGCTGAATCTCATTTCAATCCAGATGAAGCCATGAAAGTTGTAGTACAAAACATGCAAATTCATGACGAAGAGTAATAATTATTTTTATGTGGGGGGAAATTGCATATTTTATGATTTCCCCTTAATTAATAACAAAGGGGGAGGACTACTAATGCAAGTTGCTAGTTCTAATGTGAGTAATTTACAATACTTAAATGCTACTAATATTATTTCAAATATGGAAAGTTTGATTACTTTTTATAAAAACAAAACTCAAAATCCAAAGTTAACTGGAGATCTTAAAGAAGATTTTTTTGTTGCTCTCAATAGCTTGCAATATGCTCAAATTCCGAACGAAAAAGGAAAAATCAAGATTCAATTCCAAAATGAAGAGTTATGTAACAGGTTAATTCAAATGGGTGCAATACCAGAAGAAGCAACAAAAGAGAATAATCATATTTACACACAAACAAAACAAGAGGAAATAACTGATAATATCAATAAAGCCTTAGAATTATTACGCATTTTACACCCTGAGTTAAACCGTCTTATAAAAGAATTAATAGGTACTATACTATGTTTTGATGTAAAGGGTTTTGGAGGAGGTTTTGGAGGAGGTTCTGCATCAGGCGTTATAGGTCTGATTTGGTTCAGTCCCCCTTCTAATTGGTCTATTGTTGATTATGCAGAAGCTTTATATCACGAATTCATTCATAACAGTATCTTTTTAGAAGATATGATTAATGGTGTATTACCAAAACAAGAAGTGTGTGAAACAGAAGAAGCTTTGACTACGTCTGCTATTTTAAAAAGAAAACGTCCATTAGATAGAGCATATCATTCTGCCGGAGTATCAATAGGTCTAATACACTTTTATCATATGATGAATGACAATAAAAAGGCAGATTCTTTTTTAGACTCACTTAAAGTCACTTTATCTGAATTAGAAACTAAAAAGTATCTTTTGAGAAATAGAGGTGTCCAAAATTTAGATGGTATGCTAAATTTTGTGGAAGTTCTCGATTACAATAGTATTTCAAAAGCATTGAACACAGCTAAAATGTAAAATACTTTCAAAATGCTTCCTTACATATCTTATAGGAGGCATTTTTATGATACCTAATAGTATGGAGGAAATATATATGGACAATATTAATACACTCGAAAAAAGCAATATATACTTTTTAAACAGTGAAAGTATACTTTCAAATATAAAAAACATATGTAATCTTTATAACAAAGAAAATGTATCTACTACTCAAAGTTCAAAAGCTTCTTTTTTTGATACTCTAAATCGATTACAAGGTTTTAACATTCCTTATAAGGAAGACGAAATTATTATAAAATTTAATGATGACGATATCATCAACCACTTAGTTAATAAAAAAGTCATTGAAAGAGGAGATTTAAAAGATAACAAACATCTGTTTAAGGATGAGGAACAAAAAAATATTAGGGATAACATTAATAAAGCTTTACAATTATTAAATGTTTTACACCCTGATCTTACGTATTTAATCAAACAATTAACAGGAACAATAATATTTTTTAAAAAAAGTAGTACTGGTGGGGGAACCACTTCTTGCGCTCTTGGATTAATCTGGCTTAATCCACATAAAGATTGGACAATTATAGACTATGCAGATGCTTTGTATCATGAATTTACTCATACAAGTATTTTCATTGACGATATGGTTAATCGTATGTTTTTGGATGCCAAAGCATGTAAGGACCCTAAAGCGTATGTTACATCCGCTATATTAAAATTTAAAAGACCATTAGATAGTGCATATCATGCTGCTGGAGTAGCTGTGGCTTTAATGCACTTTTATCATATGCTTAGTAATAAGCAAAAAGCACTTTCTTTTCTTGATCCACTTAAAATTACAATCAACGAATTAATGGGCAAAAAGGAATATTTAGGTGAAAGAGGCATCGATACTTTAAATGGAATGTCAGATTTTATAAATAATCTAGATTATGAAAATATTCATTTGTCTTTAAAGCTTAACAATTAAAAATTTAAGATTTCTAACGAAATAAAAGAAGGGGAGTCAAATAGATGTAATATTACAATTTCGCAGGATCAATACTATAATTTAATACATCTAAAAGGGAGTAATATTTATGTATAAAACATCTTTTCGTTTTCTATGGATTGGGCAATCATTTGCAAATAGTGGTGATGTTTTTTATATGGTCGGCTTAATAGCCATTATATATACGCTCACTGGTTCTGTAACTTATATGGCTTTAGTACCTTTTTTTATTACAACATCACGTTTTTTTAGTGGTGTGTTGGCTCCTTTAGTTATTGAACGTATTCCATTAAAACAATTATTATCTTATTCTCAATTAGGAAAAACGTTAGTTATTTTGTTACTTGGTTGCTACATAGAATTCACCCCTTCTTCTAGTACTGTTTTTTTAATCTTTTTGTTCGTTACTATTATTTCTTTCTTAGATGGATGGGCGAATCCAGCACGAAACTCATTAATACCATTATTTATAGAAAAAGATTTACTCGTAAAAGCAAATAGTTTTTTAGCCATTATTGACCAAACTATTCGATTAGGAGGGTGGGTTGCTGGTGGTATTTTAGTTGCATTTATTGGAAGTAAAAATATTATCTGGCTCACACTTATCTTATACACAATTTCTTCTATTATGATGTTCTCAATCAAAAATGTAGATAACAAACCTGTAAATGATAAAATACAAAATCGTACATCAATGGGAGATAAATTGAAAGAAGGGTGGCTTACTATCTGGCATACCCCCAGTTTACGTACAATAAGCATTGTTGAATTTTTAGAGTCCATCGCGAACGTTGTATGGGTAGCCGCAATTATGTATGTTTATGTTAGTGAAATCCTCCAAACAAACGAGCAATGGTGGGGATACATAAATGCTAGTTTCTTCGTCGGTTTAATGATAGGTGGTTCAATCAGTTTAAAATGGTCACATTTAATAAATAATTTCGCAAGTGTAGTTATTGTTGTAGGTGCTTTTGGGGCTAGTATAACCACATTTATGTTTAGTTTAATATCAACACCATGGATTTCTCTAATAATAGCTTTCCTTTTTGGTATGTTAAACCAAGTAAAAGATGTTGCTCAACAAACATCTGTGCAAAAGAGTGTAAATCAGAACTTCTTACCTAAAGTGTATTCAGCAAAAGATACTATCATAACGGCTACTTTTGGAATATCTTCACTAATTTTAGGTAGTTTAACAGACTTAGTAGGAGTAAGATTTGTCTTCTTGTTGTCTGCATCAATATTGTTTATTATGGCACTATATGTTTATTTCAGTAGAAAAAAATTAATTTTATAATATTAATACAATTTCATGATAATTTTTTAGTGGCTAGCATTTAGCCACTCTTTTTTGCGTAAGCAAAAAACATAAAGGGCTTGGGATATAATCCCAACAAGCAGGCGATACTACCACGTTAGTGGCTAGCAAAGCCAATGCTTGCCAAACCACTATAATGACTTGATTAAATTTGTTTTATCCTATAAAGCAAATTTATATTAAGGAGTTATCTTTCGAAGAAAGCGTGGTGGGATGTATGAGCAAACAAAACACATTTGTGGCTAGCGATACGGTTAATGGGCAAAACCATAAACCCAACCGTAAAGCGCCGAAACAAATCAGTTTTCGTGTGAGCGAAGCCGAATATTTAAAGTTGAAATAATCGGCTGAAACTTTAAATATGAGTGTGCCTGCTTTCGTTAAGAAAAAGGCACAAGGTACTCGATTAGTTGTACCTAAATTAGATAAAGCAACGCGACAATCAGTAGCGAAAGATTTGGAGAAATTAGGTTCAAATGCCAATCAGATTGCGAAATATTGTAACCAACATCAATATGACGCACCGAATTATGAGGCATTAGAACATAATATTAATGAATTACGTGAACGGTTGGATGATATATGGCAAAGGTTAAAATGAGAACAATATCTTTTTTACTTTTAACTCTATTTGTAATTATTTATGGCATTCTCTTTCTAACAACGGATTATATTAATGATAAATATGCTCTTTTATTTGTATTAGTTTTCGCATTATGGGGGCTTTTAACTGATGTTTTAACTAAGCCTAATAAACGAGATGATAATAATCATGGCAACAACTAAACTAAGCGCAACCAAATCAACCTCTCGTGCCATTAATTACGCTGAAAAACGCGAAGTTGAGAAAAGTGGATTAAACTGTGATGTAGATTATGCTAAATCAAGTTTCAAAGCGTCTCGTGAGCTTTACGGTAAAACAGATGGCAACCAAGGTCATGTCATTATACAAGCCTTTAAATCAGATGAAGTTACACCCGAACAATGTAATCAGTTAGGTTTAGTACTCGCTGAAAAATTCGCACCATATCATCAAGTCGCTGTCTACACACACAATGATACGGATCATGTGCATAATCATATTGTGATTAATAGTATTAATCTTGAAACAGGTAAAAAATTCAACAACAATAAACAAGCATTACGTGACTTAAGAAATTTCAATGACTAAGTTTGTCGCAATCATGGTTTAAGCGTACCAGAGAAAGATACAGCACGCTTACGTTATACCCAAACTGAAAAAGCCATTGCGGATCCAAACATCAAATCAACAGCACAGTATTCATGGAAAGATGAAATTCGAGAAGCCATCGACCAATTACAAGCAACGAATATGAACGAATTAAAAACGCATTTAAGTCAATATGGCATTGAAATTGAACGTGTCACACCAAAAAGCATTACGTATCGACACCTAGCTGAAGATAAAAAAGTACGTGGGCGTCGATTAGGCGAAGATTACAATAAAGGGGGCATAGAAGATTGCTTTGAAAGACAAATACAACGACGACAACAAGAACGAGACTCAGAACACGACGAGCAACCGAAACGACGAACTTCGAATCGTGATGAATCAACTGAAAGAGATACAGGCATCACTCAATCAGATTGGGATCGATTCGCCAAGGATACAAATGAATTGGAGCGTAGCCGAAAAGCTGCAGAATCAGCAAGACTTGCTCATAAAAAGGCTCAAAGAGATAGAGAAGCGAGAATTCAAGCGGAACGAGCGACACGAACAATTATTAACAACGATAGAGGCCACGACTACGAACTTTGATCAAGCAACAAAAACCAATGAAAAACGGTTTGTCAGTGCAATGAAACACTATATTCAACGCATTGATAGTGATAATTTAAAACAAGATTTCAAAACAGCCATGCAAGAAGAATTAAAGGATATTAAATCAGAAACAGAAAATATGGTTAAACAACTTCAAGTGAGTCAGGTAGAATTACAAACATCCAATAATGAATTCGCGAAAACCATTGAAGCACGCTTAAACAAAAATGAAAACGCAATAAAGCAGTATGATCAAGCAGTGAATAAGTTAACGAAAGGATTAACTTCTATGTTTTTCATCGTTGCTTTAGTTATGGTCGCGTTTTTAGTGTTGAGTCCGTTAGGTGACTTATTAGGTATTCATTATTTTTATGAATGGATTAATCATGTACTCAAAACAAGTCATTCAGTATGGCGTTATTTTATCGTTATCCTTTACTTAATCCCTTATATCTTATTATGGTTGCTTATACGTGGCATTTTAAGGGCATATAAGCGCGTTAGTTCATTTTGAATAGTAAAAATTGTCATATTAACGTATAGAAACCCTACATGAAGCTGAAAATGGATTTTAAAAGCATTTAAATAAAAATAACTATTTAAATACATCTTTATGAGAAGCGTATTAAAGATTAGATATCGCTATTATGCCGAGAAAATTTATTGATCGTTGAGAAGTCCCCTTAACTAAACTGTTTCAACGAATGTCGGGGATATCGTGAGCTATTAACCCGACGAGTCAACAGTTTTTGGGTTTGTTAAGGGGGACAGAGGCTCAATGTTAATAAAGCAATTGGAATAATGCATGAATGAGTTATGACTTACTTGGTTTTATAAATAAAAAAGCAACCACAAAAGTGGTTGCTTTCCTTTTTGTCTTTTAAATTTGTGAGGGGGAAAATGCCCCGAACTTTTTAATATCTTTTTATAAATCTTTTTAAAACCCTTTTTAGAGGGTTCTCGAGATGTTAAAGGAGTGGTTTTTAAATGTGTACTCCTTTTATTGTTTGACATTGCTAATAAAGTGTTTTACTGTGAATAAATCGCTATAATCGAATGTGCTTTTTCTTCTTCAACTGTCGTTTTATCTTCGTCACTTGTGTTAATCAAATTGCCATCTTCGGCATCGTCTAAATTTAAAATTTTATGTTTTTGTTTGAATAATCCACCATAACTTAACATACGTTTTCGATACAAACCCTTTTCTAAATCACTGATAATTTCTTGATTTTTTTATCGTTATCAGTTAAAAAGTCAGATGATTTAACTGAATATTTAGAGGTCTCTTTGATTGCCGATTCAACATCTTTATCGAATTGTTTATATCTGAAATAGTTCATACAGAAAACTCCTTTTTGTTAAAATTATACTATCAATTCAACTTTGCAACAGAACCGACGATTCACTATGACTCATCTAAAGTTAGTATAAAAAGATCTACAATTACAGAACAAAATTTCCAGAAAACAAGAGTATTATTTAAATAATAAAATGAAATATGGTATTTTTTACAATAATATTTATAAATTACAATTGTAATATATAACGTGGTTAATTTAAAAGTAAATTAATTCAGTAAAGGAGTTTTATAAGTGAAACCATTAAACCAATATATTCATGATGTTGAAGTTCCCGGCACTCGTCAGTTTGCAAATAAAGTTAATAAATATAATAATAGCATTGATTTAACTTTAGGACAGTCGGGTTTTGAACCTGCTGAATATATTAAAGACGCAATGATAAAAGCAATACAAGAAAACAAATTACGTTACACACATAACAAAGGCTTACTTGAGTTAAGAAAAGCAATATCAGAGTATATATTTAATAGGTATCAAACACTCTATAATCCCGAAAGAGAAATTTTGGTAACAAATGGTGGATCTGAAGGTATCGACAGTGTGTTGAGAACAATATTAAATGCAGGGGATGAAGTAATCTTGCCTTCACCTACTTATTTGGGCTATGAACCTATTATAAAATTATTAGGTTGTCATGTTAAGCTCATAGATACTACAGATACAAATTTTAAAGTGACAGAAAAAAAAATTAGACAAGCTATTACAGAACGTACAAAAGCGATTATATTTAATTATCCATCAAATCCCACTGGAGTAACATTAAAATATGAGGATATGGCATCCATTGTCGATGTACTAAAAGACACGGGTATATATATTATTTCTGATGAAATATATAGTGAAAATGTTTATGAACATAAGCACCGATCATTTATGGAATTCCAATCAATTCGAAGTCAGCTATTTGTAATAAATGGTTTGTCTAAATCTCATGCGATAACAGGGGCAAGGGTAGGCTATATATTATCCACTTCTCATTTGATTGAGGAAGTAACAACGGTGCACTTATACAACTCTATATGTGTTGCTACTCCAAGTCAATACGGTGCAATCAGTGCATTGAAAAATGGGGATGAAGATATCAAAAAGATGAATCAATCTTATTTAAAAAGACGTGATTATATATATGATCGAATTAAAAAGATGAATCTCTCCGTGACAAAACCTGAAGGTACTTTTTATATTTTCCCTAATATCAGTCAATATAATAAAGATTCTTTTAAATTTTGTACACAATTGCTAGAGTCAGAGCAATTAGCTGTAGTTCCTGGAAAATCTTTTTCAGAATTTGGTGAAGGTCATATTAGGATGTCTTTTGCTTGTACAATGGAAGAGATAGAGAATGCATGTGATAGATTAGAGCGCTTCTTAGAAAACTATGGCAACAAATGAGGTAATACTACAACAATAAATATTTAAATACTGTACTTAATAAAAGTTCTGAAACTATTATAATAACGTAAATAATAAAATAATGATTTCTCGGACTACTGAAAAATTTCAAATATATTTTTCTAGCTAAAAAATATACATTGTATCCATAAACATAAAGGTTCTGTTGCAAAGTTGAATTGATAGTATAATTTTAACAAAAAGGAGCATTTCGTATGAACTATTTTAGATCGCCAATTGTAAAATTAAGCTAGACAAATAAATAAGCCTTTTGTGCTAAACTCAATATGTATTTCCTACCAAAGAAAACATAAGGAGTTAGTACAGAATAGCCTATACACATCTTAACACGGATGAACTTACGTTCATAGAATCATATTATTACCAGAATCTTTCAGTTAAAGAGATTTCGAGTAGATTGAAACGTTCTAGACAGACAATTTATAACGTAATCAATGCATTTAAGTCAGGTATGTCTGCCCTTGAATATTATCAAGAATACAAACAAAGAAAGTCTAATTGTGGGCGACATAGAATAGTACTTCCGAAAGAACAGTCAGATTATATCCAAGAGAAAGTAGCTGATGGATGGACACCTGATACTATTATTGGCAGAGGTGAACGCACGATCAATTGTTCTGTTAAAACACTTTACAGAATGTTTAAAGAGAACATTTTTGCTGTACATGATTTACCTATGAAAGGTAAAAGAAAGCCAAATGGTCATTCTGAAAAAAGAGGCAGACAGACTTTTAAAAGACATATTTCTGAAAGAATAGAAGAATTTCCTTTATTCAATAAGGAGTTTGGGCATCTTGAAAGAGATACTATTGTTGGTCGTCGTCATGGTAGTGCAATCATTACTTTGGTAGAAAGAGTCTCCAAGATGATTATCACCTTGCGACCCTTAGGTCGTAAGGCAACCGATATAGAAAATGCTCTGCACTCAATGTTTTCAGCTTTACCTTCTCATATATTTAAATCAATTACTTTTGATTGTGGTAAGGAGTTTTCAAACTGGAAAACAATATGCAACTGTCATGATATATCTATATTTTTTGCTGATCCAGGCACGCCATCACAGAGAGGTTTAAATGAACATTCTAACGGA
>NZ_JAFEPJ010000023.1:0-16684 GCF_016893255.1 Staphylococcus sp. GDB20D11A
ATCAATGGCACGATATAAATAACTCCATTTTCCTTTTATTTTGATGTACGTCTCATCAATACGCCATTTGTAATAAGCTTTTTTATGCTTTTTCTTCCAAATTTGATATAAAATTGGGGCATATTCTTGAACCCAACGGTAGACCGTTGAATGATGAACGTTTACACCACGTTCCCTTAATATTTCAGATATATCACGATAACTCAATGCATATCTTAGATAGTAGCCAACGGCTACAGTGATAACATCCTTGTTAAATTGTTTATATCTGAAATAGTTCATACAGAAGACTCCTTTTTGTTAAAATTATACTATAAATTCAACTTTGCAACAGAACCAAAAATGGAATCGTTTTAATTAATTTATAAGCTTAAATGCTATTACCTAAATATTTGTTAGCGAATATTTAAAAAGGGTATTTACTCTATAGTATGAAAAAGAGAAAAAAATAAATATGTAGAAAATCAATGATTTAATAAGAATAACCCAAACTATTTAAAGTAAGAACTATAATTTAAAAGTTGAAAGGAATGAATTTTATGGCGCGTATATTATTAACAGGTGCTTCTGGATACATTGGAAGTAATTTGATGAAAAAATTAAAAGTTGAAAATGAAATAATTGCTATTTCAAGAAATATAGAAAATAAAGTAGATGAGAAAAATGTAACTTGGAAGAAAGCAGATATATTTTCATTAATTGATGTTGAAAATGTTATGAAAGATATTGATATTGCTATTTACTTAGTCCATTCAATGATGCCGAATTCTAAGCTTACACAAGCTAAATTTGAAGATATGGATTTTTTATTAGCTGATAATTTTGGAAGAGCTGCTAAAAAAGAAGGTGTTAAGCACATTATTTATATGAGTGGTCTAATACCAAAAGAGGATAATCTTTCTCGACATTTAGAGAGTCGATTAGAATGTGAAAAAGTACTTGGTTCATATGGAGTGCCAGTCAGTACACTTAGAGCAGGTTTAATAGTTGGATCGAACGGCTCTTCATATCCAATTTTAAAAAAATTGACACAACGATTACCATTATTGTTGTTACCTAAATGGGCAAATAATATTACACATCCTATCTATATTGATGATGTCATAAATTCAATTACTAAAGTCGTATCAAGAAGGCCTAAACTAAATGAATCAATTGATGTTGGTGGTCCAGATGAGTTGACATATAAGGATTTATTTAAGCAAACGGCTAGTGTTTTAAATAAAAAAATGCCAATGTTTAATTTGCCGATTATACCTTTGATTCTCTCTAAATACTGGATAAGACTTATTAGCGGTGAAAAGAAAGAAATTGTGTATCCTCTTATGGACAGTTTAGTTCATAATATGAGAATGGATAATAAAAATTATATAGAAGGAATATCCGATGGGAAAACTACATTTAAAGAAAGTGTTAAATTAGCATTAAAAAATGAATCATCGAGTAAGAAAAAGAAAAACAAAAGTAAAACGATAAAAAATGTGAAATCTGTTCAAAGGTTTCGAATACCTACTCATATGACTATAGAAGATATAGCAAATGATTATATGGAATGGTTAAATAATCTTAATAATAAAATAATCTCTACTAAATACATTAACGGTAGATACATGATTTCACTTTTTCCTATAAAGAACCCTATATTAATATTAGAAAAGTCGGACTCCCGTTCAGATGTAAATAGGCAACTTCTCTATATAACTGGGGGAGGATTTTCAAAAAATAAAAATAAAGGTAGAGCGAGAATGGAGTTTCGTAGAGTACTAAATAAAAATGAATGTATAGTAGCTATTCATGAATATGAACCTACACTTCCATGGATTATTTATAAACTAACGCAAGCAAGAATACACTTATACGTTATGACTTTATACAATATACATCTAAAATCAATAGAATATAAAGTTAATAAATTGAATTTAGATAAGATTTAATATCTTTGAATCATAGTAAATATTCAAGGGGGTATATACATGAAAATCTATATTACATTCTTAAAAATTTTAAGGTTTTTTATAAAACAATTTTTAAAATTTTATTGGACTATATGCGGAATAGTATCTTACGTTTTGATCAAATATAAAAAAAATTAAGCTAATACTATGTTTAAAGTTGTTATTAAAAGGTAATATAGGATTAAGAGACTAGAGCTCTTGTCATAATAAGTGAAAGCGAGTTGAAGGATTAATTCCTTGCTCGCTTTTTATAAAACTAAATAAATGAAAATTACTTATTTAGCGGACTTTAATATAAAAAATCTATTTAAAGTGTTTTAATTTAAAAAAACAGTTTTCAATAAAATAACACCCCACTAATCAGTGAGGTGAAAAGGATTTTCTAAATATGTGTTGAATAGATAACAGATATAAAACATTCAACCTAAATATATTATATATCAAAAAAAGATGAATTTAAATAAAATCAGCCTATTTTTTACATAAAATACTATATTAATATTTAAATGGGAATAGACTTTAAATTATATATTGAAAATGTTTTTGATAGAAGAATAACATGACTAATAGAGATGTGCAACCTCTAGAGATAAAAGCAAGTTACTCTAAAAAAGGAGAATAAATATGAATGTAATTGAAACAATAAAAACAATCATAAAAGTGATAACACCAATTATCGGTGGTAAATTTATAGGTAAATTTGCAGTGAAAAACGCGAGAAAAGATTATAAAAATAATGTTAGACCACCTTTTTCACCCCCCGGCTATGTCTTTCCAATTGTGTGGCCAATATTTTATACAACGATGGGCGTAGCTTATGCATTAGTGACTAATAAATCTACTAGTAAGGATTTAAAAGGTGCTTATTACACGCAATTAAGCCTGAATTATCTATGGTCGATATTATACTTCAAATATAAATTACGCTTTAGTGCGTTGATAGAGAGTGTTGTATTACTGGGCGCAGTAGTTACAACAACTGTGAAATTTTTCAATGTAAAAAAAGTTGCTGGCATTTTACTAGTTCCATATATGCTTTGGAGCGCTTTTGCTACTTATTTAACAGCTGGTAATTGGTATTTAAATAAAGATAACCCAAGCTATACAGAGAAATCTGAGAATTAAATTGATGAAAAAGATTATATATATTGCGCTATATTGGTTTATAGTTCAAATGATTATAGCTCAACTTGGTACTCGTATTAGTTATAAGTTCTTAGAAAAGGATAATAAGTATTTTCGAAGTTGGAATTTTGAACAAGAGGGTCAATTATGGCAACAATTAGTTAAAGTGCAATATTGGAAAGATCATTTGCCAGACGGTCAAAATCTTAACCCTAATATCAGTAGTAAAGCGACTTTCGATATATCTAAAAATATGAATGATATACAGCGATTTATATTAGAAACTAGACGTGCAGAGATGGTTCATTTGCTATCCATATTTCCTGTTATTGCGTTTTTTAAAGCGTCAAAAAGCGTTAAAATTATTAATTTCGTATATGTCATTATAGCTAATGTGCCTTGTATGATTGTTCAGCGCTATAATCGCCCTAAGTTAATACGTATTTATAATAAATTACAAAAAAGAAAAGGTGATTAAATGGGAAATAAGAAAGTGGTTGTCATAGGAGGTGGCTTGGGAGGGATTGCTAGCGCAATTTGTATGGCTCAAGCAGGCTATCAAGTGGATTTATATGAACAAAATAAGCATATCGGTGGAAAGGTAAATAGGTTGGACATAGATGACTATGGATTTGATCTCGGTCCATCAATTTTAACCATGCCTAAAGTATTTCAACGCTTATTTCAACGATGTGATGAAAGGCTAGAAGATTATGTTAGTATTCGTAAGTTAAGTTTACAGATTAGAAACGTTTATCCAGATGGCCAAATTTTAGATTTATATGAATCCATGGAAGATATATTAACAAATAATGAATCGTTAACAAATAAAGATATAGAGCAACTTTCTTCGTTTTTTAGTTACGCACAAAAGATACATCAAGTTGCTGAAAAAAGCTACTTTGATAAGGGATTAGATACGATGTTTGCAATTATTCGTTATCATGGTCCGTTTTCAGCTTTAAAGCAATTCGATTATTTTCATACAATGCAACAGGCCATTAATAAAAGGGTGGATAACCCATATTTAAGAGAAATGCTAGGTTATTTCATAAAATATGTAGGCTCCTCATCTTATGATGCTCCGGCTGTATTGAGTTTATTACCTCAAATGCAACATGAGGAAGGTTTGTGGTACGTAGATGGTGGCATTCATAATTTAGCGGAAGCGATGGAACAATTAGCGAGAAAATTAGGTGTGGGCATACATTTTAACACCCCTGTAAAACGTATCAATTATAATAGTCAAAATAAGGTGACAGGGATTACAATAGAAAATAATGAGGAAATATATGCAGATTACATTATATCTAATATGGAAGTAATCCCTGTTTATAAATATTTATTGAATTTTGATGCAAATCAAATAAACAAATTGGAACGTAAATTTGAGCCAGCTAGTTCAGGTTATGTCATGCATCTTGGTGTGGACAAAAGTTATCCAGAGCTTCAACATCATAACTTTTTCTTTTCAAGTAATTCTAAAGTTAATTATGATCAAGTTTTTCACCAGTATGTTTTGCCTGAAGATCCGACTATTTATGTAGTGAATACAAATAAAACAGATAAGACACAGGCGCCAGAAGGACACGAGAATATAAAAATATTGCCACACATACCATACATTCAGAATAAGTCATTTAGTGAAGCAGAATATTTGCAATTCCGAGAACGTATATTGGATAAATTAGAGTCCATGGGCTTGAAAGATTTGAGAAAGCACATTGTATATGAGGACATATGGACGCCACATGACATTGAAAATACATACAATTCTAATAAAGGAGCTATATATGGCGTAGTATCCAATAAGAAGAAAAATAAAGGTTTTAAATTTCCTAAAAAAAGTCAGTACTTCAAAAATTTGTACTTTGTAGGTGGTTCTGTAAATCCTGGCGCTGGTATGCCTATGGTCACTTTGAGTGGTATGCAAGTAGCAGAAGCTATTCTTAATGGAGAAAGTAGTGGAGATTAAATGATATTTTATATAATAGCAATAGTATTGACGATGCTATCACTAATAAGTGGAATGTGTATGTATGCGCGTCGAGCGATTATAAATAACTCAGGAAAAGAAAGAGGTCAGACAGCCGTCAGTGTTATTGTACCTGCTAGAAATGAAGCGGAGAACTTACCTAAATTAATTAACAGTATAAGTAAAGAGCAAGAAATAGAAGTAATTGTTATGGATGATGGTTCAACTGATGAGACACAAGTTGTTGCTAGATATTACGGTGCGAGCGTATATACTGTTGAAAATGATACTACATGGCAAGGTAAGTCACATGCTTGTTGGCAAGGTAGCAAATATGCAACGCATGATTTATTGATGTTTGTTGATGCTGATGTTCAGTTTGCTTGTGATGATAGTATTCAAAATATAGCCAATCAATATGATTTACAAGGTGGTAAAGGTTTGTTATCAATACAACCTTATCACAAGATAAAAAAGCTATACGAAAATATATCGGCGATTTTTAATTTAATGACAATCGTAGGTATGAATCAATTTTCAATCACGAAATCAGCAAATAATGAGCAAGGCGCGTTTGGACCAGTCCTTGTGACAAATAAGCAAGATTATAAATTGACACAAGGACATTTGAAAGCTAAAAATCAAATCATTGAAGGTTTTGCAATAAGTAAAGCATATAATCAGCAAGGTTTGCCAGTTAGTTTGCATGAAGGCCAAGGTGTAGTGAATTTTAGAATGTATTCTCAAGGATATAAAGCGCTATTAGAGGGTTGGAGTAAACACTTTGCACTTGGCTCTCAAGTAACTAAAAAGTCTACGCTTACGTTTGTATTTTTATGGCTATTTGGTTCACTTACAACAGTTTTAGCGATAATTTTTTCAATTAATTTAGGCTCGTTATATATATTATTAGCTATTACTCTATATTTTATATATGCGATACAATTTCATATATTTATTCGAAGAACAGGAAATTTTAATATCGTTGCGAGTTTATGTCATCCACTGCTCTTCATATGCTTTGTCGTGATATTTTTAAAATCATGGTTAGATATCAATGTATTCAAACGTATATATTGGAAAGGCCGTAGAATAGATTTATAGCTTAGTTTTTTATACAAATGTCAAGAAGTTCTATGCTTACTGAGGAGGCCAATAAATGAATCAATTAGAGAGAGATTATAACCATTGTCACAATATAATGAAAGAACATTCAAAAACGTTCTCATATGCCTTTGATTTTTTGGATTTAAAAAGGAAAAAAGCAATTTGGGCTATTTATGCAGTTTGCAGAATTATAGATGACAGTATTGATAAGTACAAAGACCTTGAGCAATTAGACGGCATATCTAGAGATTTAGATGTGATTTATAGCGATTGTGATCATATTCAAGCGTATCAAAGTGATGCAGCTATTATGAATGCTTTAAGTAATACATTGAATACATATTCAATACCTAAAAAACCTTTTGAATCTTTAATTCAATATGTGAAGGAAGATTTAGTTTTAAAAGAAATGAAAACTGATTCAGATTTATATGACTATTGCTATGGTGTGGCAGGTACTGTCGGTGAATTGTTAATTCCTATATTAAATTCATCAAATGAAAATAATTTCGAGCAAGCTGAAGAAGCTGCGATTGCTTTAGGCAAGGCAATGCAAATAACTAATATTTTAAGAGATGTCGGCGAAGATTTTCAAAATGGAAGAATTTATCTAAGTGTAGAAAAATTAGCTCAATATCGAGTTAATCTACATTCTATATATTATGAAGGAGTTACGCGAAATTATATAGAACTGTGGGAAAGTTACGCTACAGAGGCAGTTAGGTTATATGATATTGCATTAAACGGTATTAATTATTTTGACGAAGAGGTACGTTACATTATCGAATTAGCTGCGATAGCTTATCATGAAATACTTGTGGAAGTAAGGAAGGCAAACTATACGTTGCATAAGAAAGTATATGTAAGCAAATTGAAAAAAATGAAAATTTATCGTGAACTTAGTGCGAAATATAATAGGAGTGAAACATTATGAAGATTGCAGTTATAGGCGGCGGTGTTTCAGGTTTAGCTGCAGCTACAAGATTAGCTGCAAACGGTCACCAAGTAGATTTATATGAAAAGAACCAACAAATAGGTGGCAGGATGAATCAGATCAAGCAAGATGGCTTTACATTTGATATGGGACCAACCATCGTTATGATGCCTGAGATTTATCGAGACGTTTTTAATTACGCTCAAAAAAATATGAATGATTACTTGGTAATTAAACAATTATCACATATATATGATGTTTATTTTAGTGAAACAGATCAAATTCGCGTTCCTACAGATCTTGCTCAATTAAGAGATATGCTTGAAGGTATTGAACCTAACTCTACACATGGTTTTATGTCCTTTTTAACAGATATATACGAAAGATACGAAATAGCACGAAAATATTTTCTAGAACGTACGTTTAGGAAACCTACGGATTTTTATAATCCTTTTACTATATATCAAGGTATGAAACTCAAAACATTTGATAAAGCAGATAATTTAATTGAAAAATATGTTGATAATGAAAAAATCCAAAAGATTTTAGCGTTTCAAACTTTATATATAGGTATCGACCCTAAACGAAGCCCGTCATTGTATTCAATTATACCCATGATAGAGTTAATGTTTGGTGTTCACTTTATAAAAGGTGGTATGTATAGCTTTGTCAGAGCGCTTCAAACGCTAAATGAAGAATTAGGTACTCAAATTCATACCAACGCAAACGTTGAAGAAATTATCATTGATAGTAGGTATAAGCGTGCGGAGGGACTAAAAATAAACGGACATATAGAAAAGTATGACAAAATAATTTGTACTGCTGATTTTCCATATGCTACTTCATCTTTAATTAAAAATGAACATCATCCTAAGAAGTATACGACACAGAAAATTGATAATATGGACTACTCTTGCTCAGCCTTTTTAATGTACATAGGGGTTGATAAAGATTTATCTGAAGATATCTTGTTACATAATGTTATATTTTCAAAGGATTTTGATAATAATATCAATGAAATATTTTCCGGGGAAATATCCCAAGATCCATCAATATATGTATACGCTCCTAGCGTGGAAGATCAATCTTTAGCGCCAGAAGGTCAAACAGGTATTTATGTGCTGATGCCCGTTTCAGAATTGAAAACAGGTGATACGGATTGGTCTGATGAGTCAACAATCACACAAGTGAAGGATATTATTTACAATAAGCTTTCTACGATTAAAGCGTTAGAAGATTTGAAAAAGCAAGTTGTGACAGAAATTATTTATACGCCTAAGGATTTTGAAGGAGATTATAATGCTAAATTTGGAGCAGCCTTTGGTTTAATGCCTACTTTAGCGCAAAGTAACTATTACAGACCGCCTAATGTGAGCAGAGATTACAAAAATTTGTATTTTGCTGGAGCTAGTGTTCATCCAGGAGCAGGAGTGCCAATTGTACTGACGAGTGCTAAAATTACAGTTGATGCTATGTTAGAAGATATTAATAATGGTATATAAAACGCTTAAAATCACTTTTTAATAATGTGATTTTAAGCGCCTTTTTAACTAATCGAACGTAATGGTTTGTGGTGTGTCTAATATTTTATCGTTCATAATTTTTATGGATTTTGGTATTACTCTAATTACACACAAGTTTGGATCATCCTTAGAGTCAAAAAAGGACTTATCTTGTTTGTTCCAAATCCAATCAATAGTCTCTTGATCTTTCAGTATTTCAACAGTCGCATCAATTTCCAGAAAACTATGATTATTCGTTTCATCGTAACCTATAAGTACATGAGCTTTGGGATTATCTTTAAATTCAGCAATTTTTTTAGACTCAATACTTGTCTTAGTATAAAGTGTGTGTCCATAATTATAAAATACCATGTATCTACTATTAGGTGTATTGTTATGTGCAGTAGATAGGACACCTATTTTTGATGTATTTAATATATTTTCAATTTCATTTTGTAATTGTTCGTTATTCATAATTTAATCACCTCTGATAATAATATACCCTGAAGTTGCCTATAATATGTAAGGTATAAAAATTTATTTTATTTTTTAGTGAATTATACAAAAGTTAAAACGGGTATATGATTGAAAACACAATCTTAAGTTAAAGGACAATTATAAAGTGAATTTGTACAAAACAAAATGGGAGGCAATAAAATGCATTTAGGAGTCATACTTAACAGAGTTTTTAGAACGAAAGATAATCCACTTTTTCAATATATAGTGAAGCATCAAAATGAGATAGATAAATTGTATTTTATCTTACCTTTAGAAGATTTAACTGACGCATCAGAAGTAAAACGTGACTATTACCATAAAGTTGTAAAAGGATTTGTAAATGCTTTAGATAAGCATGATATACAACCTCATATTGTCACATATGAAAAGCTAGGTGAATTAGCTGAAACATTGGCGTTATCTCACGTATTAGTAGCAAAAGATATTATGAGTTATCACAAAGAAATATATGACTATCCTCATGTAAAAAAGGCTTTTGAAAATCACCAAGTTACAGTAATTGGACAGCGCGTGAATCATTATTTTGAGCCAACAAAGACTTTTAATAAACAGCAACAGCCTTATAAAGTGTTTACTAGTTTTTATAAAGCAAATCGTAAAGATTTAGTACATACACCTAAAAAAAATTATCAATTTAAGCACTTGGCCCAAATTGCTGAAAAGGGTTTAAATCAAAGTGACTTAAATTTTAAAAATAATAAAGATTTAGAACAGTTAGCGCGCAAAAGATGGGGTGAATTTTTAAATGGTGACATAGCTCATTATGATAAATTGATTGACGATGTATCGCAGGATTTTGTAAGTGGATTAGGTAAATATTTAGCATATGGTCTACTTGATATTCGTGAAATTATAAATGATTTACTTGAAGGTTACGATAGTGATGAAACAAATTATGAAGGTTTTATAAGAGAGGTTATATTCCGTGAATTTTATTATGTGTTAATGACACAATATCCAGAAGCTGCCACTAAATCTTTTTCTGAGAAATATCGCAACATGAAATGGTCTTATAATAAAGCACATTTTGAAGCATGGAAAAAAGGACAAACTGGCTATCCAATCGTTGATGCTGCAATGAAAAAGTTGAATCGTACAGGGTATATGCATAATCGCTTGAGAATGATCGTATCTCAATTTTTAACGAAAAATTTATTTATTGATTGGACTTGGGGTGAGAATTACTTTAGACAGAATTTGATAGATTATGATAATGCATCTAATGTACATGGATGGCAGTGGTCGGCATCAACTGGGACAGATGCAGTGCCTTATTTTAGAATGTTTAATCCTATCCGACAAAGTGAAAAATTTGATTCTAATGGCTATTTTATTAAATCTGAAATTGAATTATTTAAAGAAGTACCGACACATTTTATACATAATCCTACTCTATATCGGAGTGAGCTTTATGAAAAATATAATATTGAATTTGATAAAGACTATCCTAATTCAATCGTAAATCATAATGAAAGCAGAAAATATGTTTTAGAAAAATTTAAATCTATAAATAAATATTAATTTGAAAAACACTCCATAAATAAAAGATAGGAGTGTTTTTATTCTTCAATTTTTAAATCATTTTCATTTGAAAGTTTAAATTCTTCATTACTTTCAATTTTTTCAATATCTTCAATATCTTCAGAAATTGAATCTAATCTTTTGTGAATCTCTTCTTCAGTCCATCCAGTATCTTTTAAATGCTTATTAATATTCACAAAATCAACTCCTATAATTTATCTATCCTATATATTTGTAACAAATATTTCATTAATTATCAGCTAATTCAAAACGTATATTATAAGATAAATTTCTATTTACTATATGTTGGTCAACCCCTTTATTTGTGCCTCTGTTTAAATGGGTTGCTTTGTATTGATTAGAATGTTGCCAGTTATAAAAATCTTGCCTATCTAACCATAAAGTTAATATTATATAGTGCTCATTTTCATTGTGTGGTTCTAAAAACCTTAAAGCTTTATAACCAGTTACCGTATTTAGTCTTTTGAATCTATTTAAAAATTTTTCTTTAAAATTATTTTGTCTATTGCTATTTACATATAAATGGTTCATAACACAGAAATAATTATTGTTTAAATTACCATCTTTCTCTAAAATACTATATGATTTTTGACAATTATTTTTGATAATTTGTATTGAATTGTTTTTTTCATGGATCACATAAGATTGATTCGAATTAAAAATAACCATTATTAACCTCTCTATTCCATCTAATAATATACTTATTGTAACATTGTTTATAAAACCAAACCATTATAATAGATAGTATTAGCAGTTTAAAATTTTTATTATTTTACTAAAAATATGATGAGGTCTATTTATTTAAAATTTAAATTGGACTTTATTTTAGCAAAATCACTAATTAGGGGAGGCGTATCATAAATGATGAGGTTAAATATTAAAAATAATATTAAATACATTAGTAACATCTCAGACATAATTTTGATTATTAGAAATAAATTTAAACTTAGAACAGTTATAAACAGAATTATTTGATTATGTAAATTGGTACAACAATTTTAGACCACATTCTTCATTACAGTATTTAACGCCAATGGCGTTTAAAGATATACACATGAAAAGTGTCTAAAAAACTGTTGACATTCCACTCTATATTTGATTGTAGTTGTTTATAGATAGTAAGATCATTCATTATACATGGATTTTTGTGACACAATTCCAGACAAACTAATAAACTAATAAAATAAAAAAATAAAGGCGCGAAAACAGGAATTATTAAATAAAATATTAATTTAATAAGGGGAACAAATGAAAAATATAGATATCGCAATTTATGATATAGATAAAGTTATTTGTAAAAGTATTGAGAATAACTCATCAGATTTAGGTTATTTATCACAAAGTATCTTATCACATTTAAGAAACTACGTAGAACATATTGGTATGAAATATTATTTCGAAAGTGTAAATGAAGATATGACTAATAGTTCTTCAAATATCTATAATGAAATACAAATGGGAATAGATTATTTTAGGAAGCATTACAAATTGAATTGGCTTAAAAATTTTCATGAATTACTTCAGCAATCTGTTTCTCATTATACATTTGATGAAGATAGATCCGAACGGTTATTTATAAAGTATTATGACTTAATGTTAGAATTAAAAGAAAAGTTAAAGAAAGATTTTGAAATGGATTTATTGCAAAGTTTATATAAAGTACCGCTGAATATTGATAGTGATTTAAAAGGATATTATCATACAATATCTCAATTAATAGGTAATAAATACACTGATAATGAATATGAAGTAGATAATTCAAGGTATTATATTGAAAAAACAAAACCATTTGTTATTGAAAATAAAGTATATTATGAAATTACATTTAGAAATGCAAATGATAAAACTAGTAAATACGAAAGACTGATTGGTTATTCAAAATATAGAATAAACACAAATTATGCTGTAAAATTCGCATTAGAAAGGCAAACAATAAGTTATTTAGGGATTAAAGCTAACGTAATAATAATAAATGATTACGAAATATCTATAAGGCCTTGTGAATTTAATAATTTTGCTAAAATATTAGATTACGATTTAAAATTACAAACAAATCATAATGAATATAAAAAATTAATGAAATTGTTAAAAGAATTTAATTTACATTTACTTGATATTGTTTTGTTAGATGACGATGAATTTAATGAATTGGAGTGTTTAGTGAATAGCGAATCAGCAGTTATTAATATTTTTAATGTGTTGAGACTAGCAAGAAGATATATTTTAACAAATAAATCAGGCGCAAATGTTCTTAGGTATTTATTATTTGTTTTTAACAATAGGATAATTCGTTTACAGTTACCTTATATTAGGAATAAATGTTATAAATTATCTAACCTTATATTGGATTATAAATGTGTTCCATTTGATCAAATGCCATTTACAGCCTCTTTAAAAGGCCATAATCCTAATATCTATACTTTGTTACAATGTATAGAATACAAAGGGAGAGAATATGAATTATTAGTCAGGAAGATTCAAAAGAATACTTTGAAGAATAAGAAAGTTTATACAATCAAAGAAGAAATTGAGCAGTATGGTGTTGTAAACGAACTAATCGATAAATATAATAATAATTTGTATTATAAGCATCGACCGAATAGAGAAATACATTCATTTGGTGATAATTATTATTTATATGAAAATGAGCAGAGTATTATGAGTATAATAAAGTCAATTAAACTATTGTCAAATGAAAGCGTAGAGGGCTATTCAAATTCAGTAGAGTTTTGGCTAAATAATGAATATACATCGTTGGATTGTAAAGAAAAGAAGGAAATACTCTTAAGAATGTTTTCAAATAGCAAAATATCGATGGTATACGGAGCTGCTGGAACAGGGAAATCAACTTTAATAAACCATATTTGCAATTTTTTCTATGATAAAGATGTTATCGTCATAGCAAATACTAATACTGCAGTAGACAATATTAAAAGAAAAATCAAATTATCTAACATTAAAACGTCTACTATTTCTAAATTTTTATATAATGATAAAGAAAAGTATGACTTGTTAATAATCGATGAGGCAGGTACAGTTAGTAATAAGGACATGAATCGAATTCTTGAAAACAAGCAATTTGAATTATTATTAATTGTCGGTGATAATTATCAAATCGAATCGATAGATTTTGGAAATTGGTTCGAAATTGCCAAAGATGTTTTGCCAAAAAATATAATCAACGAACTAACTAATATGTATCGAACTAAAAATGATGATTTACTTTACTTTTGGAAATCTGTTAGAGAAAAAAAGAGTAATTTAAATGAAATTATTAATATGAATAAATATTCTACAAGATTAGATGAAAGTATATTTAATGAATTCAATAAAGATGAAATTATTCTTTGTTTAAATTACGATGGTATATATGGTATCAATAACATTAATAGATTATTACAAGCAAATAATAAAAATGATTCTGTAATTTGGGGTGTGAAAGAATATAAAGTTGGTGATCCTATTCTATTTAATGAAACTAATAAGTACTCACCAATACTTTTTAATAATTTAAAAGGGTCAATAATTGAAATATATGTTTTTGAAGAATATATATTGTTTGATTTAGAAATAAATAAAGTTATAAATGAACTTGATATTATTTTGTTAGAAATTGATTTAATAAGTTCTTCTGAAAATAGTTCGGTGATTAGGATTAGAGTAGAAAAAAGTGATGGGTTGAATGATGATGATAATGATTCATCTGATAGTATAGTTCCTTTTCAAGTGAGTTATGCAATTTCAATACATAAAGCTCAAGGGTTAGAGTTTAATTCAGTAAAAATTGTTATATCTGATGATTTAGACGAACAAATCACTAACAATATTTTTTATACTGCAATTACACGAGCTAGAGAAAATTTAAAGATTTATTGGTCACCACGAACTGAAAAGAAAATTATTGATAATATAATTTCTAAAAGAAACTTGAAGGATCTTTCTATATTAAAATCTCGAATAAAAAAACAAAATGCTTAGAAATTTTCATACGACGCTTATATAGAACCATAAAAACGCGATTTACGGGACCATGTAAATCGCGTTTTTTTAGTACCATATAAATCGTTCGACTAGTACCAGTGATTTTATTTAATTTTTCTCAACGACTCTACTTCTAAAAATATTTTAAATGACTTTGATACAGCACAAATTAAAATCGCATAAGCGATGACTTTTCCACTTAATTTCTTATGCCATTCTACGGAAGTCATTTGAGAACAAAGTATTAATGATTTTTCAAGGCTTCTTATTTCGAATACCTCCATGAGATACTATTGTTCTTGTTCAGTTGTATACGGCAATAAAAAATCATCATTTACTAAAATAAAAGCGATGTAACTTTTACCATTTCCGGTGATACCTTTTTAAACCGCCATTTACATAAATACTATCTTTAAATATAACTTGATTATTTGAAAGTATGTGAAAGTAAATTAAGGATTGGTACGTTTTGGTTAATTAAATATCTACCTAAATATTCCTCTAATTGACTTGTTGCATGTTCATTCAGCAAAACAGGAATAATCCATGCTGTATATAAATAATCATCTAGAAATTCTCTACATGTAGAATATTGTTTTTTTAATTCATTGTCTTTTATATACAATGAAGATAATATTTTTCCGGAACCTTTATCTTCATCCATCTTCTTAAATAAGTCACCTTCTTGATTTTTAACTAATTTATATTCATTACCCTTAAATTCATATTTGAAATGTGATTTTCCAACTACGCAAACCATGCCATCTTTTCTTTGAGTAACATAGATGTAATTTATTATTGGGTTATTTCCATTAGCCCTATTATTATTTGTTAATGTGTTACTTATATTAGACAATAAATCCTCAAAATATGTAATAATATATTCATCTAAGGGTTTATTGTTATTACTAATATTACAATTTTGTTTGATAGCATAAAAAGCTTCTAGGTTTAATTCAAATGGTTCCGCGCTAACGATTTTGCTATCTTTGTTGTCTATAATAAATTCGATTAGTAATTTCTTAATCATTTCGTGATGTTTTCTAGGCTTATTGTAATGACAGGCTTTATAAAGCTGTGTATTAATTCTATTAAACATTTCTATTTGCAAGTCAGCAAGAATAGTTCTACAGTCTTCATAGATATCATGTACTGGGTATGGTTTATTAGGAAACATGCTATATATTTCTTTATATGTTGTATTGAACACGTTAATTATACCTCCTACTATCTATTAATACTATTGTAATTATCAGATATAACTAAGTAAATGAATCGTCTACACTTAATTGGACAAATTCTATGAAAATAGATATTGTTAATTTAAGAAAGAAATTACGAATGAACGCATTCTCAAAAATTGCATTTAAATAATGAAATATAGAGTAACTTGAGAAAGTTGTTTCATCTAAAATATATAAACAGTAGAGGGGAGAACTTATGCACTGGAAAGAAAATAGAATAAAATCAGCCAAAAATGACACGATTCGGATGGTAATCAAAGAATTAAAAGGTAGTTATGTGGTTTTTGGAGATGTTCAGTTTCTTCCAGGTTATTGTGTATTACTTCCTAAAAGAGAGGTAAGATTATTGAATGATCTTACTTTAGAAGAGCGACAAAATTACTTATTAGATATGAGCTTTGTTGGTGATGCTATGATGAAAGCATTGAAACCTACAAGAGTAAATTATGAAATACTAGGTAATAAAGATTACTTTCTTCATGCACATTTATTCCAAAGATATGAATGGGAAGATGAATCTGTTAGGTATATGCCAGTGTGGGCGTATGATGCTTCTAATTGGTCTAATGAAGAAACGGCTTACGATTCTGATAAACATGATGAAATTAGAAATAAGATAAAGAACGAACTTGAACAATTGTATAACATATAAACCAAAGAGGCTGGGACATAATGAAATGCTCCCTTCAAAGTAGACATTGAAAAAATGAAAACTATGAAGGGAGCTTTATTTATGTCAATAAAACCTAAAGTAGACATAGATGTACTGCTATATATGTTTCAAGAATATGAAAAAGGCG
>NZ_JAFEPJ010000024.1:0-768 GCF_016893255.1 Staphylococcus sp. GDB20D11A
AAACTGTCCAGCTTAATTTGATAATCTAAAATCTTAAAAAATTATTTAATCTTTCGAAGTATAAATAATTCGATAAGAATGTCATCACTATAGGCGTAGGCTAATACTTAAGGTACGCATTGAATTATCGTGATATATCTGAAATATTAAAAGCAATAGATAATAAGTATATCGTCAAAAAAATTATCCGTAATTTTAAGAATATAATACTAATTTTATATCAAATTTAAAAGAAAAAAATAATAAAACTATTATAAATAGTGTATTGATGCAGAGGGTCAATGTCTAACTTAATTAAAGTGTTTAAACTTAGCCCCAACTGTCATTGTACACCTCAATAAATTTATTCAATAAGATTATTGAGGTATTAAGTTAATAAAAATATTTTCGTTATCAATTAATATTTTATACAAATATGTCGTTAATATAAACATTTAGGAAAAAAATAATAAAAAAGCAGAAATAGTGTTATATTAATAATGAAAGAGTTACAAAAATAAAAAGGAGTGTTTTCTATGGCTAAAAAAATATGTAACATTAGTACGATTGTCTTTGTTCTTGCAATTGGTTTAATACTTAGTTTGGTATTTAGTCTGTTTTTTAATAATGTGAATGCTGAGGAAGCATCACAAAAAGAACTACCAAATCAAAAAAATACAAAAGTTAATATTGATAAAAAAGATATTCCATCGGCAGTTAAAAAGCTAAATGTTCATTTAAACCTCTCTGTGATGGCGTGCCTGGATTAGCAAAAAATATAGATATATC
>NZ_JAFEPJ010000024.1:948-9180 GCF_016893255.1 Staphylococcus sp. GDB20D11A
AATGACCATTTGGCTTTCTTTGGTTCTGTTGCAAAGTTAGAAAAACATCTAATTTCCTTTTTTATCATTTCAGTGTTAGTTTAACTAGCTAACATATGACTGATTTCGTAGCATGGCGAAAATCCATAGATCTGAAGAGACCTACGGTTCTTTTTATATAATCCATAAATACATTAAATGCCTTTGAGTGTATTTTTTGCCGTATTGAGACTTTGATACCTTGTCTTTCGTACCTTAATATGACGATGATCTTGTTCAATGAGGTTATTGAGATATTTAGATGTGCAATGACAGTTAGGGTTCAGCTTAAACACTTTCACTATTTTAGTCATTGCAACCTTCGTTGAAGGTGCTTGATCTGTAATTATCATTTGAGGTTTACCGAATTGTTTAATAAGACGCTTAATAAACGCATATGCTGATTGATGATCTCGTTTTTTACGCAACCAAATGTCTAATGTATGTCCTTCTGCATCAATGGCACGATATAAATAGTTCCATTTTCCTTTTATTTTGATATACGTCTCATCAATACGCCATTTGTAATAAGCTTTTTTATGCTTTTTCTTCCAAATTTGATATAAAATTGGGGCATATTCTTGAACCCAACGGTAGACCGTTGAATGATGAACGTTTACACTACGTTCCCTTAATATTTCAGATATGTCACGATAACTCAATGCATATCTTAGATAGTAGCCAACGGCTACAGTGATAACATCCTTGTTAAATTGTTTATATCTGAAATAGTTCATACAGAAGAATCCTTTTTGTTAAAATTATATTATAAATTCAACTTTGCAACAGAACCTTAAAAATGATGTTTTCTGACTTGATTAAGGGTTTTAAAATTAATCTTAACTGTTACCATAAATCTAAATCTCTTAATAATTTAATTGAAAATATATTGACTGGTTAAAGGAACTAAAATTGTTTAACTTTGTATATCAAAAAAGAAGTTACGCAACACTTAGTTACTTAACTTCTATAAATTGAAATCATTCTAATTTAATAAAGAGGCTTTTCAGATGCATATTTAGTTAATATTTTTCTTCCTGAATAATATGCGGGGAATACTAACACTAATATTAGTAAAGCAGATATCACATTTGTTTGAGTAACATGAGCAACTTTTTCTGGACTAGCAATTTCTTGCAAACCCGATGACAAGTCTAGAATAAAGTGTAAGAATATTGCAGACCAAAGGTTTTTAGTTGCATAGTAGACGGCAGCAAAAAGCACGCCTATAAAGAATGTATAAATAACTTGAGTTAGTACACCAACAAAATCAGGATTATGAGTTAAATTTATTAGGTGGACCACACCAAATATTACCGATGATAATAAAGCGGCTTTAGTTACTGAGTATTCTTTCAATAACTGATTAAATATGATACCTCTTGTCAAAACTTCTTCAAAAAAGGCAATCATAAAATTACTGGCTAGCAATAAAAAAATAGTACCAGCTGTAAAGTTTATTGAATCAAAAACTTTAAGTGCAGATAAAGCGTTAGCGATTATTATGAGAATAAGCCATTTACCTAAATATACTCCTTTTAAAAATTTTTTATTTAAGAAAAATACTGATAAATTATCTCTTTTGATTAAAATAAAGACTAGTAATAGACTAACTACAGTTCTAGAGATAAAATTATTAGTATAATTACTAAATGGAAGAGCCTTGCCTATTAAAAATACTAAAAGTAAAGCTGCAACTACCATGAAAATATAAGTAATAATTTTCTTCATTTTTTAACCTCCCAATATTATTAAAAGTATGTCAAAATTTAAAGACAACAATATTATTTTAACACACATGAAAATATAAAATATTAATTTTTTATTAACTATAAATAATAGAGTATATACTTCTCATTTTAAATACTATGATTTCACTTTCAATTTTAAGGTTTATTTTATCTCCATGACTACCAATTTATATTTGCTTCAACTCTTTTAAGATATATTGTATTTTAAACGCTCATTAATATGATTATAAGAAAATACGTAATCTTGCATCAAGACGATGATATAATTCGTGATTACGTATTTTAGTGTTATTTACTAAATTATATGTAAATATTTAATATTTACGAAAAAAGCCATTGACGGATTAAACCTAATCAAATATAGATTTGAAACGATATTATAGAAACTTCAATTTGTATGATGCAAAGCATTGTGAAATAAAGTTCAGAGTGAGAGAATTTCTAATTAGAAATTCTCTCACTCTGTTTTTAGAAATTCACGTTAAAATTAGAATACGTGATATTTATCATTTGTTTTTATAATTTCTAAGAGTATTTTAGTCTATTTTTATATATTTAACCTTTTTATCTTTATCTTTAGGAATTTCAATATGTTCTTCCGATTCAAACATTACAGATCCTTGAGGTGCTAATAAATTAGGAATTTGCTGTACGGGTCTAGTTTGTATAGAATCAAATGATTCTTCCCCTTTAAAACCATGTAAACCTGTAGCCTCTTTTTTGGCTAATGCAATTCTAAAGTTAGTCATAAACTGATTTACAGACATATTAGGATCTACATGTTTGTGAATAGCGTGTTGCAAGGATTCTATTGTATTGGAACGATCTTGTAATATTTCTTTAAAAATTTTATCACCATTATCACTTTGAGTTCTTAAATATTGGGAAAATAGATATGAAAGTGAATAATTAGATAGAGTGTCTCCATGATGGCCCCATTTAATCAATGAATGTCCATTAGTAATTGAATTTGATCGATTGTAATAATCAATTCTATAGTCTAATGACTTTCCGAGATACATATGTTCACTAGCCATTGCAAATGCTTCATCTAACCATGTATCCATTCCTTGTTGTCTTTTTTCTTTAAGTAATTTTTGATTTGCATTAACCATATGTTGATATTCATGTGCTAATGTAGAATATATTTTCTTTTCGTTCAAATTGCGTTTATTTGTCCCCATAGATGGATATGTATCCATGTAAAATATTTCTGCCATATTAGAATGGGGAACATCAAATAAATCTCTAGGATGGAAATATCCACCTGTATAACTACCAGTGATGTCAAAATCATCTTTTATATCATATACTAATATATTTACTTTGTCATCGTTATCTACGTCAGATGGTTCTCCAAACTTATCTCTAACAAGTGGATCAATTTTGTTATCGAATTCTTTTCCTATATTAATTGCTTGCTTAGAAGTGATATAATTATCAGCCACCCAAACTCGAGCAGATTTCCCATCATATTTCAATTTAGCAGGTGTTCTTTCGTTCGTATTATTTCTCATGTTAACCGTAGTAAATACTCTAACATCATTTAGGTGAGCATTTGAATAATGCCTTTCTGATCTTATTGCTCGTTGGCTAATAGAAGTTTTGTTTTTAGGAGCTTTAAAAACCTTATCTTCTTGCATCGATTTTATATCTTTAGGCTTTGTCGACTTGATAGTATTCTCTATTAACGTATCCGTATTACGAGACCCTGTGAATGCATCTTGGGAGTATTGATTACTATCTTCATTATTAATAATATATGTATGTGCGTTAGCAAAAGAGTTAAAGGAAAATGCAGAGACTAAACTAATTACAGCTAAAGATTTTGTAACTTTACTTTTTATAAACATTTAAACACTCCTTATATCTTATTTAATTAATATAATATTATTAAAAGTGAAAAAAATCCATGACTTTTATTTTATTTTTTTGTTTTTTGTGTCTATAATGAGAACTACTATAACTATAATTAAAGCTAATACTAAAACTTTTTTACAAAAAAATATAAAATCGCCCACTATCAATTAAGTGTGCTCTATAAAAATAGAAAATGTTAATTGATGATAGACGATTCAAAAAATGGAAATAAAATTTTATTTAATTATCAAATAATTCTACCTTTGCAATAATAAAAATGTTATGCCTAATAAATTACTTAAGACATGTAATATAACTACACAAAGTATATTATAGTGAGACTTATAAAAAATATACCCCAAAACCCCACCAGCATAAATATATGAATTTGATTGCGTCCATTCAGAAAGATTGTGTACGTGTATCATACCAAAGAGTAGTGAAGAAATTGATATCGCTAAGAAAAGACCTAGCTTTTTATTTATAGAATCTAGTAAAATCTTCCTGAATATAATTTCCTCATTGAATGGACCAATCAATGTACTAGTTATCACAAAAGGTATTAGAAAATAATATTTAGTTGTTTTATTGCTAGGGATAATCCTGACTGATTAGTACTTTTGGACCCTAATTTTTCGAAGATAGGATCAATAAATAAGGTTCCTAGTATTAATAATAGGAAGCCGAATGCTATAAGTATTAAACATTTTTATAGTTACATTTAAACTTATATAAACTTTCTTTAAAATCCGTTTTGAAAATTTTTATACCCATGATAGCAACTATTAAATGACTTAGCATAAAAATTATGATGAAAAATTTTAAATCATCCTCATTTTTTACATCGCTAAAAAATCTTGGTATAAAAAGAACAAATAGTAAATAAGCAATTAATAAGTATAATATTTTCATAATTCACAATTCCTTTATGTAAAATGATTTGTGAATTTTTTTATTATATCATTACTATATGAATAAATAAATTTTTTCTACTTGATACAGAAAAAAACACAATAACAAGAAATGATAAACAACGATGCCTTTAAGATTCCCACCTAAATGCTTTACGCCATCCCTGCGCATATTTTCTTAAAGACATCATTTTCATCATACAAAAGCAATATTTTAGAAATATCTGCATAACCCCTAGGCAAATCTAATCCTTTACTACAACAATATTTATGGACAGGGCTGTATAACAAATATTTTGTGACATATTTAGTCACATAACTGCTGACTTTAGATTTAGAACGCATACACTGAATATTTGCAAAACCATATTCCCAATCAAGACGATTATAAATCTTCTGCTTTATATATTTTTTACTATCAGATAGATTAACATCTCAATAAACTGTAACGATATGCTAGTGTATCTGACCACGCTTGTGTCGTTCTGTTATAGCTATATAATTAAAAGGCATATCACTCTTACGACAGTTTTTTGTCGCATCTTATTAACTACTTGCGCATAGATTTGTAAGCTAAATCATAACTTATGTCTCCCCCAAAATTGCTTTGTATCAAAGGTTGAAGTCTAAAATACATCAAAATAATTACATAAAATGTAGTCTTTAATTAAGCTTTTGGTGAATAAAAGTAGAAGTTTTTTTCTATATATCCTTGAGAGTTTATAGTAAAAAGAGGGGGAATATACTCTCTGTTTTACTTAAAATACCCTTTACATCCAATATTAAGTTTTTTTGCGATACTATTAGAGATTCTCATTTGTATTGACAATCCATTTACCCAGAATCCCCCTTATCATTTTTAATTCTATAAACTGTCTGTCTTGTTATATTAACTTCTTTTGCAATCTTGCTAATTGCTTGGCCTTCATTTAACATTTCGACAAGTCAATGATAGATAACACGTTTTTGAGGATCTTTTGCATTCGCTGAATAAAGTAATGGACGCCCTTTATATACTCCTTTTTCTTTCGCAACTTTAATACCTTGTTCTTGTCTACGTTTGTTTTCATTTCTTTCTTGTTCTGAAATCATCGCTAATATTTGAATGATTAAGTCTTTCATAAACTTATCTAATAATGTATTTCCAATGACTTCGTTCATCATAGGTAAACTAGTAATCATCAATTGAACTTCTTTATCTTTTAAATAATTAACTGTGTTAATCACTTCATCATAATTACGCCCTAAACGATCAATCGATTCTACTACAAATCTATCTCCCATTCTCACAAAGTTAAGTGCTTCTTGAAATACAGGTCTATTTTCAACCGATTTTCCTGATTTCTTATCTGTAAAGATTTTCTCCACACCAAACGTCTTTAAATTATCCAATTGTCTTTCTAAATTTTGGTCTATAGATGATATTCTCGCATAACCAATGATCATTCTTCTTCACTCCTTAATTAATATACACCCTAATCACGCATTTTGATCGTTGTAAATTCAACAACTTTTTTGTATGTTTAGGGTGTACTTATAATTAACATAAACTAAGTATATACTAAGATATTTTCAGAATTTCACTAAATATAAAAACAATAAGAGACTCGTTTTCAACTTGTTTCTAAAATCCTAAATCATTATTTTTATTTACGACTTTACTTAGGGTTTTATTCAGTAATATATTTAAAGCACCTTAGTGCAACTTTACGGTTACATAACGCAACCATCTTATTCTTATAATCATCCCTAAAGAGTTTTAAATTTAAAACACAGGAGGACAACCTAATGAAATTCCATGAAAAACTTAAGCAAGAAAGAAAAAAACTCAATTTATCTCAAGAAGATCTAGCAAATAAAATTAACATCAGTAGACAATCCATATCAAAATGGGAACGTGAAAAAGGTTATCCAAATATCGAAACACTTATAGAATTAAGTGAACTCTTTGATATTACTGTAGACGAACTGCTAAAAGGAGATGATTTTTTGAAAGATAAAATTGTTAAAGACAGTAAGAAACTAAAACACCCATTTCTTTTTAATCTTGGGGAAGTCATAGGATTATTAGGTTTAATTATTTTAATTTCTAATTTTGTACTAAGAGGTATTCGATTAGCTACACATCAAGATATATTACCTTTTTACAGAGTAACCTAGTTACAACTATAGCAATTATATTTTTACTAATAAGTTGGCTAACTTATGAAACTTTTGGAAAAAGTTATAAATAGTTTTTGCTTTATTCCAATTGCTTTATTGACGTTGAGCCTCGGAACCCTTAACAATCCCAAAACTTGTCGAATGGTCGGCTTAATAGCTCACGCTATGCCGACATTCGTCTACAAGTTTAGTTAAGGGTTCTTCTCAANNATTTTCTCGGCATAAATGCGTGCTCTACTTCTTATTTTTCTTCTCTCCAAAATAGTAAGATATAAATACTCCAATACCCCCAATAAAAACTGCAACAAAAACACCAATACACATTAATACAGACATAGGAAAACACTCCTTTTTAGTAAACTTTATCACATGAATTAAGTTATAAATAACTCGTGAATATAAGCTTAATTATACTTTAACTTCGTTCATAGCTTAATCAATACCTTAATTCTAAACATTTGAAGTAACCCTAAATTTTAAACATAATAAAACACATGACTATCTTAGTTAAACTCTGTTTAATTAAGATTTTTTATTTTTCATTGTCCAAGGGCGCACTTACACACCCAAAAGGCATTGTGCTAAAAACAAAAATTGCGTGTGATAATCCAATACCTTTATTTTGCATTTTAAGGGGGTATTTAGAGCGAACTGTATATTTATATATACTTCTTAAAACACAAATATGAGCCAAATAAGGTTATATCTTTCTGACATTTAACTTGTATTCAAAAGACATATTACTTAAGTGACTTAAGTCACTTTAAATACAAGCCTTCGTATTTTTTAGACACAGGCGTATAAAACGCTATCGCTATTTTGTGTATTTTCTTGGTTGGATTGGAACTCCCTAAAATTTATATAACTTAAAAAGTTAAATAGTTTAGCGCATTTTTAAACACTGTCCAGTTACATGCAAATTCAAATTTGTTATAAATAATCGTTCTCTATAAATGCCACAGGATAATAAATACCACAAAAACGGACTGAACAAGTTATCCCGTCGATCTAATATTATAAATTTAAAGCACACACCCTGCTTTAAGGAGTGTTAAAAATCGAATATTTTCCCAAACATGATTAATACATATATAAAGACAGTATATTAATCATATTTGGGAAACAACTCCAGTAAAAGGAATAACTATCTTTGCTTTATCAATATTCGCGTCGTGCCCTTTTGTTAACGCTAAAATTGCTATTTTATTTTTGATAATAACTTGATAATAAGTTAATAATCCATTATCAATACGTTATTAAGCCACTATCAACGTCTTATCACACGAGTGATAAGATATTATCATAAGGTAATCCATCCAAATTTTAATACGCTTTTATTTTTCTTCCTCAATTTCGTCTATCATTTGATGATTAATTTCTCTTTTTTCTTGTTCCGTTAAATCATAAATTTCACTCGCTAAATATTCTTTTGGTTTCCAAATATAAAAAATTTGATAGATATATTCAGTTGGATCAATCTCTTTTAAATAATCCCGAATACACGGTTATGTTGCAAAGTTAAAAAATAA
>NZ_JAFEPJ010000024.1:9422-9559 GCF_016893255.1 Staphylococcus sp. GDB20D11A
GTAATTATCATTTTTGGTTTGTCAAATTGCTTGATAAGACGCTTAATAAACGCATATGCCGCATGATTATCTCGTTGCTTACGCACCCAAATATCTAATGTATAGCCGTCTGCATTAATCGCACTATATAAATAGCA
>NZ_JAFEPJ010000025.1:0-1444 GCF_016893255.1 Staphylococcus sp. GDB20D11A
AAATGATTACACAACACGTAATCTTTAATTAAATTCTTAACCTCAAAAATATAACTTTTCCGTTGTTCTTCTTCTAATTCTTCTAACTCTTTTTTTGACATTTTCAAGCGTTTTTCAAGGTTAAATTTTAGTGTTAGATTAGTGTTAGATTTTTTGCGTAAATTTTTGTACCAACAAACCTTATAAACGCCGTTATTATAACATTTTATCTTTAAATCATAAGAGTCAATTTGGGGTAAATTTTGTGTGTTAAGTTGGTCGTATGTCAAGTAAGGAACGACCAACTTTCCTCCTGTCATTTTTTGGTGGAAATCCAAAATATTTTGCTCGTCTTCCAAATAAATCATTTTCGGTCTACTCATAAAAAAAACTCCTTTCCAAATTCATGAAAAAGAGTTACAACACTACCAAATTTATCAACTTGATTTTATAAAACTAATACAGTAACATACAAGTTAACAAAAGTACTCGTTACAACACAATCTTTGGTCGGAGGGTGCTGTAACTCTTTTTTATTTATTTTAGCTATATAATAGCACTAAGAGCGTGTACGGTCTAATACAGAATCTGCACGCTCTTTTTTTATTTATTCCAATTTCCTTTTGGACATGGAACCTTTGAGCTATATGCCTTTTTATTGGTGCTTGCTTGGTCTAATCCCATTCAATCACTCACCAATATTTGCTTTCGCAATAGCATATAGCTCTTTTCCATATCAAAAGTTTTCTCGGCATAAATATCATAATAATTTCATTCTCACGACGCATAGGAAGCCATTTCAGACACTTAGGCATGATTCTAATACTTTTTTATACCTAAAAACGCTATCGCGCGGATATGAGCCTCTGAGCGCTGCCCAAACGCTTAACGGGTTCCACCCTTGCGTTTTCACAGGCTCATATCCGATTACACCTTAAACAACCAAATATCACAAATATCGTTGCTATGCGTCGGTTTCAGTTCTCCATTCTCGTCATACAAAGGAAAAATATTAACTAAATCTGCATAGCTTCCAGCGTACACATCAGGCAACGCTAACCCCTTACTACACCAATATTTACGCTTATACTTTCTCACAGGACTGTACAATAAATCTTTTGTAATATATTTAGTCATATAGCTACTCACTTTGGATTTTGAACGCATTTTTTGAACGTTTGTAAATCCATGTTTCCAATCAGAACAATTATATATTTTCTGATTTCTAAACGTCTTGCCACTATCAACCAAATTCGGTTCAATATACCCAGTTAACATATGCCAATGAATTTGACCGCTCTTGTGACGCTCTGGTATCGCTATATAATTAAACGGATTATCACTTTTGCGATAATGTGCAGTCCTCATTTTGTTGAGCCATTTACGCATTAACTCATAAGCTAGTTCATCGCTAACCTCACCGTTATATTTTTTCGGATCAAATAAGTCCAAAACATATCAAAAT
>NZ_JAFEPJ010000026.1:0-59947 GCF_016893255.1 Staphylococcus sp. GDB20D11A
CACAATTATACGGACTTTATCCAACTAAAGTACAAACTAGCTTTTCATCTACTTTATTAGTTAGATTGTCTAAAAACAACTTGAAATAAGTCATTGAATTAAGTAATGCTTTTTCATCTTCATCTCTAAAATCTTTGTCTAGCTCTTTGGCTTCTAATATGTCTAAGTAGTAATTATCTGAAACAAAGTTCAATGATGCCACATCACTTTCCATTTGTTGTACAAAATGATTGTTTTCTTCTATCCAACTATTAATTAAGTGGATTACATTGTTAATTAAATCTTCATAATCTATGAAATTATTAAGATTAGATGTGCTGTTAATAATAGACGTTAGCGTATGTGTAATTTCATATATACTTTGCACTGCGTTATAATGTTTTTTTGTATTTAAAGGAGTAAAGCTTAAATTAAATATATTATCAATTAATGTCGCTACTTCTAGTTGTTTATCATGATTAATTTCGCCTTTAATTTTTGTCCATATAAAATCAGTTAAGTCATCAGCAAAAGTTATACTTTTATCTATAATAAAGTCGCTCATGTGTAAAGGTAAATTCGCAAAATATTTTGTAAGTGTATTAAAATCATAAATTTTTCTTGAAGAAAATTTTTCTACGTTTATCATCTTTATGTATGGATTTTTGTAGAAATTAGCTATAGCTGAAACAATGACGAATTCGTGGAAAGCTAATTTTTTATTATTAAATTTTTTGTAAATAGTTCCATTTGAAAGGGATTCTTTTTTGGAAGAATGTATATCATATGCTGAAAAATTTTTAACATCAGATAAATTGAAATGTATGTTATCATTCACAATCTCATAGAATTCATTGTCAATATACTTCATGATATTATTTAAGGCAAAAACAGATTCAGGATTGTATTCAAACGAATCTTTAACTGTTTCGTTATTATTTATTAAATTCATTAATTCGGGTAATTGTGGTTCTGTTATGTTTTGTATATCTCCATTAATAAATTCTTCAAGAATCTCTTGAATATCATCTTCATCTTTTTCATTGTCTTTAATCGTTTGATCTGAAAAATCAAAATATGGTGAAACAAAAGAATCACCAAAACTTTTGTTGATTTCAGTATGTCTCTGTATTCTTTCTTTTTTCTTCTCAATATCTCCCACTGAATGTTTATTCAAATAATCATATTCAAACATCATCTTAGGTAAAGTTAACGAATGTTTGTCAACAAATTTAGTTTTAAAAAAATTAAGTGTTGCTCTTTCAAAGTTATTCCATAAGTTTAATATGGTCTTCTTATCTAAATCATTTTCTAAAGCATCATAAAGTGAGTCTAAAACACGACGAATTAATAATTTATAAGCAACCTGTAAATTGCTGTTTTTGACCATAGACTTTATATCTTTATCACATATATAAATCATAATTCCGTTACAAATATATTCTTCAAAATGTTCCTCTTTTGTTAGCTGTTTTATAGAAATATATAAAGTTTTATTAACATCTAAAGTTTTTAATGACACTCTACAATAATCTAGAACATATCCTAAAAAGATATTTTTATTACTCTCAGTTTGTTTATATTTCAAATCCATTAAAATCACCTCTTAATATTATATAATGTCAATTTTTTTGCTCAAACTAATTATACTTTTCACGCTTAAAGTGGAATAGCGAGCCGATCCAAAGAAGGTATATTATTATCAACTTAAGTTTTCTGCTTGAGTAAAATTTTAAGGAGGTTTTCTAATTATGAAAACATTTGATAAGACAGAAAAATATATACAGGACGATGATGTTCATCACTTTGAAATTAAAACTATAATAGGTAACCAGTTTAAGTATACAACACAATTTACATTAACGAGTGATTGTAAAAATTTAATTTCGTTATTGATTGGTCAGGCTTTAATGTTACCACGTGAAACTGAGTTTTCAGTATATGACTTATTAGATATAGTTGGTGACGAAGTTTATGGAGATATTTATGATGATGAAATTTTTGCTGTTGATACTATTCTTGAAATGTATTTTGAGGAACATTTCATGCTATACGAACTACAACAACAAGAAGGTACGAGTAAAAAATTGAAAATTTTCAAGAGATAAATAATCAATCTAGGAGGACAAGAATATGCAAATAAAAACAGATACATTTTTAATTTCAATAGAAGGTAATAAAAGTTATGCATCAATTCACACCGACTTAAGTCAGTATGCGGTTGACGTGTTACATCAATTAATTACACAAGGAATACAGGCCCTACACGGAGAAGAGTTTTCATTTAATGACTGTTCAAATCAATTAGGATTGGATTTAATCAATGAATTTGAATATCAAATTGAATTTAAAATGGTTGATACTTTGTTTCATCTTTTCTTTTATGAATATAACGGCTGTTATCTTCAACCTGGAGCAGATGAAGATATTTTTATTCGAATGAGATGAGGTTGAAAAAATGAGTAGAGATTTGTTTATAAAGTGTAAGTTAGAAGCATTAAGTAAAAGAGCAAATGAAAACTTCACTATTAAAGAGTTATTGGTAGATATAGGTATAGAGCTACCAACAGTACAGTTAATAGAAAATGTAGAGTGTCGTTTTCGAAATTATGTGATGTTAAGTGAAACATCACAATTTGAATTAATTTACAGTGGAACACAGCGTATTTTTATAAGACTAACAGATTTTTACATTGTTGATTAAATTTAGCTAGTACTTAAAATTAAAATATCAATTTGGGGGTTAAAGTAGGATGAAATATGAAAATGACGAGTATTTAATTGATAAAAAAGGTTGTTTTAAAAAAGTGAATGGCAAAGATGAGAAGCTAGTTAAACTAGCTTCTCCAATTTTTATAGTCGCTAGATATAAAGATCCAATTCATAAAAAAGAGCAAATTATCATACAGGATCAAGACGGTGATGAGTACATTTTAGATTCAAGCATTTTAAGTTCCCGTAATTTGTTTAAATTAATAGAAATGGGTTTCTCCATTAATGAAAATCATATTAAGGAATTGAGTAATGCTTTACAAGATGCTAGAAATAGTACAGTTAAAAGCAGCTTTTATAAAGGTGTTGGTGTTATGTCTACTAACAAAGGTACAGTTATTGTGCTAAATGACCTTCATTTTAGTCCTTCAATGACCGAAGAGGATATGAGCCAAATTATTTGTGATAATAAATATGATTTAATGCCTAATGGCAACTTAAATGATTGGTTATCAATGTTTAAGGAACAAGTGAATGGCAATGTTGTTTTGGAATTAGTAGCTACCTTTGGAGTGAGTGCCTTAGTTACAAGGTACTTATTCTTTTTAAATGAAATTGAATTTACTGGCATAATTTATTCGTTGACAGGACAGTCATCAAGTGGAAAAACCACAGCGGCCATGTTAGCGGCATCAATTGCAGGAAACCCCAATAAAGGTGATAAGACTTTATTTTGTAGTTGGAACGCAACAAAAGTTGGAATTGAAAATAATGTAAGTTCCAATTTTGGTGTACCAGTAATATTTGACGAATTATCAACTTCTACTATTGGTAGTTTGACCAACTTGTTATATTCCATAAGTGAAGGACAGGGTAGAGAGCGTGCAGATAAAAATGGTAATACACGAGAAAAATTGAATTGGGGGACTTCAATAATATCAACGGGAGAGTATAGCATTTTTAATAATTCTGCGAAAAATGATGGGTTAAGAGTACGTATTATTGAAATAAATGATGCAATAACATCATCATCGTCGAATTCAGATGCTATCAAAAAAGTTGTGCGAAAGAATTATGGTCATGTTTTGCCAATAATATCCGATTACTTATTAAATAATGAAGAGCAATTAGTGGCTATGTATGAAGAACATAGAAAGTGGTTTGAAGCAGCATTAGCAAATGAAAAAAGTAAAACAGGAATTCGAATGATAAGTAGGTATGCTGTTATTTTAACTTCGGCAACAGTATTTGAATGTGCATTAGATTTAAATTTGAATAAAGAAGAAATGAAAAACTACCTTTTAAATTATCATGAAAATACAATATCAGAGCGTTCTTTAACCGAAAAAGCAATGGAAGCTATTATTCAATATATTGCAGTAAATACAGGTAAGTTTAGCCAAGATAGACCATTATCTAATATGATTGAAAACAACGGGACCATAATAGTTCAAAATGATTATGTTGAAGTAAAGATTATACGTTCTATTTTCGAACGTATATTAAAGGATAATGGATTTGAGGATGCGAAAAATGTAATCAAAGCATTGGATAATGACAATAAATTAGTTACGGATAAAGACAGAAAAACAAATCAAAGGAAGGTAAAAAATGATAATGATGAGTTGGAATCAATTGTTTTTTACCACATAAAAATTGATAAAAAATTTGCTGAAACGTTTAATTTAAATTTGAATTTTGGATAATAATTTATAATAAATTGCTTGTAAAATTAAATAAAGAAAGGCGAAGAATAATTTGAATAACCAACAAATTGAAGCATTTGTAGAGGTTCTAGTACCTATTGTAGAAGATCGAATCAATATAAGAAAATAAAGCAGTAATGCACTACGGATTTCGGTCTGTAGTGCACATATTTTAAAGTAGTGAAAGTGATAAAAAGAAACGTGCTTATAAATATATATTATCAATTTGATGTTATTAAGACCGACGGTCTATTAAAAAGGAGAGTAATGATATGAATAAGAAAATTGCACTATACTCAAGAGTGAGTACATCTGAACAATCTGAGCGTGGTTATTCAATACATGAACAGGAGCAAGTATTAATTAAAGAAGTAGGTAAAAATTTCCCGGGCTATGATTATGAAACTTATATTGATTCAGGTATTTCAGGTAAAAACATTGAAGAACGTCCGGCCATGAAACGTCTATTATGCGATGTTAAAAATAACAAAATTGAAATGGTTCTAAGTTGGAAATTGAATCGTATTTCTCGCTCAATGAGAGATGTGTTTAATATCATTCATGATTTCAAAGAACATGGCGTGGGATATAAATCGATTTCAGAAAACATTGATACATCAAATGCTTCGGGTGAAGTACTTGTTACTATGTTTGGCCTTATAGGATCTATAGAGCGCACAACTCTTATCAGTAATGTGAAAATGTCAATGAATGCTAAAGCGCGCAGTGGAGAAGCTATTACAGGTAGAGTGTTGGGCTATAAGTTATCACTTAACCCACTTACACAGAAAAATGATTTAGTCATAGAAGAAAATGAGGCTAACATTATTCGAGAAATATTCGATTTGTATTTAAATCATAATAAAGGACTTAAGGCGATTACAACGATACTGAATCTAAAAGGATATCGTACCATCAATAAAAAACCATTTTCAATATTTGCCGTCAAATATATTCTTAATAACCCAGTTTATAAAGGGTTTGTAAGATTTAATAATCATCAAAATTGGGCAGTTGAACGTCGAAGTGGTAAAAATGACGAAAAAGATTTGATTTTAGTGAAGGGAAAACATGAAGCAATCATAAGTGAAGAAATATTTGACCAGGTTCATGAGAAATTAGTAGCTAAAAGTTTCAAACCAGGACGTCCAATCGGTGGAGACTTCTACTTCAGAGGGCTTATCAAGTGTCCAGAATGCGGTAATAATATGGTATGTCGACGTACCTACTACAAAACAAAAAAATCAAAAGAACGGACAATGAAACGCTATTACATTTGTTCATTGTTCAATCGTTCCGGCAGTTTAGCATGCCACAGCAACGCTATTAATGCCGAGGTTGTAGAAAAAATCATTAACGTTCATCTTAATCGTATTCTTTCCCAACCAAATGTTATTAAGCAGATAGCGACAAATGTTATAGCTGAATTGAAACGAAAGCATAAAAATCAAGATAATATCATGATTAATATAGATAGTTTAGAAAAACAAAAATCTAAAATCAAAACACAACAAGAGCGATTATTAGAATTGTTCTTGGATGATCAAATGGATAGTGAAATGTTGAAAGAAAAACAGCATCAATTGAATAATCAACTTCAAACACTTGAAGAACAAATAAAAAAGGTTCAACAATGCAATCAAGTAGAAACAAAAATTCCAGATTTCGATAAATTGAAGAGTCGCTTAACCATGATGATTAGCCGGTTTAGTATTTATTTAAAAGAAGCAACACCAGAAGCAAAAAATCAACTTATGAAGATGCTGATTGACTCTATTGAAATTACTACAGATAAAAAAGTGAAGCTCGTACGGTATAAAATTGACGAAAGTCTTATCCCTCAATCTTTGAAAAAAGATTGGGGGTCTTTTTTTATGCCAAAAATTCATTTTGTAATTTATGGTACAGAAAAATATTCTATCGACAAAATTACCACTTTTGCCACTTAATAAACAGTGATAAAAGTGAGCGTAATGAAACAAAAAATAGATATATATTATTAATAAGATGTAGCCCATGTATACATCAAACAAATACACTAGGAGGTCATGACAATGACACTGGAACAACAACTCAAGCATTATATAACAAACTTATTCAATCTACCCAAAGACGATGTATGGGACTGTGAAACAGTCGATGAAATGGCTAATGATATTCTTCCTGAACAATACGTAAGACTTGGTCCATTAACCAACAAAACACTTCATACGTATACCTATTATTCCGAAATACTTCACCAAAGAAACATCTATCCTTTCATTCTCTATTTTCAAAAACAACTCGTAGCTATTGGCTATATCGATGAAAATCATGATATGGACTTCTTATTCCTTCATAACACAGTGATCACACTTTTGGACCAAAGACACTTACTACAAAAAGGAGAATCAGAAATATGAATAAATGGATACGTGTTGCACAAATCAGTGTTACTGTCATTACTGAAGTAATTACAATGATGAAAGATGTGGAAAAGGAGAAATCATAATGGAACTCTATATTACACGAGGTATTGCTACTAACTTACCAGTAACACTACAACAACAAATATGGAAATTAGTAGCTCAACGCGAACAAGAAGAATCAGAAGAAAATGAACAGGATATCGATTATTTTCATATATTTCAGTTCAACACTTACAAAAATCAATTATATATCAAACACAAACAAGAACGTCCAGAGTACGTCAAAATTCATAAAGGAAATTATTCAAAAGCGGTCAATATCAGTAAGGTCTATATTATCAGAGAAGATGACGTAGACCTTTCTTATTATGTCATGTTATTACCGAAAGAATATTAAAAAAGGAGCCATCAATTATGCAAAATATCCAAAGTATATTAGAAACTGAAGCGATTATTAGTGATGATAAACAACATCGTTACTTACTTAAGAAGACATGGGATAAAGAAAAGAAGGTATTAACTATCATCACAATGTATCCTCATTATGATGGTGTGCTCAATATAGACTTAACGACACAACTGATTATGAACAAAATCTCTGAAATGGATGGATTTGGTTCAATCCATTTTGTGAATCTATACTCTAATATTACAACACCTATCAATTTAAAACATTTAGAAAATAGCCATGATAAGCATACAGATATTCAAATTATGAAAGCAGTGAAAGAATCTGACGAAGTGATATTAGCTTGGGGCTCCTATGCTAAGAAGCCAGTTGTTGAAGCACGTGTCAATGAAGTATTAGAGATGTTGAAACCACATAAAAAGAAAGTGAAACAACTCATCAACCCAGAAACGAATGAAATTATGCATCCACTCAACCCTAAGGCACGTCAAAAATGGATTTTGAAATCATAGCAAATACATGGAGGTCAATATGGAAACAAAACAAATCAACATCGTTTCACTGCAAATGATTAAAATAGATACTTTGAGTTATCTTAAAAGACGAATTACGAGTCCCCACCAAATTGTAAAGTATTCAAATAGAGTTTTTTTAATAAGCATAGATGATACATTTATTTTACTTTAATTATAATTAGCTGAAAAATTATATACAAGAAAGGTTCAGTCACTAACTCATTTATAGTGTATGATGATGGAAAATTAATTAAGAATAAAAAAACGTTGACCAATATTGACCTTTAGTTTAGAATAAGCTTAATTATATGGCGAAGGGTGATAAAATGATTGTTGGTAATTACCATTACAATGAGGTTTATGATGAATATACTAGTTTGAAAGTTTGGAGGTACATGGAAAGTGAGGATGTTGATTTAGAAACAGCATTAAATCATCTAGGACTAGATTATATAGATGCATTACCAGATGAAGAAGATATTCCTGAACTTGAGAAGGAAAAACAAAAATTAATTGAACGAGGATACTAATAAATGCGGTTAGAGAAATGTTTCTCTAACCGCATTATGATTTATTTTTTTATTGCTGACTTGCCATTAATTCTGCTTGCTCGACAACTTGTTCCACAGCCATTTTTTGAAGATCTGGTGGATAGCCATATTTCTTTAATAGGCGTCTAACTTGAACTCTCATTTTAGCTTTAGCACTGTCTCGTTTAGACCAATCAACACTCATATTATCCTTAACTGTTTTAGTTAACTCATGTGCAATGGCTCTTAACTCTTTATCGCCCAAAGCTTCTTTAGCTGTTTCATGTGAAGCTAATGCATCATAAAAAGCAATTTCTTCTGTACTTAAACCTAAATCTTTTCCTCGTTGTTGCTCTTGATTAATTTCTTTTGCCATTTGTATTAATTCTTCAATAACTTTAGAAGCTTCTATAGACCGATTGTTGTATTTTTGAATAGATTTACCTAGCATCTCAGAAAATTGTTTAGATACGGTTGCGTTCGTTTTCATTAAAGACTTAACTTGGCCTTTAAGTAATTTATTCAATAATTCAACTGCTACATTTTTCTGTTGTAATCCTTCTACATCTTTTAAGAAATCGTCAGATAAAATAGAGATATCTGGGTTTTCTAAACCGAGTGTTTGATATATATCCACTACTTCTTCAGTTACAACGGATTTTGATATCAACTGATTAATTTCAGCTTCAACTTCAGCGGGAGACTTATTAGTGCCATCGTCTTCAGTTGGGGGCGCTAATAGTTTAACGATGCCTGCTTTAACAGCTTTTAAGAACGCAATTTCACTATTTAATTCTTGAGCTGCTTCTTCTGTTGCACATAAAGCGAATGCTTTACCAAGTTCAGTTACTGTATTCACAAATCTTTGTCTTTCTTCTTCGCCTAAGCCAATTACATAATCCATCGTACTTGAGATGACATTATATCGATCAGATTTTTTATCTGATTCGAAGTCAGAATAATCATAATTATATAACATATCTTGGATGATATCGTATTTCATTAACATAATTTCTAAAGCTTTATCTGTATCAACACCGGTTTGTTCTTTATCAGAATCTGTATACTCTTTTAAAGCTTCTTTAAGACTTTCAGCGATGCCTACATAGTCCACAATTAAGCCGCCAGGTTTGTCTTTAAATACTCTATTCACACGTGCAATTGCTTGCATTAGATTATGACCATGCATTGGTTTATCAATATACATCGTATGCATAGAAGGCACGTCAAAACCTGTTAACCACATATCTCTCACGATAACGAGTTGTAATTCATCTTCAACATCTTTCATACGGTTTTCCAGTAAGTTTCTTCTTTTTTTAGGGCCAATGTGTCTCTGAAAGTTTTTAGGATCGCTTGATGAACCTGTCATTACAACTTTGATAACACCTTGGTTATCATCATCTGAATGCCATTCGGGTTTTAGTCTTACAATTTCATCATATAAATCAACCGCTATACGGCGACTCATTGTGACAATCATTCCTTTACCTTTCATCGCCTTTTGTCTTGTTTCAAAGTGATTGATAATATCAGTTGCTAGAGAATGAACACGTTGTTCTGAGCCTGATAATGCTTCTATTCGAGACCATTTAGACTTTAATCGTGTTTTGACATCGTCTTCTTGTCCGGAAGTAATATCATCATAAGCTGCATCAATATCTAAATCTGTAGGTAAATTTAATGGTATGATTCGACTTTCATAATATATTTTAACCGTACTACCGTCTTCAACAGCTTGCGTCATATCATACACATCAATATAATTACCGAATACCATCTGTGTATTTTTGTCTGTTGAAGATACAGGCGTTCCAGTGAATCCAACAAATGAAGCGTTAGGTAAAGCATCTCTTAAATATTTGGCATAACCATATTTAATACCTTCACCTTTTTCGTCGTAAGATGCGCTAAAACCGTATTGTGTACGGTGTGCTTCATCGGCCATTACAATAACATTTCTACGTTCTGTTAAGGCATCCATAGTAACTTTGCCTTCTTCTGGTTCGAATTTCTGCATTGTTGTAAATACAATACCTCCAGATTCAACTGACAATAGTTCTTTCAACTCTTTACGAGAATCTGCTTGTTTAGGTGTCTGTCTTAATAATCCTTTACCAGAACGACCCTTAGATTTTACAAATGTACTATATAATTGATTGTCTAGGTCATTACGGTCTGTTACAACAACTAAAGTAGGGTTATTTAACTTTTGAATTAATTTTCCCGAAAAGAAAACCATCGTCAAACTTTTACCTGAGCCCTGAGTATGCCAAATAACGCCACCTTTACCGTCTCCCTGGTCAGAAGTGGCTTCTATTGCGCGATCAACGGCTTTATTAACCGCATAATATTGATGATAAGCAGCTAAAATTTTAACAATATGTCCTTTACCATCATCTTGAAATAGTATAAAATGGCGAATTAAATCTAGTAAAACTCCTTTATTTAACATACCGTGGATTAATACATCTAAACTCGCCATCGAAGATGAAGCCTCGGTCTTACCATCTTTTGTACGCCATGTCATGAAACGATCATAATCTGCAGTCATAGAACCTGCTTTGGTATTAATCCCATCGCTTGTTACCAATATAGCGTTGTGATTAAATAATTGAGGAATTCTCATTTTATAAGTTTCTAATTGATGATAGCCATCTTCTATACCCACAGATTCATTAGTCGAACTCTTAAGCTCAATCACAACAACAGGTAAACCATTAATGAATAATACAACATCTGGTCGTTTATTATAATCACCATGTACTACGGTCAATTGATTCACAGCTAGGAAGTCGTTATTCTCTGGATTATTAAAATCAAATACATGAACTAAATCATTGATTGTTTCCCCATCGTCATTATAATGTTCAACTTCAATACCATTTGTTATCATTTCGTGAAAAGTACGATTATTCTCTAATAAATTAGGTGATTTTTCTATGGAGATTTCATGTATTGCTTGTTGAATAGCATTATTGTGTAAATCTGGATTAATACGTCTCAAAGCGTTTTCTAAACGATTATCGAGCACAACATCCTTATCGTTTTCTCGTTCAGGCGTAATAGCTGTTTCACTAATTTCTCGGCCATTCTTAATTGTATAACCCAGTTCTCCAAACCATTCAAGCGCAACCTGTTCTAAATCATCTTCACTAAATTGAAAGCTCATCTTCATTCACCTCGATGTCATCAGGTATCTCAATTTCACCTGACATTAATTTTGGTAGTAACGTGTCACGAAGTTGTGTAAGTTTTTCAATCTCTACATTCAAATCACTAATTTTTTTTCCAAAATTTTCTAAGTATTTATTTATACTTTCATATAAATATGAATCTAGTTTGGGTAATAATAAATTAAAATTTTCAAAAGTTTTTTTTGTATAAAATTCTCTGGCTGAACCAGAGGTCTGGTTATATACTAATGAATTCACATATAATATTAATTGATAAATTAATGTGTTACTGATGTTGGATTTAATAGATCTAAATCGCCACATATTTTGATTTTGTAGCGATGGGAGGTTATTTTCTGTTACTAAACCTAAATTCCCAATAGATCCGCCCACAGTAACTAATAAAGTATCGAATAATTCTAAATTATACTTTTGATACTTATCCATATATAAATATTGATAAGGTACAAATTTAATATCGTTCATTGTAACTAATAAATTACTTTTAGAAATATTTAATGTACGTAAAACAGGTAATTGAATCTGTTCAATATATTCTGTAGACTTAAAAGCATAACCTGTACGTATATTAGCTATAGAACCTAATTTTACTAGATTCCAATTTATTGGTATTTCACCTAACTCACTGTCAACCATTTCTCCACCACTTGATTTATATGGATTACCATTTTCATCAGGGAATTCAAAATCAACAAACCAACGTTTGAATAGTGTTTGTGAGAGTTCTTCAAGGTTTGCTATTATTTTTTGATTTAATTCAATCTTCCAATCAATATTACTTAATACTTTTACTACATTTTTTTGTGTTTTAATATTCGGTATATCTATACTTATTTTGTATAACGTTTCAGTTCTTAAACTAGGTATTGTAGTTCCTTCATTATAATAATTAAAATCTATTTGACTTAATTTATAATATAAGTATTTAGGTAATACAAGATTTTCTTTAACCACCGTATAAAATAATGTATCTATTGTCCAAAATGGTTTTTCTATATATTTTACTTTGCCAATGCTTCCTTTTCGTCCGATTAAAACACTAGGTTTATCATATAAAAAATCATCAGCAAAATCCATAACTCCACCTGTGCCTAAAATTGGATATACACCATTAGAGTTTTTCACATTCTTTTGATTTTTACCATACTTAATTTCTACTAAATCTTTTAATTTATACTCCATAACCTAATCCCTCCAATGATTTTCGGATTTGGTCTTCGAGCTCTTTTGATTTCGCAAATTGTTCGCTTAAATCTGCTGTGATTCTTTCCATTTTCTGTTCAAATGGTTCTGAATCTTCTTCTACTTCTGCTAAGCCTACATAACGTCCTGGCGTTAAGATATATTCGTTATCTTTTATTTCTTCTGTCTTTGCTACTTTACAGAAGCCTGCTTTGTCTTCATATTGATTATCGTTTGTACCACGCCATGAGTGATATACATTTGCTATATCTTTTATTTCATCATCTGAGAATTCTTTTAATGTTCTTGATACCATACTTCCGATATTTCTAGCATCTATAAATAGTACTTCTCCACGTCGTTCATTCTTACCGTTTTTAGCTTTATTTTTTGTCACGAACCACAAACATACTGGAATTTGAGTTGAATAGAATAGTTGCCCTGGTAATGTAACTATACATTCAACTAAGTCTTGTTCAATTAAGTTTTTACGTATTTCTAATTCATCTTTACCACTTGTTGACATTGAACCATTCGCTAATACAAATCCTGCTGTACCACTTGGGGCAAGTTTAGAAATCATATGTTCAATCCATGCATAGTTTGCATTTCCTTTTGGAGGAATACCAAATTTCCAGCGGTAATCATCTAATAATTTTTCTTGTCCCCAATCACTTGCATTGAATGGAGGATTGGCCAATATAAAATCAGCTTTCAAATCTTTATGTAAATCATTATGAAATGTGTCTGCATGATGATCACCTAAATCATTATCTATACCTCGAATAGCCAAATTCATTTTTGCTAATTTCCAAGTTGTCGGATTAGATTCTTGACCATAAACAGCAATATCATCTATACGACCTTGATGTCGTTCGATAAAATGTTCACTTTGTACAAACATTCCGCCTGACCCACAACAAGGGTCATAAATTCTACCTTGATATGGTTCAATCATTTCAACAAGTAATTTAACGATTGAAGCTGGTGTATAGAATTCCCCAGCATTTTTACCCTCAGCGCTCGCAAATTTTGCAATAAAGTATTCATAAACACGACCTAAAACATCTTGTTTCTTACTTTCAGAGTCTCCGACTTTGAATGTAAATAGGTCAATAATATCGCCTAATTTTTCTTTATCTAATGCAGGTCTTGCGTAATCTTTAGGTAACACGCCTTTTAATGATTCATTTTCTTTTTCAATTACTATCATTGCTTTATCAATAATTTGACCAATTTCTGGTTTTTTAGAATTACCGTTAATATATTGCCAACGTGCTTCTTTAGGAACCCAGAAAATATTTTCTGCTAAATATTCATCTTTATCTTCTTGGTCTGCATATTCATCATTTTTCAATTCTTCATACTTTTCTTCAAAAGAATCAGAAACATATTTCAAAAATATAATACCTAACGCTACATTCTTATATTCTGCTGCATCCATACTTCCACGTAATTTATCTGCAGCTTGCCATAACTTTTCTTCGAATTCAATTGTCGCCATCTACAAAACCTCCTAAATAACTTCACATATTATTTATATTTTACCATTTTCATAGAGTTTTTGTTTAAAATGAAATAAAGACTAAATCAACGATTAAGTGTAAAATGTTATTGTGCTTTGATGGAATTAAGCAAAATACATTGATAGATAAAGCAAAGGAGGAGGTAAATGGCTAATGTATATGGGGGTATTCCTTGCAATATAATTTTATAGAAGCATTTAATAAGTTAAAAGGTGTTGAATGTATGTAAGATAATAATTTAAATATTGTGTAAAAAAGATCTATTCATTTACGAAATTTAAGTCAATAAAAGCAATTAAATAAAAATACGTGATTAATCAAGTAAATCAGAAACAAATTTAGAGGCTCCCAATTTGCAATTTGTAGAGATAACTACCTAAACTGAGGTTTTATATAATTAGAGAGAAATATTAAATATTTAACTTAATGGAGGTATAATATTTTGCGAAAAGAACATGTTATTGAGAACGGAAAATTTATATTTAGTGAAAATGAAAATAGTTTCAAAGAAGTATTGGACAGTTTTAAAATTGCTAATGAAATTATAATTACTACACACAACGTATCAAAAAGTGATGACTCTTTAATACAATCTCTGAAGGATTTGAATCAAAATCAACATGTTAAGTTATTTACAAATATTCCTGGAAGGTTCGACTCTTATTTTAAAAGTAATAATAAAAGTCAAGCAAAAAAGATGATTAATAATTATATCGAAAAATTAGATCCAAAATCTTTTAACTGTAACCTTGAGGTGTATTTCTCTTTCTCTAATCATTCGAAAATTATTGCTACCGATTCTGTAGCATATATTGGTTCAGCAAATTTTTCTAGTGAATCAAAGAATAATTTTGAAGCAGGAGTTCTTTTTAAGGATGAGCATTTTATGAACTATTTAAATAAAGAAGTACTACCTGGACTAATTGAAAAGTCTTTCGAATATTATTTGAAAGAGGAAGTAAAGAATGTAAGCTTAGTCTATTACTATTTAGAAACTATTAAGAAGGCATCGGAGGAGTTATCTGAGTCTTTTTACATGCCAATCGAAGTAGCTGGGCGAACTATAGGTAAATCGTTTAGATTAAAATTTTTAGATGGTTCATTGGTTAATATGAACACTTTCGAATATTATTTAAGTGAAATAGAAAATCTTTTGAATTGTTTTTTGGAAGATATGGTAATGTGTGAAGACTATGAAGATTCTTATATAGAAGCAGAATCAATATTGAGTTCACTTAATATAATTGATATCTTAAAATTACTTGATGAAAATTCTGATTTACATAAATTCATAAATGATAGTGAAGAAAAATTTATAGAAGATGCAATACAAAGTGAGATGGAAAATTATGGAGAAATTAACCCAGATAGTTTAAATGACCATGCGTACGAAATGTTGAGTGGATTTCTTAAAAATAAAGAAGAAGAGATAGAAAAAGTAATGTTGATGTTTGAACATCAAATTAGTAAGCTTTATCAAGATATTAATAAATTTTTAGATTTGTTACCCATTAATATGAAAACAAAAAGAACATTGAATCCACATATAGACAATACTTAAAAATGATATAAAAAAATTATAAAAATTTGTTGAGAAAAAAGAGATGATTTTTACTAATATAGGTAATGATAAATAAAAAATATGGTGATAACAAAATGAAATAGCTACATTTAATTAGAAGTATAGTAATTTTATCGTTTATACAATTTTAATAATATGAATTCATTTACTTAATGAGATTTATTTAGCTAAATCACTAACAAGGGTATCCAAATTGATAATGGCGATGCACATGCCATTTATAACTTCATCAACACTCACTCGAGTAAGGAATTGCACGAGATGGGTGAGCGCGCACATCAACTGTTTAAAGATAAATATACGAGAGAAATTAATACTATGAAGTATTACAATCTGTTGAAGTGAGGAGATAATTATGAAGCGATTATTCGATGTAGTGAGTTCAATATATGGTTTAGTAGTTTTAAGTCCGATTCTGTTAATTACAGCATTACTAATTAAAATGGAATCACCTGGACCAGCCATTTTCAAACAAAAAAGACCGACGATTAATAATGAATTGTTTAATATTTATAAGTTTAGATCAATGAAAATAGACACACCTAATGTTGCAACTGATTTAATGGATTCAACATCGTATATAACAAAGACAGGGAAGGTCATTCGCAAGACCTCTATTGATGAATTGCCACAATTATTGAATGTTTTAAAAGGAGAAATGTCAATTGTAGGTCCTAGACCAGCGCTTTATAATCAATACGAATTAATCGAAAAACGTACAAAAGCGAACGTGCATACGATTAGACCAGGTGTGACAGGGCTAGCTCAAGTGATGGGGAGAGATGATATTACTGATGATCAAAAAGTAGCGTATGATCATTATTACTTAACACATCAATCTATGATGCTTGATATGTATATCATATATAAAACAATTAAAAATATCGTTACTTCAGAAGGTGTGCATCACTAATGAGAAAAAATATTTTAATTACAGGCGTACATGGATATATCGGAAATGCTTTAAAAGATAAGCTTATTGAACAAGGACATCAAGTGGATCAAATTAATGTTAGGAATCAATTATGGAAGTCGACCTCGTTCAAAGGTTATGATGTTTTAATTCATACAGCAGCTTTGGTTCACAACAATTCACCTCAAGCAAGGCTATCTGATTATATGCAAGTGAATATGTTGCTTACGAAACAATTGGCACAAAAGGCTAAAGCTGAAGACGTTAAACAATTTATTTTTATGAGTACTATGGCAGTTTATGGAAAAGAAGGTCAGGTTGGTAAATCAGATCAAATTGATACACAAACACCAATGAACCCTACGACCAATTATGGTATTTCCAAAAAGTTCGCTGAACAAGCATTACAAGAGTTGATTAGTGATTCGTTTAAAGTAGCAATTGTGAGACCACCAATGATTTATGGTGCACATTGCCCAGGAAATTTCCAACGGTTAATGCAATTGTCAAAGCGATTGCCAATCATTCCAAATATTAACAATCAGCGGAGTGCATTATATATTAAACATCTGACAGCATTTATTGATCAATTAATATCATTAGAAGTGACAGGAGTGTACCATCCTCAAGATAGTTTTTACTTTGATACATCGTCAGTAATGTATGAAATACGTCGCCAATCACATCTTAAAACGGTATTGATCAACATGCCTTCAATGCTAAATAAGTATTTTAATAAGTTGTCGGTCTTTAGAAAATTATTCGGCAATTTAACATACAGCAATACATTATATGAAAATAATAATGCGCTTGAAGTTATTCCTGGAAAAATGTCACTTGTTATTGCGGACATCATGGATGAAACGACAACCAAAGATAAGGCATAAGTCATCTATTAAATAAAATCAACATACAAATCGTTTTATTTGGAGGTTATAGTATGAAGTTAACAGTAGTTGGCTTAGGTTATATTGGTTTACCAACATCAATTATGTTTGCAAAGCATGGCGTCGATGTGCTTGGTGTTGATATTAATCAGCAAACGATTGATAAGTTACAAAGTGGTCAAATTAGTATTGAAGAACCTGGATTACAAGAGGTTTATGAAGAGGTACTGTCATCGGGAAAATTGAAGGTATCTACAACGCCAGAAGCATCTGATGTTTTTATCATTGCCGTTCCGACGCCGAATAACGATGATCAGTACCGGTCATGTGACATTTCGCTAGTTATGCGTGCATTAGATAGTATTTTACTATTTTTAGAAAAAGGAAATACTATTATTGTAGAGTCGACAATTGCGCCTAAAACGATGGATGATTTTGTAAAACCAGTCATTGAAAATTTAGGGTTTACAATAGGTGAAGATATTTATTTAGTACATTGTCCAGAACGTGTACTGCCAGGAAAAATTTTAGAAGAATTAGTTCATAACAATCGCATCATTGGCGGTGTGACTAAAGCTTGTATTGAAGCGGGTAAACGTGTCTATCGCACATTCGTTCAGGGAGAAATGATTGAAACAGATGCACGTACTGCTGAAATGAGTAAGCTAATGGAAAACACATATAGAGACGTGAATATTGCTTTAGCTAATGAATTAACAAAAATTTGCAACAACTTAAATATTAATGTATTAGATGTGATTGAAATGGCAAACAAACATCCGCGTGTTAATATCCATCAACCTGGTCCAGGTGTAGGCGGTCATTGTTTAGCTGTTGATCCGTACTTTATTATTGCTAAAGACCCTGAAAATGCAAAGTTAATTCAAACTGGACGTGAAATTAATAATTCAATGCCGGCCTATGTTGTTGATACAACGAAGCAAATCATCAAAGCGTTGAGCGGGAATAAAGTCACAGTATTTGGTTTAACTTATAAAGGTGATGTTGATGATATAAGAGAATCACCAGCATTTGATATTTATGAGCTATTAAATCAAGAACCAGACATAGAAGTATGTGCTTATGATCCACATGTTGAATTAGATTTTGTGGAACATGATATGTCACATGCTGTCAAAGACGCATCGCTAGTATTGATTTTAAGTGACCACTCAGAATTTAAAAATTTATCGGACAGTCATTTTGATAAAATGAAGCATAAAGTGATTTTTGATACAAAAAACGTTGTGAAATCATCATTTGAAGATGTATCGTATTATAATTATGGCAATATATTTAATTTTATCGACAAATAAAATGTGTCAAACTAGGACATACATGATTAAGGAAAGATAAGCTGTCATGTGTTTGAACTTCAGAGAGGATAATGTTATGAAAAAAATTATGGTTATTTTCGGTACGAGACCCGAAGCAATAAAAATGGCACCATTAGTAAAAGAAATTGATCATAATGGGAACTTTGAAGCGAACATTGTGATTACAGCACAACATAGAGATATGTTAGATAGTGTGTTAAGTATATTTGATATTCAAGCTGATCATGATTTAAATATTATGCAAGATCAACAAACGTTAGCGGGCCTTACGGCGAATGCGCTTGCTAAACTTGATAGCATCATTAATGAGAAACAGCCGGATATGATTTTAGTACATGGTGATACTACAACGACTTTTGTAGGAAGTTTGGCAGCATTTTATCATCAAATTCCGGTCGGACATGTAGAAGCTGGACTTCGAACACATCAGAAATACTCACCATTTCCTGAAGAGTTAAATCGAGTCATGGTAAGTAATATTGCTGAATTGAATTTTGCGCCAACAGTAATTGCAGCTAAAAATTTACTTTTTGAAAACAAAGACAAAGAGAGTATCTTTATTACTGGAAATACAGTTATTGACGCATTGTCAACAACAGTTCAAAATGATTTTGTTTCAACGATTATTAATAAACATAAAGGCAAGAAAGTTATTTTACTAACAGCGCATCGTCGTGAAAATATTGGGGAACCGATGCATCAGATTTTTAAAGCAGTAAGAGATTTGGCAGATGAATATAAAGATGTTGTCTTCATTTATCCAATGCATCGTAATCCAAAGGTAAGAGCGATTGCCGAAAAATATTTATCTGGGAGAAATCGAATTGAATTAATTGAGCCATTAGATGCGATTGAGTTCCATAATTTTACAAATCAATCGTACCTCGTGCTGACAGATTCTGGTGGTATTCAAGAGGAGGCTCCCACGTTTGGAAAACCTGTGTTGGTATTAAGGAATCATACAGAGCGTCCCGAAGGCGTTGAGGCGGGAACATCGAGAGTAATTGGCACAGATTATGACAATATTGTTCGAAATGTGAAACAATTGATTGAGGATGATGAAGCGTATCAACGTATGAGTCAAGCGAATAATCCATATGGTGATGGACAAGCATCACGACGTATTTGTGAAGCAATAGAATATTATTTTGGATTGCGTTCAGACAAGCCGGATGAATTCGTACCTTTACGTCACAAATAATAAAAAACCCCTAATCATGAAGTTGGTTTAGACAACCAGCGGTGACTAGGGGTTTTTAATATGTTTATTTTTGATAGTGGTAGCCAATATCATATTTGAATACTTTATTTGATAATATTGGACTTTGCTGTTCATCGTCATCACTTTTTAAACGTACATTTTTATGAGCTTCTTTAAATACATCGGAATTCAACCAATTATTAAAGCTATCTTCAGATTCCCAAATAGTTAAGATTTTAACTTCATCTGTATCCTTGGTATTTAATGTTTTAGTGACAAACATTTGTTGGAAGCCTTCAATAGTTTCAATACCTTGTCTATTGTAAAAACGTTCAATCGTTTCTTCCGCACTGCCTTTTTGTAATTGTAATCTATTTTCTGCCATAAACATGGGCAATCACTCCTCTATTTTATTATTTGATTTGGGTAATGTTTTTACAAATGTAAAGAGTACAGCGGTTTGTATGATAACCATTATGATTAATCCTATACGGACTGCAAGAACATCCACCATATAAATTGAAAAACCTATTACAATGTATAAGCTAATTAAAATTTTAATTTTCTGTTGTAGCGTGTAGCCTCGATGTAAATAAAAGTTTTCTACATATTCTTTATAAATTTTTTGATTAATAAGCCAATTGTAAAAGCGATCTGAACTTCGAGCAAAACAAAAAACTGCTACGAGTAAAAAGGGGTCGTTGGCAGTAAAGGTAATACGGCACCTGCAATACCAAGCGCTGTAAATATTAAGCCAATGACGATTAAAATAAGTCGCATTGAAAAAACTCCATTCTAGTACTAATGCGCATGTAATATTGTTTTAGTAATATAAATCATGCTAAATATAATGTGTATGATAAGTGCAATGACTCAGTAAAATGAAACGTTGTTGAATTATCCTTGTCCCATTAACGCATTTTAAGCGCGACTTTCATAACAACCAAACTATTTAATGAGAATTGTTCTCAAGTATTATAGTTATATTATGTGTTTTATTTTTGAAAAGTGCAATATGTTTTCGAAAATAATATTATTTTTATGTGCAAAAACGACGCAAAAGTTTTAAAAATGAGACTTCTGTGAGCTGATTATTTTATAAAATGTAAACGCTTACTATATAATGTGAATCATATCGTTTAAAAGCATTATTAAATATGATGCTAAGAGATTTATATTATAGCCAATAAACAAAGGAGAGATAATATGGCAGTAAACGTTCGAGATTATATTGCAGAGAATTATGGTTTATTTATCAATGGGGAATTTGTTAAAGGTAGCAGTGACGAAACAATCGAAGTGACTAATCCAGCAACTGGAGAAACACTATCACATATTACAAGAGCAAAAGATAAAGATGTCGATCATGCCGTCGAAGTGGCGCAAGAGGCATTTGAATCATGGTCATTAACTTCTAAATCAGAACGTGCACAAATGTTGCGTGATATTGGTGATAAATTAATGGCACAAAAAGATAAAATTGCAATGATTGAAACATTAAATAATGGTAAACCGATTCGTGAGACAACAGCAATTGATATTCCATTTGCTGCAAGACATTTCCATTATTTCGCAAGTGTTATTGAAACAGAAGAAGGTACAGTGAATGATATCGATAAAGACACAATGAGTATCGTACGACATGAGCCGATTGGCGTCGTAGGTGCTGTTGTTGCTTGGAACTTCCCAATGCTATTAGCTGCATGGAAGATTGCGCCAGCCATTGCTGCAGGTAATACAATTGTGATTCAACCTTCATCTTCAACACCATTAAGTTTATTGGAAGTTGCTAAAATTTTCCAAGAGGTATTACCTAAAGGTGTTGTCAATATACTAACGGGTAAAGGTTCAGAATCAGGTAATGCAATTTTCAATCATGATGGTGTAGATAAATTATCATTTACGGGCTCAACTGATGTAGGTTATCAAGTTGCCGAAGCTGCAGCAAAACATCTAGTACCTGCTACATTAGAACTTGGTGGTAAAAGCGCCAATATCATATTGGATGATGCTAATTTAGACCTTGCAGTTGAAGGTATTCAGTTAGGTATTTTATTCAACCAAGGTGAAGTATGTAGTGCAGGTTCTCGATTATTAGTTCATGAAAAAATTTATGATCAATTGGTGCCACGTTTACAAGAGGCATTTTCAAATATTAAAGTTGGAGACCCACAAGATGAAGCTACACAAATGGGTAGTCAAACTGGTAAGGATCAATTAGATAAAATTCAATCATATATTGATGCAGCAAAAGAATCAGATGCACAAATTTTAGCAGGTGGTCATCGCTTAACTGAAAATGGGTTAGATAAAGGATTCTTCTTTGAACCGACATTAATTGCTGTGCCAGATAATCATCATAAATTAGCGCAAGAAGAAATATTTGGACCAGTTTTAACAGTGATTAAAGTGAAGGATGATCAAGAAGCAATTGATATAGCTAATGATTCAGAGTATGGTTTAGCTGGCGGCGTATTTTCTCAAAATATCACACGTGCATTAAATATTGCTAAAGCTGTTCGTACAGGACGTATTTGGATTAACACTTACAACCAAGTACCAGAAGGTGCACCATTTGGTGGTTATAAAAAATCAGGTATCGGACGAGAAACTTATAAAGGTGCGTTAAGTAACTATCAACAAGTTAAAAATATTTATATTGATACAAGCAACGCTTTAAAAGGTTTGTACTAGAATCAATATCATTTTTGAGGCGTGTTCGTAGGTCAGTCTAGCGGTAAGTCTTAACATGTTTACGGAGTTGTTTAGATTTTAAGCGAAACAAAATATTTAGGAACATGCATAATGATATTAGGATATAATGACTAAAATAATAGCAGTAGGATGGTTTTTAATTGCAAATCATCATACTGCTGTTTTTAATTATGCTAATTTGCGATGCCGCTATTATAAGGACAGAGTTGTTTATGAATTATGGTGATTTAGAAATATGAAGTTCAATATGCAAAGTCATCGTTTGTTTTAATATGCGGAACAATCATTAAAGTTATTGCGATTTTTTGAACTTAATGAAACTAAACAATAAATTTGAGATGCTTTTTTGTCATTTTTATGTAACTAACACAATAATCTCGTACATTATTAAAAATTTCTATATGATAGGGATAAAGCAAAGAGCGAGTGTGCTGTAAAAGTTTTTCCAAGGTGATATTACATAAAGGTATAAAGGGTAAAGATTAATGAGTTGTCATGTGAAGAACGATGGTGTATAAATCATGGTTAATTACGGAAGCATTAATATTAATCTGAGAAGCTATAAAGAATTATTTTTAAAAGCGACAATATTAAATACGACGCATTTATTTAGGAGTGGCAAACGTATGAATGGGAAAAAGGCGAATACGATAAACAGATACAAATATTTTCATCATGTCAATCATCAAAAAATTCAACAAAGTTCTAAAAAGACGCTGTGGGCATCACTTATCATCACATTGTTATTTACAGTGATTGAATTTGTCGGAGGTTTAGTATCTAATTCATTGGCATTACTGTCAGATTCATTTCATATGCTTAGTGATGTATTAGCACTTGGTTTATCCATGTTGGCCATTTATTTTGCAAGTAAGAAGCCGACTGCACGATATACATTTGGATATTTAAGATTTGAGATATTAGCTGCATTTTTAAATGGTTTAGCATTAATTGTCATTTCAATCTGGATTTTATATGAAGCTATTGTACGTATTATTTATCCGCAACCAATTGAAAGTGGCATTATGTTTATGATTGCTAGTATTGGTTTACTCGTCAATATTATTTTGACTATTATCCTTGTAAGGTCTTTAAAACAAGAAGACAATATCAATATTCAAAGTGCATTATGGCATTTCATGGGAGACTTATTGAACTCTATTGGTGTCATCGTTGCAGTTGTATTGATTTACTTTACAGGATGGCGCATCATCGACCCAATCATTAGTATTGTAATTTCACTCATCATTTTACGTGGTGGTTATAAAATTACGCGTAATGCGTGGTTAATTTTAATGGAAAGTGTGCCTCAACATTTGGATACTGATCAAATTATGGCAGATATTAAAAACATAGATGGCATATTAGATGTACATGAATTTCATTTGTGGAGTATTACAACAGAGCATTATTCATTAAGCGCCCATGTTGTGTTAGATAAAAAATATGTGGGCGATGATTATCAAGCGATTGATCAAGTATCATCATTGTTGAAAGAAAAATATGGCATTGCACATTCAACGTTGCAAATTGAAAACTTGCAATTGAATCCATTAGATGAGCCATACTTCGACAAATTAACATAAATAAAACATTGTAGCGCCTAAAACATTAATCTATGTCATAGGCGCACGTTTTGTTTTGGATTATGTTGCATCATTTAAATGATTTTCGTCAATTTCTTTGATGTTATCTACATCTAACACGACATCTTTAGGTTTCAAAATATGAATATGTTTTTTATCATTTGTATGTAAAATGCGTTCTATGATGTACCTTTGACCGGCCATTGTTTCTACAGCAATCTTTTTGTTTCTTGCTAAACTTGCTACGACGGATTCTTTATCCATTATGATAGCCCCCTATATATATGTTTATTTACTTATACCCTAACATTATTTTTATGCTCTTTGAAAATATATTTTACAGAATTTTATCTAAATATTTAAAAAAATCGCTCAATATCCTTGTAATCCGATAAGGATTGTAGTAATATTTTTTCAACCATTGTTATAGGAGGTCTTATTAATGACATTATTTTTATTAGAAGCTAACAATCTTGATTTTGCATCAACGAAAGAAGAACTAGAAGCAAAGGCAGCATCACTATCTACGAAGACAATTCCAACATTAATTGAAGTACAAGCTACTGAAAATTTAACTCATGGTTATTTTATTGTGGAAGCAAATGACGAAGCAGAAGCTAAACAATTTTTAACAAAAGCAGGTATTAGTATTCAATTAGTCAAAGAAGTACGCTTAGTTGGTAAAGATTTAGATGAAGTTAAAAATGGTGATGCACATGTTGATTACCTTGTAACTTGGAACATTCCTGAAGGTATTACGATGGATCAGTATTTAGCACGTAAAAAGAAAAATTCTATTCATTATGAAGAAGTACCGGAAGTTGAATTTAAACGCACATATGTATGTGAAGATATGTCTAAATGTATTTGTTTATACAACGCACCTGATGAAGAAGCGGTACGTCGCGCGCGCAAAGCAGTTGATACACCGATTGATGGCATCGAAAAACTTTAATAAGACAACAAGTTGATGAGATATATGTATATAGGTTTGGCGTGGTTTTAGATGGCAGTTAATTAGAATAGCTCAATGCTATAAATGTAAGTAGTTGATATGGCGAAACTAATGAACTATATGCAATTATTGGCTAAAACAATCATTTTATTAAATTTTGTAGAGCTGAAATTAATATAACGTCGTTAATTGAATAACGCTTATGTTATAAGAGCGCTCGCACCAAACCATAATCATCTATAGATATAACAATTCACGATTTAAGGGCTGTGTTTGGCATAGCCCTTTAGATATACATTTAATTCTTATTAAAATAGTAGGGATTAAAAGGGGGCTTGTCATGATTAAAATACAACAATTACAACATCACTTTGGATTGCATAAAGTAATTCATAACTTTAATTTGGACATTAGTAAGGGAGAAATAGTCACTTTTATAGGAAAAAGTGGTTGCGGGAAGTCTACTTTACTCAATATTATCGGTGGATTTATTCATCCATCATCTGGTCGTGTCATTATTGATAACGAAATTAAACAACAGCCGTCTCCAGATTGTTTAATGCTATTTCAACATCATAATCTGCTGCCATGGAAAACGATTAATGACAACATTAGGATTGGATTCCAACAGAAAATTAGTGATGAAGAGATTAACGCACAGCTTAAATTAGTTGATTTAGAAGGCAGAGGAAAGCATTTTCCCGAGCAACTGTCCGGAGGTATGAAACAACGTGTAGCATTATGTCGAGCGCATGTGCATAAGCCTAACGTTATATTGATGGATGAGCCATTAGGTGCATTAGATGCGTTTACACGCTATAAACTTCAAGATCAACTAGTGCAACTAAAACACAAAACGGAATCAACTATTATCTTAGTCACTCACGATATTGATGAAGCTATTTATCTTTCCGACCGCATTGTTCTATTAGGAGAAGGATGCAATATTATTTCGCAATATGATATTACAGCATCACATCCACGCAGTCGCAATGATAGCCACCTACTTAAAATTCGTAATGATATTATGGAAACATTTGCATTGAATCATCATCAAGTTGAACCTGAATATTATTTATAAGGAGTGAGTGACGATGAAAAGGTTAAGCATAATCGTCATCATTGGAATCTTTATAATTACAGGATGTGATTGGCAAAGGACGTCTAAAGAACCGTCTAAAAATGCCCAACAGCAGCAAGTGATTAAAATTGGATATTTGCCGATTACACATTCAGCTAATTTGATGATGACTAAAAAATTATTATCACAACACAATCATCCGAAATATAAATTAGAATTAGTTAAATTCAATAATTGGCCAGATTTAATGGACGCATTAAACAGTGGTCGTATTGATGGTGCATCTACCTTGATAGAGCTCGCGATGAAATCAAGGCAGAAGGGCTCGAATATAAAGGCTGTGGCATTGGGTCATCATGAAGGCAATGTCATTATGGGACAAAAAGGTATGCACTTAAATGAATTTAATAATAATGGCGATGATTACCGTTTTGGTATACCACATCGTTATTCAACACATTATCTTTTACTTGAGGAATTACGTAAACAATTGAAAATTGAACCGGGTCATTTCAGCTATCATGAAATGTCGCCAGCGGAGATGCCAGCCGCATTAAGTGAACACAGAATTACAGGGTATTCTGTAGCCGAACCATTCGGTGCACTGGGCGAAAAGTTAGGCAAAGGTAAGACTTTGAAACATGGTGATGACGTTATACCTGATGCGTATTGCTGTGTGCTAGTACTGAGAGGCGAATTGCTTGATCAACACAAGGATGTAGCGCAAGCATTTGTACAAGATTATAAAAAGTCTGGCTTTAAAATGAATGATCGCAAGCAAAGTGTAGACATTATGACGCATCATTTTAAACAAAGTCGTGACGTTTTAACACAGTCAGCGGCATGGACATCCTATGGTGATTTAACAATTAAGCCATCCGGCTATCAAGAAATTACGACATTGGTAAAACAACATCATTTGTTTAATCCTCCTTATACAATGACTTTGTTGAACCGTCATTGTATAAGGAGGCATCACGTTCATGACACGTCTCACAATTAATAAAATTATATTACCTATTATCACATTTATTATTTTCTTAGGCATTTGGGAAATGGTCATTATTATTGGGCATTACCAACCTGTATTGTTACCTGGTCCTGCTCTTGTAGGAAAAAGCATATGGACTTTCATTGTTACTGGAGAAATTTTCCAACATTTAGCAATTAGTTTATGGAGATTTGTAGCGGGCTTTGTTGTCGCATTGGTGGTTGCTATTCCATTGGGCTTCTTGCTTGGAAGGAATCGTTGGTTATACAACGCTATCGAACCGCTATTTCAATTGATTAGGCCGATATCTCCGATAGCTTGGGCACCATTTGTTGTTCTATGGTTTGGTATTGGTAGTTTGCCAGCGATTGCGATTATTTTTATCGCTGCTTTTTTCCCAATTGTGTTCAATACCATTAAAGGCGTTAGAGACATTGAACCTCAATATTTAAAAATAGCGGCAAATTTATATTTAACTGGGTGGTCATTGTATCGCAATATATTATTTCCGGGGGCATTTAAACAAATCATGGCTGGGATACATATGGCGGTAGGAACAAGTTGGATATTTTTAGTTTCTGGTGAAATGATTGGTGCACAATCGGGATTAGGTTTTTTAATCGTTGATGCACGAAATATGTTGAACTTAGAAGATGTTTTAGCAGCAATATTCTTTATCGGATTATTTGGTTTTATTATTGATCGATTCATTAGTTATATTGAGCAGTTTATACTTAGAAGATTTGGTGAATAAGGAGAGATGAAGATGACTTTAGAAACGCTTATCAAAGAACAATTAGATCCTCATTTAGTAGAAGTTGATGAAGGGACGTATTATCCGAGATCATTTATCCAACAATTATTTGTAGATGGCTATTTTGGTGAAGCGACACTGAGAAAAAATGCTGAAGTAATCGAAGCTGTATCGCAGTCTTGTTTGACAACAGGATTTTGTTTATGGTGCCAATTGGCTTTTTCAACGTATTTAGAAAATGCCGCGCAGCCACATTTAAATAAAGACTTACAACAACAATTGTTATCTGGTGAAATATTAGGTGCTACTGGGTTGTCTAATCCGATGAAGTCATTTAATGATTTAGAAAAGTTGAATCTTGAACACACTTATGTTGATGGACAATTGGTTGTCAGTGGACGTATGCCAGCAGTAAGTAATATTCAAGAAGACCATTATTTTGGTGCGATTTCGAAGCATGAATCATCAGATGAATTTGTCATGTTCATTCTACGTGCCAATCAAGATGGTATCACCCTTGTTGAAAAAACAAATTTTTTAGGGGTAAACGGCTCAGCAACGTATCAAATTACTTTGAATCAAGTCGTAGTGCCACAATCACAAATTATCACGCATGATGCGAAGCAGTTTGCGGCAACTATTCGCCCGCAATTTATTGCTTACCAAATTCCAATAGGATTAGGCTCAATTAAAAGTTCTTTAGAGTTAATTGATGCATTTTCAAATGCGCAAAACGGAATAAATCAATATTTAGAGTATGATGTTGAAGCTTTTAAAAAACGTTATCATCAACTTAGAGAGGAATATTATGCAATATTAGATGACGGTAACTTAACTTCACATTTAAATGAATTAATATCATTGAAGAAGGACATCGGCTATTTATTGCTAGATGTGAATCAAGCTTCTGTTGTCAATGGTGGCTCAAGAGCATATACACCATATTCACCACAAGTTCGCAAGTTAAAAGAAGGATTCTTCTTCGCAGCATTGACACCAACATTAAGACATTTAGGTAAACTCGAAGCAGAGTTGAATAGCTAACTGAATTAAGATGGTGCATAATTCTATTCGTCGAAAACTACTACCGTTTTATAGATGGTAGTAGTTTTTTACTGCGATTACGCATATAAAATTTAGTGCCTGAATTATAATACAACGTTCGGGCACATATGTGTTCACTTACGCAATTATTGATAAATTTCAATCATCTGGAATAATATATAATTAGAGAGTGGGACAGAAATGATAAAGAGCCACAAATGATTTATTATGTAGTGGTTCTTGGGAGTGGGACAGAAATGATATTTTCGTAAAATTTATTTCGTCGTCCCACCCCAACTTGCACATTATTGTAAGCTGACTTTCCGCCAGCTTCTGTGTTGGGGCCCCGCCAACTTGCACATTATTGTAAGCTGACTTTCCGCCAGCTTCTATGTTGGGGCCCACCCCAACTTGCATTGCCTGTAGAAATTGTTGTTCCAATTTCTCTATGTTGGGGCCCCCGCATCAACTACTGCTATATAGTCATAAATTAAATAAGTATTAAGAAGTTGAACGAGTATGTCTTGAGTGAAATGTACAATTTTTGTGAAAATACGTGAAAAATCAGGAGTCCATAAATATTGAGCTTGTTATACATGTCGAGTGAGGTGTAGACATCAATGAAGCGATTAAGTACAACATTGAAAGTACGATTAATTAGTAATTTTTTACAATTGATTATTACGACAGCGTTTATCCCATTTATAGCATTATATTTAACTGATATGTTAAATCAATCTATCGTTGGTATATATCTTGTTGTCTTAGTGATTTTGAAGTTTCCGTTATCTATTATTTCTGGCTATATTATCGAAATATTTCCAAAAAAGGCTCTCGTGCTGATTTATCAGTTGACGATGGTTGTTATGTTAGTGTTAATGGGCATATTTAGCTCTAACCAGCTATGGCAAATCATCTGCTTTTGCATTGCATACGCTATATTCACTATCGTTTGGGGCTTGCAATTTCCAGTTATGGATACATTAATTATGGATGCAATAACGGAAGATGTTGAACATTACATTTACAAAATGAGTTATTGGATTACGAACTTATCGGTTGCTATCGGAGCTTTGTTAGGTGGATTAATCTATGGTCATAGTATGTTGATACTTTTCTTAGTCGCGGCATGTATTTTTTTAATTGTACTGGTGATTTTATATATTTGGTTGCCAGAAGACCAAAATCAATCAGTACGAACTGTTGCTAATGCGCAAACGCCTTTTTATCAACAATTTCATATTTTGAAAGTGTTGCGTAGTTATAAATTAGTTTTAAAAGATCGAAACTATATGTTAATGATTTCAGGATTCAGTATTTTAATGATGGGTGAATTCTCAACATCTTCGTATATTGCAATTAGATTAAAAGATCAATTTGAGACCATGAGCATAGGTCCTTATGATATTACAGGGGCAAAGATGTTAGCAATTTTACTCATGACCAATACTGTTGGTGTCATTGTACTCACGTATTTTATTTCAAAAGTTGTATTAAAAATAGATTTTAAAATAGCTTTAGTGTTCGGTTTACTATTTTATATTGTCGGTTATAGTGGAATCACGTATCTCAATCAATTTAGCTTGCTCATCTTATTCATGATGATTGCTACTATAGGTGAAATCGTTTATTCGCCTATATTTGAAGAGCAACGCTTTAAAATTATTCCAGAAGATAAAAGAGGGACATATAGTGCTTTTCATGCATTAGGTATTCATATGTCGGAAACATTAGCGAGGTTAGGGATTGTCTTGGGTGTGTTCTTAACCTCCTTACAAATGGGGTTGTGTATGTTTATCTTGTTAGTAATGGGTGCTTTGTTACTTGTTATAGGTGTATTTAGAGGACGAAAGAAAGTAAGCATAGATTGAATTTGCTGAAACATTTATTTAACAAGTCTCTTTGTATTGAAAACCCATTAATTTGGTCGTGATTAAAATAGAGATAAATTTATTAAGAATTTGTTAAAATTTAAGGATAACAATTGTTTTATGCGAGTTGTTTGTTTAATATAAACTTGCTTCATGGATATTTTGTAACAACAATATTGAATTTGCAATAAGATATGAACAAGAGAAAGTGATTAACGAGTTGTAGTGTGCTATTTATCGAATATGTATGTAATTTACATTGAAAAATATACCAATTGTAACGATGATACAAGATGTATTTTAGGGTAGAATATATCGCTTATATGTTGCGAATGGTGTTTTATATTAATCATTACATAACGAGTTAATTAACATTTCGTCGGTTATCATATCATCATGCAATTTCAGTAAGTAATGAGTATTATGATATGAAAGAAGGACTTTTTATGATTATGGGTAATTTGAGATTTCAACAGGAATATTTTCGTATATACAAAAATAATACAGAATCAACGACACACCGTAATGCGTATTGGGTTAAACTCGCTAAAAATGTTGAAGCTACTAAAATGATGTATGCATTATCGACAATTGTGCAACAACATGCATCTATAAGACATTTTTTTGATGTTACTACCGATGACAATTTAACAATGATACTTCATGAATTTCTGCCTTTTATTGAGATAAAACAAATTCCATCTTCTTCCGCAAACTATGATTTAGAGGCTTTTTTTAAGCAAGAATTAAGTACTTACCATTTTAATGATTCACCTTTATTCAAATTTAAATTGTTTCAGTTCGCTGATGCTGCATATATACTATTAGATTTTCATGTGTCCATTTTCGATGGTAGTCAAATTGATATTTTTCTTGATGATTTATGCAATGTATATCGTGGCAATACTGTAATTAACAATACTCGACAGCATGCACATTTAAATAGAAATGATGATAAAGACAATCAAGATGCATCGCATATAGCATTAGACTCAAACTACTTTCGGTTAGAGAATAACTCTGACATCCATATTGATAGTTATTTACCAATTAAGCATCCATTTGAGCAAGCTTTATATCAAACGTATTTGATTGATGATATGACATCAATAGATATGGCATCGTTGGCTGTTAGTGTGTATTTAGCTAACCATATAATGAGTCAACAACATGATGTCACATTAGGTATACATGTACCATCACATTTACCAAATGATTTACACGGAAATATTGTGCCATTAACGTTAACAATCGATGCAAAAGATGTATGTCAACGTTTTACAACAGATTTTAATAAAAGTGTGTTGCAAAATATGTCGCAATTACAGTGCGCGAAGTCTTCGCTTTCATTAGAGACTATTTTTCATTGTTATCATCAAATGATGCCTTGTTGTAATGATGTTATTGAGGATGTACATCAAATACATGATGCACATACATCTTTAGCGGATATTGAAATTTTTCCACATCAACACGGGTTCAAAATTATATATAACAGTGCAGCATATGATTTGCTCTCAATCGAGACGCTGAGTGACTTAGTTCGTAATATTTATTTGCAAATTACTGAAGAAAATGGAAATAAACGAACAACTGTAGATGAACTTAATTTGATGACAGAACGTGATATTCAATTATATGACGATATCAATTTAAGTTTGCCTGAGATAGATGATGCGCAAACAGTTGTTACCTTATTTGAGCAACAAGTTGAAGCAACGCCGAATCATGTCGCTGTGCAATTTGACGGAGTGTTTATAACATATCAAACATTGAATGCACGCGCGAATGATTTAGCACACCGTTTGAGAAACCAGTACGGTGTTGAACCTAAGGATCGTGTCGCTGTCATAGCTGAAAAAAGTATTGAGATGATAATAGCGATGATAGGTGTGTTGAAAGCTGGTGGGGCTTACGTGCCAATTGATCCGAACTATCCAAGTGATCGTCAGGCGTACATTTTAAAAGATGCAACGCCTAAAGTTGTAATAACGTACCAAGCTTTATATGAAAATAGTAAACAAAATATTAATCACATTGATTTGAACAAGATAGCGTGGAAAAATATTGACAATCTTTCTGAATGTAACACGTTAGAAGATCATGCGTATGTTATTTACACGTCGGGGACAACTGGTAACCCTAAAGGGACACTAATTCCGCACCGAGGTATTGTTCGCTTGGTCCATCAAAATCATTATGTACCATTAAATGAAGAGACGACGATTTTGTTATCAGGAACTATAGCCTTTGATGCTGCTACATTTGAAATATATGGTGCATTGCTCAATGGTGGAAAACTGATTGTTGCTAAAAAAGAACAATTATTAAATCCAATAGTGTTAGAACAATTAATCAATGAAAATGACGTTAATACTATGTGGTTAACCTCCTCATTATTTAATCAGATTGCTAGTGAACGAATAGAAGTATTGGTACCGTTAAAGTATTTATTAATTGGTGGAGAAGTATTGAATGCTAAGTGGGTAGATTTGCTTAATCAAAGACCGAAGCATCCTCAAATTATTAATGGTTATGGACCAACTGAAAATACAACATTTACAACGACGTATAATATACCTAACAAAGTTCCAAATTGTATTCCTATTGGTAAACCGATTCTTGGTACTCATGTTTATATCATGCAAGGCGAGCGTCGCTGTGGCGTTGGTATTCCTGGAGAATTATGTACAAGTGGCTTTGGGTTAGCTGCAGGTTATTTAAATCAGCCAGAATTGACAGCAGATAAATTTATCAAAGATTCAAATATAAATCAGCTGATGTATAGAAGTGGTGATATCGTTCGTCTGTTACCCGATGGCAACATAGATTATTTATATCGAAAGGACAAACAAGTTAAGATTCGAGGGTTTAGGATTGAGTTGTCAGAGGTTGAGCATGCGCTCGAGCGTATACAAGGTATTAATAAAGCTGTTGTTATTGTTCAAAATCATGATCAAGATCAGTATATCGTTGCTTATTATGAAGCGATGCATACATTATCACATAATAAGATTAAATCACAATTACGTATGACCTTACCGGAGTACATGATACCAGTTAATTTTATGCATATTGAGCAAATTCCTATTACTATTAATGGGAAATTAGATAAGAAGGCATTGCCTATCATGGACTATGTCGATACGGATGCCTATGTAGCACCGAGTACAGATACCGAACACTTGCTATGTCAAATTTTTGCAGATATTTTACATGTGAATCAAGTAGGTATTCATGATAATTTCTTTGAATTAGGTGGCCATTCATTAAAAGCAACGTTAGTGGTGAATCGGATAGAGGCATCTACTGGGAAACGATTACAAATTGGTGATTTATTACAAAAGCCAACTGTATTTGAACTAGCACAAGCAATTGCTAAGGTTCAAGAACAAAACTATGAAGTGATTCCTGAAGCTATAGTTAAAGATGATTATGTGTTGAGCTCTGCACAAAAGCGTATGTATTTATTATGGAAATCAAACCATAAAGATACGGTGTATAACGTACCTTTTTTATGGCGGTTATCATCAGAACTTAATGTAGCTCAATTGCGACAAGCAGTTCAACATTTGATAGAGCGACATGAGATTCTACGAACACAATATATTGTTGTAGATGATGAGGTTCGACAACGTATTGTGGCAGATGTTGTAGCTGACTTTGAAGAAGTTATCACGCATTTTACGGATGAACAAGAAATCATGCGCCAATTTGTAGCACCTTTTAATTTGGAAAAGCCAAGTCAAATTAGAGTGAGATACATTAGAAGTCCATTACATGCATACCTGTTTATAGATACACATCATATCATTAATGATGGTATGAGCAATATACAATTAATGAATGATCTTAACGCACTTTATCAACATAAATTATTGTTACCACTTAAATTGCAATATAAAGACTATAGTGAGTGGATGTCGCATCGTGATATGACGAAACATAGACAATATTGGTTATCTCAATTCAAAGATGAAGTACCTATCTTAAGCTTACCGACAGACTATGTTAGACCAAATATTAAAACGACAAATGGAGCAATGATGTCATTTATAATGAATCAACAAACGAGACAGCTACTTCAAAAATATGTAGAAAAGCATCAAATTACTGATTTTATGTTCTTTATGAGTGTGGTCATGACGTTGTTAAGCAGATATGCTCGAAAAGATGATGTTGTTGTCGGTAGTGTAATGAGTGCGCGTATGCATAAAGGCGCGGAGCAAATGCTAGGCATGTTTGCTAATACGTTGGTATATAGAGGGCAACCGTCACCTGATAAAATGTGGACACAGTTTTTACAAGAGGTTAAGGAAATGAGTTTGGGGGCATACGAGCATCAAGAATACCCATTCGAATGTTTAGTAAATGACTTAGATCAATCACATGATGCCTCACGGAATCCATTATTTGATGTCATGTTAGTACTACAAAACAATGAAACGAATCATGCTCATTTTGGGCATAGTAAATTAACACATATTCAACCCAAATCGGTGACGGCGAAATTTGATTTATCTTTCATCATTGAAGAAGATCGCGATGACTATACAATCAATATCGAGTATAATACCGATTTATATCACTCAGAAACAGTTCGTCACATGGGTAATCAATGTATGATTATGATTGATTATATTTTGAAGCATCAAGATACACTACAAATTTGCGATATACCAAATGGCACGGAGGAACTTCTAAATTGGGTCAATACGCATGTTAACGATCGAATGCTTAATGTCCCGGGAAATAAATCTATCATAAGTTACTTTAATGAAGTTGTCTCACGACAAGGTAATCATGTTGCGCTAGTCATGAATGATTTGACAATGACATATGAAACATTACGCAACTATGTGGATGCCATTGCGCACATACTCCTATCAAATGGTGTGGGCAATGGTCAACGGGTTGCCTTGTTTACAGAACGTAGTTTTGAAATGATTGCGGCGATGTTGGCGACAGTTAAAGTAGGTGCATCTTATATACCTATCGATATTGATTTTCCGAAAAAGCGACAAGGCGCAATTTTGGAGGATGCTAAAGTAACTGCAGTCATGTCTTACGGCATTGAAATTGAAACGACATTACCAGTCATTCAATTGGAAAATGCTAAAGGTTTTGTTGAATCAAAGGAAAATGATCAATATGATGATTTACATGGCGATCAACTTGAAAACACAGCGATGTTAGATAATGAGATGTATGCTATTTACACATCTGGTACGACTGGGATGCCTAAAGGGGTTGCCATACGACAACGAAATTTGTTGAATTTAGTGCATGCATGGTCAACTGAATTGCAATTAGGCGACAATGAAGTATTTTTGCAACATGCAAATATTGTTTTTGATGCATCAGTTATGGAGATTTATTGTTGTTTGTTAAATGGTCATACGCTTGTGATTCCAGATAGAGAGGAACGTGTTAATCCAGCACAGTTACAACAACTCATTAATAAGCATCGTGTTACGGTGGCATCGATTCCATTACAGATGTGTAGTGTTATGGAAGACTTTTATATTGAAAAATTGATTACAGGCGGGGCAACTAGTACGGCATCCTTTGTTAAATATATTGAGAAGCATTGTGGCAGGTATTTCAATGCCTATGGACCATCTGAGTCAACAGTCATCACATCGTATTGGTCACATCAATGTGGTGATTTGATACCTGAGACGATTCCAATTGGCAAACCCTTATCTAACATCCAAGTGTATATTATGTCAGATGGTTTGTTATGCGGTATTGGTATGCCAGGCGAGTTGTGTATTGCAGGTGATAGTTTAGCGATAGGATATATTAACCGTCCAGAATTAATGGCTGATAAATGGCAAAATAATCCATTTGGTAAAGGAAAGTTGTATCATAGTGGTGATTTAGCACGTTATACATCTGATGGTCAAATTGAATTTTTAGGAAGAATAGATAAACAAGTGAAAGTTAACGGGTACCGTATTGAACTTGATGAAATTGAAAATGCAATATTAGCTATTCGTGGTATATCTGATTGTGTTGTCACAGTAAGTCACTTTGATACGCATGATATATTGAATGCTTATTATGTCGGAGAGCAACGAGTGGAGCAGGATTTGAAGCAATATTTAAATGATCATCTGCCTAAGTATATGATTCCTAAGACTATAATGCATATCGATTGTATGCCATTAACCGCGAATGACAAGGTGGATACTACGCGTTTGCCAAATCCATCACCTATACAACAGTCTAATAAAGTGTATAGCGAACCATCTAATGAAATTGAGCAGACATTTGTTGATGTATTCGGAGAGGTATTGAAACAAAATGATGTCGGTGTTGACGATGATTTCTTTGAACTTGGTGGTAACTCATTAGAGGCGATGTTAGTTGTCTCGCATTTAAAACGATTTGGCCATCATATTTCAATGCAGACATTATATCAATATAAAACCGTGCGACAGATTGTTAATTATATGCACCAAAATCAACAATCATTAGTTGCATTACCGGATAATCTTTCGGAATTACAAAACATAGTTATGACTCGTTATAATTTGGGTATTTTAGAGGATAGTCTAAGTCATCGACCTCTAGGAAATACACTATTGACTGGTGCTACAGGGTTTTTAGGTGCTTATCTGATTGAAGCACTACAAGGATACAGTCATCGCATTTATTGTTTCGTACGTGCTGATAATGAGGAAATAGCATGGTATAAGTTGATGACGAATTTAAATGATTATTTTTCAGAAGAGACGGTTGAAATGATGTTATCAAACATTGAAGTCATTGTTGGTGATTTTGAGTGTATGGATGATGTTGTTTTACCAGAAAACATGGATACGATTATTCATGCAGGTGCTCGTACAGATCATTTTGGTGATGATGATGAATTTGAAAAAGTAAATGTTCAAGGTACTGTTGATGTCATACGTTTGGCACTACAACATCATGCAAGGTTAATATATGTGTCTACGATAAGTGTGGGAACTTATTTTGATATAGACACAGAAGATGTGACATTTTCAGAAGCGGATGTCTATAAAGGACAACTACTAACATCACCATATACACGGAGTAAATTTTATAGTGAATTAAAAGTATTAGAAGCTGTAAATAATGGCTTAGATGGTCGGATTGTACGTGTTGGTAATTTGACGAGTCCTTACAATGGGAGATGGCATATGAGAAATATAAAGACTAACCGTTTTTCAATGGTAATGAATGATTTGTTACAACTGAATTGTATCGGGGTTAGCCTCGCTGAAATGCCTGTAGATTTTTCTTTTGTGGATACGACTGCCAGACAAATTGTCGCATTAGCACAGGTCAACACACCACAAATCATTTACCATGTGCTATCACCTAATAAAATGCCGGTGAAATCTTTGTTAGAATGCGTTAAGCGCAAAGAAATTGAACTCGTCAGCGATGAATCATTTAATGAAATTTTACAGAAACAAGACATGTACGAAACGATTGGATTAACTAGTGTTGACCGTGAACAACAACTAGCAATGATAGATACAAAATTAACATTAAAAATAATGAATCACATCAGTGAAAAATGGCCAACGATAACTAACAATTGGCTGTATCATTGGGCGCAATATATCAAAACAATATTCAATAAGTAAGTAGGGAAAGTTATGACAGTATTTGTAATGCAATTACAGAGTAACTTGAAAAGTATTGAAGAATTAATATCACAAAGTCGTTGGTCATATAAAAAACCGCGTACAGTCAACTATAGATACAATCAAGATAAACTCATGCACAGATTGGGAGATATTTTAGTGCAATATGGAATTCAACATGACACAGGGTTATTACCACATGAATGGCATTATCACATTTCGCCACGAGGTAAGGCAGATATAGTTCAACACAATCGTGATGGACAGCCCATCTATGTGAGCTTATCATATAGTTATCCTTATATCGTGTGTGTTGTCGATAAAGAACCAGTTGGTATTGATATCGAAAAGATATCACAACGTTTAGACTGGCGTACATTAGTGACGTGTTTCTCTACAAACGAAGCACATCAAATATGTAGTTTAAATGATTTTTATCAAATATGGACACAAAAAGAAAGTTTTACAAAATTGATTGGTGAAGGTTTAATCAAAGGATTGGACATTTATGATATGACACAATCACACTTTTATCAATCACGTGAAGTGAAGTTCAAACAATTTATTTTTGATCAGTTTATGGTACAGGTATGTTTCTTAGGAGAGGCTCCTTGGAGTTATAAAAAATTATCGGTATTCCAGCTATTAAGTAGTTAACATGGCGTCTAACAGTATCATTGCGCAGTGATTTTAAACTATGCTGCCTAAATGTTTACTGTTAGATGTTTTTTTATTGGAAAAATGAAAGGTGAATACACGATGGCATCATTCAAAATCATGACGAGATTAAAGTAAGTGATAAGGTGAAAATATACTGAGCAATATTGAAATTGCCAAAAATAATGGCTTGTTACGACGCATTTGAGACTTTAATGCTCACGTAAGTTGGCTGGAATCATATCATGTCAGTTAATAAAATAACGTGAGTATCAATCATCATACTCAAACGATGATTTAAAACTCACGTTACGATGTTTATATGAATTAATTTAATTTATAGCGATAGACAAAATGTTGTCGTACTAATTCAATAGTCATCATCCAGACGACATGTCCAAATAATTCTGATATGTGCTCTTGGAATGGTTGATCCCACACAGCAGGTACAGTATGCATAATCGGCATAATGATAAGGTGGAATAACACCCATATTACAATACCAAAAACAGCACCTTGTCCCATTGCTAAGTAAGCGTATTTTTTAACTAATATGCAGTAAATAATTGCAATGACGATAGAAAAACTAAAGTGGACAATAAAGCTTACCCAAGGCAATTCCATATTTGAAAATGTATATGTTTGATGCGTAAACTCACTACTAAATCCTAATTGTTGCAATAACTCTTGAGGTGGGTTTGTTGCATTTCGTTCTGGTGTACGAGGTGGAAACATGACCTCCCAACCTAATTTTACAATTCCAGATAACAAGCCACCGATAATTCCAGCATAAATGAATATACCCATTTGTCGTTTCGTCAACTTAAGGACTCCTCTCTATTTACTATCCTCATTATAGTATTTTGTGAAAATAATCACAATAAAAAGCTTTGCAAAACTTAAAATATTTTGATAAACAAATTTGTAAAAGGTTATTAGTTTTTTACATCTCATATTGTATCATATTGTATTCAAAATTATTAACGAGATGAACGGTAAATAAATGTTTCAGCGCAATGGATAAACGAACTGGAATCATCGCGTGTCAAAACTTGTTAGGCCTTAATTTCATAGTTATGAATTAAGTATTGTTGTCCCAACAAAATCATTATTGTAAATAGCTTCGATAATATTTGGCTTGTTTCCTGATGCAATGATAACTTTAGGACAGCCATTTTCAATAGCATTTTTAGCATCAAGCACTTTGGGAATCATACCTCCATAAATATCACCATGCTCAATATACTGATTAATATCAGCTAAGGGTAGTTGAGGTATAACAACATCGTTGATTAGCACGCCAGCAATATTACTTAGTACATAAATGGGTGCTTCTAATGATGCTGCAATAAAATAGGCGAGTGTGTCTGCATTTATGTTGTAAAATTCTCCATCATGGTTATTGAAACCAATCGAATTGATGATAGGTATAAATTTAGTACATAAATAAGACAATGAGTCTATATTTAAAGTGGTTGGAACCCCGACATATCCATATTGTTGATCAAAACGTTTAATTTCAAATAATTGAGCATCCAAACCACATAAGCCTATTGCAGAACATTGGCGCTGGTTAAATTGAGCTACTAATGCAGTGTTAACGTCTGCAATGAGCGTGTGTTTAGTAATAGTCATGGTTGCTTTATCAGTCACTCTTAGGCCATTAACAAAGTGTGGCTCGATTTGCTGGTATGATAATGCTTCATTAATAAATGGGCCACCGCCATGAACGATAATGGGGTAGATGTTGTTTGATCGTAAATACTTAATGTTGTTAATAATTGATGGATGCATGTCACTTAGTGTACTGCCACCAATTTTAATGACAATAAATTTCATCTAACCAACACCACCTTATGTTCGATATGATGCGTTAATACGCACATAATCATAGGATAAATCACAACCGTATGCAGTCGCTACAGCGTTACCTAAACCAAGCTGAACGTCAATTGTGACATTTTCATGAGTTAATGTATTCGACATAGCTTGCTCATCAAATAGTACAGCCATACCTTTATCCACGACAGGTATTTGGTTCAGTTGAACATATGTGCAGTTAGGATCAATTTCACATCCGCTGTAGCCTATAGCTGTAATGATTCGACCAAAATTGGCATCTTCGCCAAAAATGGCTGATTTTACTAGATTTGAACTTACGATAGTTTTACCGATTTTTCTTGCGTCTGATATTGATTTAGCGCCTGAAACATTGACACTGATTAACTTTGTTGCGCCTTCGCCATCTCTGGCTATAGCTTTAGCTAAAAATGTACAGACAAAATTGAATGCATCAACAAATATTTCCCATTGTGGATGGTCTTGATTAAGTATTTGGTGTTCAACTTGCTGATTTGCCATGACTAATACCATGTCATTTGTACTTGTATCGCCATCAACAGTAATCATATTAAATGTATGGTCAGTCGAAGATTTTAATAATTGATGAAGTGTATTCGATTCAATTGATGCATCGGTTGTTATAAAAGCAAGCATGGTAGCCATATTTGGGTGAATCATACCTGATCCTTTAGCACTGCCACCAATTGTAATGGTTTTACCATCAATATTTAGTGATACAGCGATATGCTTTGTACATGTATCAGTTGTTAAAATTGCCTCGTTAAACGCACCTGGTGTTGTAAAATTAGCATCATTAATATGTTCTGTACCAGTTTTAATTTTATCCATTGGCAAATATTCTCCAATGACCCCAGTTGAAGCAACAGCAACATGCTCAGATGGTATTTGAAGTTGTTGAGCAACCCATGTTTGAGTTTGTTGTGCATCATCGATACCTTGCTGACCTGTGCAAGAATTTGCATTAGCTGAATTAACAACAAGTGCTTGTAATTTCCCTTTAGACTTTTGTAAAGTGTCTTCAGTGACAATAAGTGGTGCAGCTTTAAATTGGTTTAAAGTATATACGGCAGCTGAACTTGCTAAAGACGATGAGTAAATCCAGCCAAAGTCTTTTTTGTTAGCGCGTAAACCGATGTGCATACCACCGGCCGTGAAGCCTTGAGGTGTACTGATATCGCCATGTTTAATAATTGAAAAGTTATATTGTTGTGATGTCGTTTCTTGATGTTTCATTCTAACACCCCTTATGGATAAACTGGTGATTGTTTTAGGCCAGTCGTAACTTCAAAATCATATAATATATTTAAGTTTTGAATGGCTTGACCACTTGCCCCTTTGACAAGGTTATCAATCACTGATACTAAAATTGCTGTTTGCGTTGTTTCATCTACATAGATACCGATATCGCAGTAGTTACTACCGAGTACTTCTTTTGTGGTTGGAAAAGTCCCAATATCTCTAATTCTGACAAATGGCTGATTAGCATAATAAGAGGTCATTAATTTATGTAATGATTCAGTCGTATATTCAGATGATAATTTGACATATATTGTTGATAAAATACCTCGTGTCATTGGTACTAGATGTGGTGTAAATATGACTGATACATCTTGACCCGCAATGATAGATAAATATTGCTCGATTTCCGGTTTATGTTTATGGTTTCCGATTGCATAAGCGCTTAGATTTTCATTCATTTCTGAAAAATGAACACGTTGTGATAATGAACGTCCAGCACCTGACACGCCGGTCTTAGCATCAATAATAATAGATGACAAATCTATAATTTTTTCGCTAATAAGTGGATGTAATGCTAATAACGTTGCTGTAGGGAAACAGCCAGGGTTAGAAATGAGTTTCGTTCCATTGTTATCTAAAGATTGCCATTCTGAAATGCTGTAAATAGCATGATCCAAATCAACTTGTGCTGCAGCAGTTTCTTTGTAATATGCTTCATATATTTCACGATTCTTAATTCTAAATGCGCCAGATAAATCGATAACATGAATACCTTTTTCTACTAAGGGAGGGATACATGTTTTACTTACGGGTGCTGGTGTCGCAAAGAAAATTACATCACAGTCATTATTGTCCACTGTAAGTGCTTCGAAATGTTGCATAATATGTTGTAAATGTGGAAATGTTAATTTCAACGGTTCATCTACTTTTGAATGTGAGTAGATGTGTGCAATCGTTACATGAGGATGTGTTTGTAATAATCGAATTAATTCAATTGCGCCATAACCGCTACCGCCAACGATACCTACTTTAATCATCATGAATCCCTCCTATATCATATATAAATGATTAATTGTTAATTTTTAAAAACGTCTTGAAAAGCTGCAACAATTTGATTGATTTCCTCTTTATCAATGACTAGAGGTGGTGACAATCGAATGATAGTACGATGCGTGTCTTTGCATAAGATTCCACGTTGAATCAGTTGATCCACAAAAGGTGCAGCATCTGTGTTAAGCTCTATGCCTATAAATAAACCACGGCCTCTAATTTCTTTAATACTAGGATGTTTAAGTTGTAGCAACGCTTTTAATAAAAATGAACCTAAGCGTTCTGATCGTTCAACCAGTTGTTCATCTTTAAGTACATCAAGCGCTGCCGTCGATATTGCAATGGCTAAAGGGTTACCACCAAATGTTGAACCATGTGTACCTGGTGTTAGAACACGCATGACATCATTATTTGCAAGTACAGCAGATACAGGGTATAAGCCGCCACCCAATGCCTTACCTAAAATATAAATGTCTGGAACAACTTGCTCCCATTCCATAGCAAACCATTTCCCAGTTCTACCAAGACCAACTTGAATTTCATCTGCAATCAATAATATTTGATGTTTATCACATAGTTGACGCACAGCTTGAATATATCCTTTCGGTGGTATATTAACGCCACCTTCACCTTGAATTGGTTCCAAAATAATTGCTGCTGTATTCGGTGAAATAGCTTGTGTTAATTGTTCAATGTCTCCAAAATCTACTGTTGTAGTGCCTTGAAGTAGGGGGTGAAATCCTGCTTTATATGCGTCGTGGTTAGATAGTGATAATGAGCCAAGTGTACGACCGTGAAAATTGTTATTCATAGCGATGATTTCAACTTGTCCGTCAGTAATGCCTTTAACTTCAGAGCCCCATTTTCTAGCAATTTTAATGGCTGCTTCAACAGCTTCAGTACCAGAGTTAAGGGGGAGTACTTTGTCTTTCTTAGCAAGATGACAAATTTTTTCTTCCCATTTCCCGAGATTGTCACTATAAAGGACACGTGAAATGATAGACAACTTTGAAGCTTGTTCTGTCATCGCTTTAACAATTGTTGGATGACAATGGCCTTGGTTTGCAACTGAAAAACCCGAAATGCAATCTATATATTGTTTGCCATCAGTATCCCAAACTTTGACACCTTTACCTTTAGTAATTACAAGCTTAAGTGGTGCATAATTATTAGAACTATAATAACCAGTTAATTCAATGATTGAATTCATCGGTCTCCCTCCTTTATATTTATACAATTTAAAGAATTAATATTAATATATTACAGTTGTTCAATATAAGTGTCAAATGTAAATTTAATAATATAAAGATAAAGTTGTGTATGTATTAATGTGGTTCGTAAAATGAAAGTACTAATATTTTTCGTGGATAATCATTAATATGTATGTATACGAGTGCAGTTTAATGTAGTATGAATAAAAAATGCCACAAGCATATGTTTAACATATGACTGTGGCATAGTATTATGCTTGTGGAATTTTACGATGCTTAATTTTATAAATAATGAAGCCGATAATGAAACCAATCAAACTGAGAACAACCCAGCCCATACCAATGTCTGATAATGGTAAATATTTTTGGCTGAAATTAATCAAAGTTTGTGAGAATGATGTGCTTGAAATGAACTCTGGACTAGCTTTTAATCCATCTACTAATGCAGCAATCATTGTAAAGAAAATGGTACATTGATAAATAATTTTTGAATGATGGAATTTGCTACTAAATAATGTTAGTACAATCAAGGCAATTGCTAATGGATATAAGAACATTAACACTGGGACTGAGTACATAATAATTTTAGTTAAGCCAACATTCGCGAATAAGAATGAGATAAAGCTCACAACTGTTGCAATCGCTAGGTAATTCATTTTAGGGAAAAGGTGTTCAAATGTTTCTGAAAATGCCGTAATTAAACCGATAGCTGTTTTTAAACAAGCAACCATAACGATGAGTGATAACAAGACGATACCGTAGTTACCTAAGTAGTATTGCGTAATTTGCGCTAAGGCAATACCACCATTTTCACTAAGTTTGAAATGACCAATACTTAATGTACCCATGATTGCTAGTAGGGTATAAATGATCCCCATCATAATGATACTGATAGTACCAGACTTAATTGTTTCTTTAGCGATATCAGTTGGATTTTCGATACCTAACTTTTTAATCGTTGCAACAATGATGATACCAAATGCCAATGACGCTAGCGCATCTAAGGTATTGTATCCATCTAAAAAGCCGTTAAATAAGGCGTTTGATTGATATTGTTTACTAATAGGTGCATCAGATATGCCACCTAATGGATGGATAAAAGCAAATAATAAAATAATTGCTAATAATACTAAGAATACTGGATTTAAAAATTTACCGATATATTCTAAAATTCTTGATGGCTTTCTCGCAAAAAACCATGCAATCACAAAGAAGACGAAGCTAAAAATAAATAAATATAAAGTGATTTGCTTTGGTGATAAAAATGGCGAAAATGCAATTTCAAATGATGTAGTTGCCAGTCTAGGTAAGGCGAAAAATGGTCCGATAACTAGATATAAGGCAATCGTGAAAATATAAGCATATGTTTTATTAACACGCGATGCAATTTCAAATAAACCAGATGTCTTTGAAATGCCAATAGCAATGATACCTAGAAATGGTAAGCCAATTGCTGTAATTAAAAATCCTAAGTTAGCGATAAAAACGTTAGAACCAGCAGCTTGACCCAAGTGTATTGGGAAGATAAGATTGCCGGCACCAAAGAATAATCCAAATAACATAGAACCTATAAACATGTTTTCTTTAAATGTTAGTTTCTTCTTCATATATGTATTTGTTCTCCTTTTTAGAACTTATAAAAATCTACTTAATTAAGATAATATCAAAAATTAAACCTAAAGTGATACATAATTTTGTAATAAATACTAAATTTTTTGAAAATTCCGGAATAAACACTGTTTTTATGTAGTAGGGGCGTAGGTTAAGAACGGTTTAACAGATATAGAATATGTTAAATATAGAAGGTTAGACAACCCGACGTATTAATACTTTGTAAAATAAAGATACCCCCTTCAATATGATCGAAGGGGGTAAGTGTATGCTTAGTTCAATATATTTAGTAAGTCGCTTGTGGTTACTGTTTGCCCCATTATAGGGAATAAATTATCTATTGGGAATTGATGTAGCGTTTCGTTTTGAGCGCTCATCATGTCAGTAACAAAATACTGATCGTAGTTTAATTGATAGGCGTCTCGTGCTGTCGTATCTACACCAACATGTGTTGCTACACCGCCAAGAACAATCGTATCAATTCCTCGACGTCTCAACTGTAAGTCTAAATTCGTTCCTACAAATGCACTAAATTGTCGTTTGTCTATGACAAAATCTCCATCTCTCTTGTCTAATAAATGATGGAAACGACTGTAGTCGTCGCATTCTTTTGGTGGTAATGATACCATCGAATTTGGTTTCAATGCATCTTTACCATCATAGAATTTAACACGAACGAATACGATAAAACCATTGTTTTTTCTGAAAACATCTATTAATTTATTAGCGTTTTGAACGACATTTTCAGCAGTGTATGGGGCATAATCCATTTTAAGAATACCTTCTTGCAGGTCGATTAACACTAAAGCGGTTTTATTAAAATTAATCATCTTATATCAGAGTCCTTTTCGTTTAATAAAGTATCTGTTAAAGCTTATACCCTGTATAAGATGAAATTATTTATTTTGTTGCGAAAAAGCTTTAGCGATATCGATCAGTTTCTTTGGTGCATCTTCGACAGACATTTTGACTTCGACAAAATGCATCACATCGGGATGACCATTAATTGCATTAAACGTGTCTTGTAAATCTTTTGATGATTCAACGTCATGAATTTCAACATTTTTACCACCACATACAGCTGGTAAAGCTTTATAATCCCACATGTGAATTTCATTATAAGGTTCATACATGCCGTGAATAAGTCGTTCTACCGTATAACCGTCATTATTAATCACAAATAATACCGGTTTAATATGCTGTCTAATCATAGTTGAAATAGCTTGAACAGTTAGTTGCAATGAGCCATCACCAATTAATAATAAGTTACGACGATCTTTGTCTGCTAATTGTGAACCTAATGTTGCAGGTAATGTATAGCCGATAGAACCCCATAACGGTTGCCCTATAAAAGTATTGTTTTTGTATAATGCTAAATCATAAGCACCAAAGAATGACGTACCTTGATCAGCAATAATGACATCATTTGGTTTTAAGAAATTTTGCATCATTTTAAAATAAGTTTGTTGTGTTAATGGCTCTGTGCCAACAGTATAATCGGGTGATGTTGGACGATGATAAGCAGGGAACGCTGCGTTATTCGTATATGATATATCGGTCAATTGTTGTAGTAATGATGGTAGAGATATTTCATCATTTGTAACATCATCAATTTTGATATTGTGATGATTTAACATAACGACATCATCGATATTGAATTGGTATGAAAATCCTGCTGTTGCTGAATCTGTTAATTTGGCTCCAATATTTAAAATTAAATCGCTGTTGTCCACATAATCTCGTATTTTATCTTCGGCAATTTTCCCATCGTAAATACCCATATAATATGGATTTTCCTCATTAAAAGCACCTTTTCCTAATGAAAGTTGTGCTACTGGTATCTGTGTTTGATTTACAAAATCTTCTAATTCTTGATGGAGGTGAAAACTGTTAATTTCATGTCCAGTAATGATGATAGGCTGCTTCGATTGATGCAATTTAGATGCTAATAACTCTATATATGTTGACGCATCAGTATCTTTGGCTGCTGTTACTTCGAATGGTGTCGGTATTTCAATTTCAGAGATTGCGACATCGATTGGTAAATGTAAATGAACTGGGCGTCTTTCGGCGATTGCTGTATTAATTAAACGTGGTATTTCGGTTGTTGCATTTTCAGGTGTGATATAACCTTGTGCAACGGTTATATGTGCAAACATTTTTCGGTAGTCGTCAAATGTACCTTCACCAAGTGAGTGATGTACATATTTACCGGCTTGTTCAACAGCACGTGTCGGCGCACCTGTAATCGCAATGACAGGTATGCGTTCAGCATACGAACCTGCGATACCGTTGACGGCACTTAATTCGCCAACACCAAATGTAGTAACTAATGCAGCGAGTCCATTAAGACGGGCATAACCGTCCGCTGCGTAACTTGCGTTTAATTCATTTGTATTTCCTACCCAATCTACATTGGGATTACTGATAATATCGTCTAGAAAAGCGAGATTAAAATCACCAGGAACACCAAAAATTTTATCGACGCCTGCTCGATGAATAGCGTCAATTAAGTAAGCTCCAATGCGTTGTTTCATAAAAAAACCACCTTTTCTCTATATTTACACTTAAAATGATAGCCTCGAATATAGTGTAAGGTCAAGGAAGTTGACTTTGTTGTGAAAACGCTAACAATAGTGAGCAATTAATATTTTTTAGGAAATGAGTATGAAGGGGGATTTAATTGATGATCTTAAAATTCAAAATTTAAGGGGAGAGCGAACTATCAATGATGCTGCAAAACACAATAGCAATGAAAAAACAGGCGCGTCACCTTATGAAGGTATACGCACCTGTTTATAGTAAGCATTATTTAGCTTCAAATAATTGATCGCCAAATGAAATGTTGCCATGTTCACCTTGTTTAAAATCAAGGTTTGTAATGTTTCCTTGTGTAACGATAATAGGCGTAATATCACTCTTTGCATGATTGCGGATGTAGTCTAAATCAAAGTTGATTAATAAATCACCTTGTTTAACTTCTTGACCTTCCTCAACATGTAAAGTAAAGCCTTCTCCGTTTAATTTAACAGTGTCTAAACCGATGTGGATTAATAGTTCTAAACCACTATCTGATACAAGACCAATTGCATGTTTTGTTGGGAAAATCATTTGTACTTTACCGTTGAATGGTGCACGAACTTCACCTTGTGAAGGTTTGATAGCGATACCGTCACCCATCATTTTTTCGCTGAACACTTGATCAGGCACTTCTGATAATGGTGTTACTTCACCAGTTAATGGTGCATGAACGATATGGCTCAATTCGCTTGTTGCAGATTTATCTTCTGCAACAACAACAGTTTCGTCTTTATCGTCTTCCATAGTAGTAGGGTTTTCTACTACTTGACCATTCATAATCTGTTGCATTTCATGTTTGATTTGGTCAGATTTAGGACCAAAAATTGCTTGCATATTATTGCCGACTTCTAATACACCAGATGCGCCTAAATCTTTCAAACCAGGAACATCAACTTTAGATTTGTCGTTAACTTCAACACGTAGACGTGTGATACAAGCGTCTAAATGTTTAATGTTTGCTTTGCCACCCATAGCTTCTAATACTGCATATGGTAATTCAGTTGCTGAAGCAGTAACAGCTTGTGATTGCTTATCTTCACGACCTGGTGTTTTGTATTTTAATTTTACAATTAAGAATCGGAATACGAAGTAGTAAATGACTGCGTATACAAGACCTACAGGAATAACTAACCACCATTGTGTCTTATTAGGTAGTACGCCAAGTAAAACGTAGTCGATGAAACCACCTGAGAATGTATAACCTAGATGAACATCCAATAAGTACAATGTTAAGAATGATAAACCATCAAGTACTGCGTGAATAAAGAATAATAATGGTGCTACGAATAAGAATGAGAATTCTAAAGGTTCTGTAATACCAGTTAAGAATGATGTTAAAGCAGCAGAACCCATTAAACCTGCTACTACTTTCTTGTTTTCAGGTTTAGCTGAGTGATAAATTGCTAAAGCTGCTGCAGGTAAACCGAACATCATAACTGGGAATTCACCTTGCATGAATTTACCAGCTGTCAAATGTGCGCCTTCACGAATTTGTTCGATAAAGATACGTTGGTCACCGTGAATAATTTCACCAGCTGCATTTTTCCATGAACCAAACTCGAACCAGAACGGTGCGTGGAAAATGTGATGTAGACCGAATGGAATTAATAAACGCTTAATAAAACCAAATAAGAATACGGCAACACCAGTATTTGAGTCTAATAATCCTGTGCTGAATGCATTTAATCCTGTTTGGATTGTTGGCCAGATTAATGCCATTGGGAATGCTAAAATAAATGATGTTGTAGCCATCATAATAGGTACGAAACGCTTACCAGCGAAGAAACCTAAATAAGATGGTAAGTTAATGTTATAGAACTTGTTATAACACCAAGCTGCCAGGGCCCCGATAATAATACCGCCGAACACACCTGTTTGTAATGTTGGAATACCTAAAATGCTAGCGTAACCACTCGCTGGATCAGTAACATTTTTAGGTGTAACTTGTAAAAAGTCACCCATTGTTTTGTTCATGATTATGTAACCGACAAATGCTGCGATAGCTGCTACGCCATCACCGCCAGCTAATCCGATTGCGACACCTAATGCGAAAATCATAGGTAAGTTTTCAAAAATAATACTACCGGCTGCTGTCATTAATTTAGCGACATTTTGAACGCCACCATTTTGTATAAAAGGCAAGTAGTGTTGTAATGCTTCGCCTTGTATAGCTGTACCGATAGCTAATAACAGACCCGCTGCTGGTAAAATTGCAACAGGTAACATTAGTGCCTTACCAATACGTTGCAATTGACCGAAAAGTTTCTTCCTCACTTGTCCAACCTCCAAAGTTGTATTTATTATTTAAGATTCAATAAAAAAGACACGAGCAAATAGACTGTGTTGGTAACCATCACAGCTTAATTTAACTCATGCCTAATCTTACTTAGTAACACGTTGGTGTATGTAATTAATGTAAAAGAAGCAATTGACTAAGTAGTATATAAAACTGATACGTTAGTTTATCTAGCTTACCATCACATCTTATTGAATCTTATTTGTTTGCGACTCCTATTTTAGCATGGTGAAGTATGCGTTTTCAATACAATTATTAAATTCAATTTCAAATCTCTTAATTGTTCACAGATTATTATTAAAACATAATATAAGATAATCCTGAATAAAATGTATAAAAGTTGTTGTAATAATCCAGCAGTAGCAGCTATTATCAGCACTTAAAAGAAAAGGATAATCTTTGATGGTATAATAATTAACTTGTGACAGAAATATGTAAGATTATTACAATGAACAGGCTTCAACTGATTAATATTGTAATGTGTTTTCTCTTATAGTAAAATGTAAGCGATTACACAACTCAACTATATTTTCCTAATAATTATATTGTTAAGGAGGGCTACTTTGACAGGCTTTTCAGTGTATTTAGGACAACCTTTAGATGAAGCGTATATTAAGCGAATGATTAAACAAGGTTACCAAATGATTTTTACATCTGTACAAATACCAGAAGAAGATGACGAGACAAAATATCATTATTTCACAAAACTACTCAATTTATTAAAACATGAACAAGTGACTTACCTCATAGATGCTAATCCATCTATATTAACACCATCTTTTTATGAGCATCTTCGACAATATGATGCACAATTTATGATTCGTATCGATCATAGTACATCAATTGAGGCAATCGAAGCGATAATGGCACAGGGTTTAAAGTGCTGTTTGAATGCAAGTATTATTTCCCGGGAATTGTTAACAAGCTTACATCAACAATTGAATGATTTTACATTACTTTCATTTTGTCATAACTATTATCCAAGACCAGATACGGGATTATCTGTTGACTTGGTCAATAAGAAAAATGAACTCATTTATCAATTTAATCCAAAGGCACAAATATATGGTTTTATTGTAGGGAGTGGTTTGCGAGGTCCTTTGCATAAAGGCTTGCCAACAATTGAAGCAACGAGACATAGTCATCCTGTCGTTGCAGCTAAATTATTACAAGAAACTGGTGTATCTGAAGTGTTAGTTGGAGACTCATTGATTGAAATGAGGCAGGCAAAACAACTTATAGATTTTTGCAAGCATAGGCATTTCACGTTATGTATTGAAGAAGTGTTTGATACGACAGTGACTTACCTTTTCGATATGTGTCATAAAGTACGTCCGGATAATCCGGAAAATGTCATTCGTTCGGAAACGTCAAGACAAATATGTCCACATTCGATTCAACCACAGTTTACAACGCAACGACGCATTGGTTCGGTAACCGTTGATAATTTGAATAACGGACGTTATCAAGGTGAAATGCAAATTGTGAGACAAACGCTTAGTGCACATGACAATGTGAATGTTGTTGCACAAATTATTAAAGAAGACTTACCACTGTTAAGTTGTATCGAGCCGAATGATACATTTGATTTTCAAAAAACTAGGGAGTGTAAGAAGTGATGGAAAATAGTACGACCGAAGCGCGTAATGAAGCGACGATGCATCTTGATGAAATGACTGTGGAAGAGGCTTTAATTACGATGAATAAAGAAGATCAGCAAGTCCCGTTAGCAGTTCAAAAGTCAATACCACAATTGACAAAAGTAATTAAAAAAACAATTGCACAGTATAAAAAGGGTGGACGATTGATCTATATCGGTGCAGGTACAAGTGGAAGATTGGGTGTCTTAGATGCAGCGGAGTGTGTACCTACATTCAATACTGACCCTCATGAAATTATAGGTATTATTGCTGGTGGACAACATGCTATGACAATGGCTGTAGAAGGTGCGGAAGATCACAAAAAATTAGCGGAAGAAGATTTGAAAAATATAGATTTAACATCAAAAGATGTCGTTATAGGAATTGCCGCGAGTGGCAAAACGCCATATGTTATAGGCGGTTTAACATTTGCTAACACAATCGGTGCTACAACAGTATCTATTTCATGCAATGAACATGCAGTTATAAGTGAAATTGCGCAGTATCCAGTAGAAGTTAAAGTTGGTCCAGAAGTATTAACTGGTTCAACGCGTTTAAAGTCTGGTACAGCACAAAAATTAATTTTAAATATGATTTCAACCATCACAATGGTTGGGGTCGGAAAAGTTTACGATAACCTCATGATTGATGTTAAAGCAACCAATCAAAAACTGATCGACCGTTCAGTGCGTATTATTCAAGAAATATGTGCTATCACATATGATGAAGCAATGGCGTTATATCAGGTATCTGAGCATGATGTGAAAGTTGCGACAGTTATGGGTATGTGTGGCATTTCTAAGGAAGAAGCAACAAGACGGTTATTAAACAATGGTGACATTGTTAAACGAGCAATCAGAGATAGACAACCTTAGGAGGGATTTAAATGACCAAAGAACAACAACTTGCAGAACGAATTATTGCTGCAGTAGGTGGTATGGATAATATAGATAGTGTCATGAACTGTATGACACGTGTGCGTATTAAAGTGTTAGATGAAAATAAAGTAGATGACCAAGAACTAAGGCACATTGATGGTGTCATGGGTGTTATACACGATGAACGCATTCAAGTTGTGGTTGGACCTGGTACAGTCAATAAAGTGGCTAATCATATGGCGGAATTAAGTGGTGTTAAACTAGGTGACCCAATACCACACAATCACAATGATAGTGAAAAAATGGACTATAAATCATATGCAGCTGATAAAGCAAAGGCGAATAAAGAAGCACATAAAGCAAAACAAAAGAATGGTAAGTTGAATAAAGTATTGAAATCAATTGCCAATATCTTTATACCGTTGATTCCTGCATTTATTGGAGCTGGATTAATTGGTGGTATTGCAGCAGTACTGAGTAACTTAATGGTGGCAGGCTATATTTCAGGTGCTTGGATTACGCAACTTATAACAGTATTTAATGTCATTAAAGACGGTATGTTAGCATACTTAGCTATTTTCACTGGTATTAATGCGGCTAAAGAATTTGGTGCGACACCAGGACTTGGTGGCGTGATTGGTGGTACAACGTTATTAACGGGTATTGCTGGTAAAAATATTTTAATGAATGTCTTCACTGGAGAACCATTGCAACCTGGGCAAGGAGGGATTATTGGCGTTATTTTTGCTGTTTGGATTTTAAGTATTGTCGAAAAGAGATTGCATAAAATTGTGCCAAATGCGATTGATATTATTGTAACGCCGACTATTGCATTGTTGATTGTAGGACTATTAACTATCTTTATCTTTATGCCATTAGCAGGTTTTGTTTCAGACAGTTTAGTTTCAGTAGTTAACGGAATTATTAGTATTGGTGGCGTATTTAGTGGATTTATCATTGGTGCAAGCTTCCTACCGTTAGTTATGTTAGGACTTCATCATATTTTTACGCCAATTCATATAGAAATGATTAACCAATCTGGTGCTACTTACTTATTGCCAATAGCAGCGATGGCTGGTGCTGGACAAGTAGGTGCCGCATTAGCACTTTGGGTAAGATGTAAACGCAACACAACATTACGTAATACTTTAAAAGGTGCATTGCCAGTTGGTTTCCTAGGTATTGGAGAACCATTAATCTATGGTGTGACTTTGCCATTAGGTCGACCTTTCTTAACTGCTTGTATTGGCGGTGGTATTGGTGGCGCTGTAATAGGTGGAATTGGACATGTTGGTGCCAAAGCAATAGGCCCAAGTGGTGTGTCACTATTACCATTAATTTCAGATAATATGTATTTAGGTTATATTGCAGGATTACTTGCTGCGTATGCTGGTGGATTCGTTTGTACATATTTATTTGGAACGACAAAGGCGATGCGACAGACAGATTTGTTGGGTGATTAATGATGACAAATATTTTATATCGCATTGATAAGCAGTTGAGTGATTTTACGAAGACAGAAAAGATAATCGCTGATTACATTTTAAAGAATCCACATAAAATCATTGATATGACTGTGAATGATTTGGCAGATGTTACGAATGTTAGTACAGCATCAATTGTTAGATTTAGTCGGAAAATGACACATCAAGGTTTTCAAGAGCTAAAGATTGCGATATCTCGATACTTACCCGAAGATATTGCAACCAATCCACATTTAGAATTGATTGAAAATGAATCTGTAGAAACTTTGAAAAATAAAATGATTGCTAGAGCAACGAATACGATGCGATTTGTAGCTACTAATATTATGGATGCGCAAATTGATGCAATTTGTGATGTGTTGAAAAATGCCAGGACAATATTTTTATTTGGATTTGGCGCATCGAGTTTGACTATTGGTGATCTTTTTCAAAAGTTATCTCGTATTGGCTTAAATGTCAGGTTATTACATGAAACACATTTACTTGTGTCAACATTTGCGACGCATGATGATAGAGATTGTATGATTTTTGTGACGAATCAAGGTAGTCATAGTGAATTGCAGTCAATTGCACAGGTGGCCACACATTACAGTATTCCCATCATAACTATATCTAGTACAGCTAATAATCCAGTGGCTCAAATTGCAGACTATGCATTGATTTATGGCAGAACTGATGAAAATGAAATGCGTATGGCGGCTACAACGTCACTATTTGCACAGTTATTCACGGTAGATATATTGTACTATCGATTTGTAGCATTAAATTATCATGCGATTCTAGATTGTATAACCCAATCGAAAATGGCACTTGATAATTACAGGAAGCATCTTGCGACGATAGATTTTAAACATTAGATATTGTGTGCGTTCTAATATAAAGTTAGTTGCAACGTAAACAATTGAAGTTTTTGATGTGATTCAGTTGCTTGATGAAAAATTGTTGATACAAGTTTGTAAAACTGGCATAGAGGCTATTTTGAAAATGATAAAGGCGTGACAAATTAAAGCAAAGTTCAGATTTGAGCTTTGCTTTTTTCATAGTATAGAAATTAAATGCTGTTATTAAGGGGGAATTAATTTGGAACTTAACGAGATGATTAATTTTGTAAAAGAAAACAATAAGATAATTGTTACTTTATCGCTAACAATTTTCACGTCTGTAATATTTCCTGAGTTAAAAAGTTGGTATTCAAAAATCATTAATACTGAAAACAAATATAGAATATTCGATAGGGCAATTATTATGATTGGCACAGTGTTACCAATGTATTTTCTTTTAGGATTTTTGAATTATAAAATATATATTAAACTGCTAGAAAGACCTCATAGTGAATTTATTAATACAATATGGTTTTCATTAATAGGCATAAGTTATGGATTAATCTTATTTATAGCTATTTCAACTTACCGAAATTATTTAGCGATTGTTAATAGATTTCAATTATATAAAATGTGTGGAAATTGTGATTACATACATCCCTATAGGTTTGTTGTAAATAAAGAAAGTACATTAATTAAAGATTGTTTTAAAGTTGGCAATAATGACCTTTACGAACCTGGATCAAACTACAAAATAATTAACCTAAATCAAACCATATATGGACACTATGAAAAAGTTGAAAGTTTTTATCAAAATAAAAACGACAAAATATTCCATATCATTACGCTAAATAGAAAAAACTTAATAAGAAGTTGGCTTTTTATAAATAATTGCTCTATTATTTTATGTCGTTTTACAATGCCGATAGTGTTCACTTTATTTATTTTTTCTTTATCCTATTTTGATAATGGCATTTATAATGCTTTTATTCCAATTGTGATATACATTTTCACTTTTGTTTTTCAATCAATCATATTCAATAAAATATATACAGAGAACAAACAATTGAGGACGCAATATATTCAAAAGTTGAACTCTGGCATAGAAGTATAAAAATATAAAGAATAGTGTGTGTTGGTGTTTTTAGGATGTCACTTACCTCAAAGACAAATATTAAAAGATAAGACAATAAAATTAGAATAAATTTACGTTTGAAGATAAAAAACAAACATTTTTCATTAAAGTTTATGATATATTTAGAGCAATAGAAAGTGTACGGAAGGGGATATGAATGGCATACCAAAGTGAATACGCATTAGAAAATGAAATGATGAATCAACTTGAACAATTGGGTTACGAAAGAGTAACGATACGTGATAATAAGCAATTGCTTGATAATTTTAGAACGATTTTAAATGAGCGTCATGCGGACAAATTAGAAGGCAATCCCTTAACAGATAAAGAATTTCAACGTCTGTTAACGATGATTGATGGGAAAAGTATTTTCGAGAGTGCCCGTATTTTACGTGATAAATTACCACTTAGACGTGATGATGAGTCTGAGATTTATTTGTCGTTTTTAGATACGAAAAGTTGGTGTAAAAATAAGTTTCAAGTGACGAATCAAGTATCGGTCGAGGATACATATAAAGCACGTTATGATGTAACGATATTAATCAATGGACTACCCCTTGTCCAAGTTGAATTGAAACGTCGAGGCATTGATATTAATGAGGCGTTTAACCAAGTAAAACGTTACCGTAAACAAAATTACACAGGCTTATTCCGCTACATACAAATGTTTATCATTAGTAATGGTGTTGAAACGCGATACTTTTCTAATAATGATAGCGAACTATTGAAGAGTCACATGTTTTATTGGAGTGATAAACAGAATAACCGAATCAATACATTGCAATCGTTTGCTGAGTCATTTATGAGACCTTGTCAATTAGCTAAGATGATATCGCGCTATATGATTATTAATGAAACAGATAGAATACTGATGGCAATGCGTCCGTATCAAGTGTATGCGGTAGAATCACTTATTCAACAAGCGACTGAGACAGGGAATAATGGATATGTATGGCATACAACTGGAAGTGGTAAGACGTTGACTTCTTTTAAAGCGAGTCAGATTTTATCACAGCAAGATGACATTAAGAAAGTTATCTTTTTGGTTGACCGTAAAGACTTGGATAGTCAAACAGAAGAGGAATTTAATAAATTTGCTAAGGGTGCTGTAGACAAAACTTTTAATACCTCGCAACTGGTACGCCAACTAAATGATAAAAGTTTGCCACTTATTGTAACGACGATTCAAAAAATGGCTAAAGCGATTCAAGGTAATGCCCATTTATTAAAACAGTATAAAACGAATAAAGTTGTATTTATTATTGATGAGTGTCATCGCAGTCAATTTGGTGACATGCATCGTTTAGTTAAACAACATTTCAAAAATGCCCAATACTTTGGGTTCACTGGTACGCCACGTTTCCCAGAAAATAGTAGTCAAGATGGTAGAACAACTGCAGATATTTTCGGTAGATGCTTACATACGTATTTAATTAGAGATGCTATTCATGATGGTAATGTACTTGGTTTCTCAGTTGACTATATTAATACTTTTAAAAATAAAGCTTTAAAAGCAGAGGATAACAGCATGGTTGAAGCAATTGATACTGAAGAAGTCTGGTTAGCGGATAAACGTGTGGAATTAGTAACACGACATATCATCAATAATCATGATAAATATACACGTAATCGTCAATATTCAAGTATATTTACAGTTCAAAGTATTCACGCGCTTATTAAATATTATGAGACATTTAAGCGACTTAACAAAAAGTTGGAACAACCATTAACGGTAGCTGGTATATTTACGTTTAAACCTAATGAAGATGATCGTGATGGTGAAGTGCCATATCATTCGCGTGAAAAATTAGAGAAAATGATTAGTGATTATAATAAAAAGTTCGAGACGAATTTTTCAACAGACACGACTAATGAGTATTTTAATCATATTTCAAAAAACGTTAAAAAGGGCGTTAAAGATAGTAAAATTGATATTTTAATCGTTGTTAATATGTTCTTAACTGGTTTTGATAGTAAAGTACTGAACACTTTATATGTTGATAAGAATTTAATGTATCATGATTTAATTCAAGCGTATTCACGTACAAATAGGGTTGAAAAAGAATCAAAGCCATTTGGTAAAATTGTAAACTATCGTGACTTGAAAAAAGAGACAGACGATGCACTGAGAGTATTCTCACAAACAAATGATACGGATACAATTTTAATGCGTAGTTATGAAGAGTATAAAAAAGAATTTATGGACGCTTATCGTGAGCTTAAAATGATTGTGCCGACACCACACATGGTTGATGACATTCAAGATGAAGAAGAGCTAAAGCGCTTTGTTGAAGCTTATCGTTTATTAGCTAAAATAATATTACGTTTAAAAGCATTTGACGAGTTTGAGTTTACAATTGATGAGATTGGAATGGATGAACAAGAGAATGAAGACTATAAAAGTAAATATTTAGCTGTGTACGATCAAGTAAAAAGAGCGACGGCTGAGAAAAATAAAGTATCCATTTTAAATGATATTGATTTCGAAATAGAAATGATGCGTAATGATACGATTAATGTGAATTATATTATGAATATATTGAGACAAATTGATCTTGAAGACAAAGCGGAACAACGTCGTAACCAAGAACAAATTAGACGTATTTTAGATCATGCAGATGATCCGACATTGAGGTTAAAACGAGATCTAATTAGAGAATTCATCGACAATGTTGTACCTTCTTTAAATAAGGATGATGATATCGATCAAGAATATGTTAATTTCGAAAGTATTAAAAAAGAAGCGGAGTTCAAAGGATTTGAACTGCACCCAGTCTAG
>NZ_JAFEPJ010000027.1:0-1437 GCF_016893255.1 Staphylococcus sp. GDB20D11A
AGCAAGAAAGAATAAGCGTAAGTATTGGAGTAGTAATAATTTAACGTTGCCAACTGTATATGGCGTGTCTGATGATTCTGTGATGAAGTTTATGAAGAATGAGTATGATGTCGTTCCAAAGCCTAATTACAGCAATAATGTGTGTGATATTTGGGTGTTCTGGGTGCGTTAATGTGTTTTGTAGCTCTGAAAACGCAAGGGTGGAACCCGTTAAGCGTTTGGGCAGCGCTCAGAGCTACAAAACGACGCGAGAGCGTCTAGAGGTGTTAATACACTGTAAAATCACGTACAAGTGAACTATGAGCGTCTGAGAGCGTCTGAACGTATATTTTGATAATCGTTTATGCCGAGAAAACTTTTGACTTTGGAAAAGAGCTATATGTTATTACAGCTTGTCTGTAAAAGTTGGTGGTGTTTGAATTGGGATTAAGCCAAGTTAACACCAACTAAAAAACATATAGCTCAAAGGTTCCAAGTCCAAAAGGAAATTGGAATAAAAATAAAAAAGAGCGTGCACAGTCTGTGTTAGACCGTACACGCTCTTAGTGCTATTATATAGCTAAACCAATAAAAAAGAGTTACAGCACCCACCGTCCAAAGTTTGTGTTGTAACACATCCGCTTATCAACCTGTATGATACTGTATTCAGTTTATAAAATCAAGTTGATAAACCAGGAAGTGTTGTAACTCTTTTTCAATTCAAAATTGAGAAGGAGTTTTTGTTATGAGAAATAAAATAAAGTTTGTTGAAGATGACCCAAAAATTTGGATGGAGTATCAAAATTTTATGTGGAGCAGGTTGCGGGACCCTTACTTGACATACCCGCAACTTGGCACACACATTTGCGACTACACTGATGATTATAAATATAAGTTAAAAGCCTATAACGACGGGCGTTTGACTGTCATAAAATATAAAAATAAGCGTCGAAAATCTAATAATTATCTAATACAAAAAAATACGTCTAATTCTTATGCGAAATTGACTGAAGACGAACGTTTACAAAGACAAAAAGAGTATATGTTTAGCGTTAAAACAAAAATTAAAGATTTGGTACTAAATAATCATTTCGATATGTTTTGGACGCTTACATTCGATCCAAAAAAATGTGAAAACGCTGTAGAAGATGAATATCGTTTTGAAGAAATGCGTAAGTGGTTAAATAAAATGCGTACAAGACATAATCGTAAAAGTGATGAGCCGTTCATGTACATAGCGATACCAGAGCGTCACAAAAGTGGACTGATTCATTGGCATATGGTTACAGGTAATTTAGAGCCGAATTTAGTCGATTCAGGTAAAACGTATAATAATCAAAAAATTTATAACTCTTCAGATTGGGAACATGGCTTTTCAAATGTGCAAATGATGCGTTCTAAATCAAAAATCAGTAGTTATGTGACGAAATATATTACAAAAGACCTGTTGAATACGCC
>NZ_JAFEPJ010000028.1:0-29806 GCF_016893255.1 Staphylococcus sp. GDB20D11A
GACTGGGTGCAGTTCATAATTCCTAGCAAAATAGCCAGTAAATGAGTTTTCATAAATTCATTTACTGGCTTCTTTATTTACAATATTTCGTATTGTTGGCTCGCTTTCTTAGGGGACAGCTTCAGCCTGTAGTCTTCAGCTTGTCCTGTTCCCTCAAGAGTCTCGCCAAAATACTTTGTATTTATATGTAATTTTACATTGAAATACTTAAAAAAAATAAGGCCCTTTCGTATAATTTAATAAATACCAATAAACTAAATTAACGAGGTGCCTTATGTATAAAAATTATAACATGACCCAACTTATACTACCAATAGAAACTTCTGTTAGAATCCCTCAAAATGATATTTCACGATATGTTAATGAAATTGTTGAAACGATACCTGATAGCGAATTCGATGAATTCAGACATCATCGTGGCGCAACATCCTATCATCCAAAAATGATGTTAAAAATCATCTTATATGCATATACTCAATCTGTATTTTCTGGTCGTAGAATAGAGAAATTACTTCATGATAGTATTCGAATGATGTGGTTAGCTCAAGATCAAACACCTTCTTATAAAACTATTAATCGTTTTAGAGTGAATCCTAATACTGATGCGTTAATTGAATCTTTATTTATTCAGTTCCATAGTCAATGTTTAAAGCAAAACCTTATTGATAATAATTCAATTTTTATTGATGGTACAAAAGTAGAAGCTAGTGCCAATAGATATACATTTGTGTGGAAGAAAAGTATTCAAAATCACGAATCGAAATTGAACGAAAATTCAAAAGCATTATATCGTGACTTAGTTGAAGAAAAAATAATACCAGAGATAAAAGAAGATGGAGATAGCGATTTAACAATAGAAGAAATAGATTTAATTGGTAGTCATTTAGATAAAGAAATCGAAGATTTAAATCATTCTATTGAGAACGAAGATTGTGCTCAAATTAGAAAACAGACCCGAAAAAAAAGAACTGGGATTAAGAAGTTCAAAAAGAAGTTTGATGATTATTCCGAAAGAAAAAGTAAATATGAAGAACAAAAATCGATTCTTAAAGATAGAAATAGCTTTTCTAAAACTGATCATGATGCAACTTTTATGAGAATGAAGGAAGACTATATGAAAAATGGCCAACTTAAGCCAGGATACAATTTACAAATAGCGACAAATTCTCAATTTGTTATATCCTATGACCTATTTCAAAACCCGACAGATACTAGAACTTTAATTCCATTTTTAACAATGATTCAAAATACCTTCGGTTATTTACCGGAGTATATTGTAGCTGATGCAGGTTATGGTAGTGAGCAAAACTATATGGCTATTATAGATGACTTTAATAAAACGCCACTTATTACGTATGGCATGTTTATTAAAGATAAAACGAGAAAGTTTAAAAGTGACATTTTTAACACTCAAAATTGGAAATATGACGAACTTAATGATGAATTTATATGTCCTAATAACAAAAGAATAGGTTTTAAAAGATATGCATACCGTAATGATAGATATGGTTTTAAACGTGACTTCAAGCTATATGAATGCGATGACTGTTCAGCATGTTCTTTGAGGCAACAATGCATGAAACCAAATTCGAAATCCAATAAGAAAATCATGAAGAATTATAATTGGGAATACTTTAAAGCCCAAATTAATCAAAAGCTTTCTGAACCAGAAACGAAAAAAATCTATAGTCAAAGAAAAATTGATGTAGAGCCTGTTTTTGGATTTATGAAGGCTATTTTGGATTTCACTCGAATGTCAGTTCGAGGAATAAATAAAGTTAAACGAGAGCTAGGTTTTGTATGAATGGCACTTAATATAAGGAAAATAGCAGCTCAACGAGCTGTACATTATAAAATACATATCAAAAAAGCTGATTTCTATCAAATAAATAATAGAAATCAGCTTTTTTACATTGCCTAAGAACTTTAAGAACTTAATGTCCCAAGCTCTACCCCTCATTACATCTATAATTCTATTTTAAGGTCTTCGTCCATTTGGGCTTCAAATTCATCTAGTAATGCTCGTGCTTCTGCAATTGATTGTGTGTTCATCAATTGATGTCGAAGTTCGCTAGCGCCTCTTATGCCACGCACATAGATTTTAAAGAATCTACGCAAGCTCTTGAATTGTCGTATTTCATCTTTTTCATATTTGTTAAACAATGATAAATGTAATCTCAACAGATCTAATAGTTCTTTGCTTGTGTGTTCACGTGGTTCTTTTTCAAAAGCGAATGGATTGTGGAAAATGCCTCTACCAATCATGACGCCATCAATGCCATATTTTTCTGCAAGTTCAAGTCCTGTTTTTCTATCGGGAATATGGGAGTGGGACAGAAATGATATTTTCTCAAAATTTATTTCGTCGTCCAACCCCAACTTCCATTGTCTGTAGAATTTCATTTCGAAATTCTCTGTGTTGGGGCCCCGCCCCCCAACTTGCACATTATTGTAAGCTGACTTTCCGCCAGCTACTATGTTGGGGCCCCTGACTTTAATTGAAAAAAGCTTGTTACAAGCGCATTTTCGTTCAGTCAACTACTGCCAATATAACATTGTATAGCATAGAACATTGATTTATGTCCCAACCTCCAATTTCGTCACGTAAATTTTTAATAGCTTCGATTAATTCCCAATGTGCATCTACTTTACTAATGCGTTTGATAAAAACTTAAATAATATTAATTCAGTCATCAGTGGCATTAAATCTTTTATCATTTTTAGTTATAGTTGATAAATTTATATTTATAAGCATATATATGGATATTTCATCAAAAATTTTTATTCATATAAATCCGAACTGCATACATATTTGTTGAAATAAGAGGTATTATTTTTCGGGAAATTGCTGTCTGAGTTATAAGGATTAGTTTTATAAAATGAGTTGAATTATAGCAAAAACGATTAAAATACTGATAATCCATTTTTGTATTATGTTAGGGACTTTTTTACTTAATTTTAACCCTATTGGAGCAAATACAATACTCCCTATTATAAGGAATAAGGCGTCATATAAAGGGATATAACCTTGAATAAGTTTGATGACAAAAGCACCAATTGAAGATATAAAAGCAATTACTATACTATTAGCGACTACAGTATTCATTGGTAATTTGAATAAAACCAATAATATAGGAATAATAATGAAGGCACCACCTGCACCTATTATACCTGAAATGATACCAATGAAAAGGCCAATGATAACTAATAAATATTTATTAAATGAAGACTTTTCGGAACTAGGTTTCACTTTAATAAACATTAATGTTAATGCAAGTAAAGCAATAATGATATATACCGTATTTACAAATGTAGCATCAAATAAATTTGCTAGAAATGCACCTAACATACTCCCTATAATCATGCCGCCACCCATATAAAGAACTAATTGTGGCGAGAACTCTGTTTTTTTTCGAGCTTTTAATGAGCCACTTAATGTACTGAAAAAGACTTGGCTAGAAGTAAGACCTGATGCGATATATGCGCTATATGCAGGGGCTCCGAATAATGGTGGTAATAATAAAATAGCTGGATAAATAATGATAGCACCACCTACGCCTACTAGACCAGATATGAACCCACCGAATACCCCAATGAGTAACATGATAACTATATTAACAATATCCATTACTTACTTTTCACCAATAAGTTTACAGCTTCATTAATTAACTCTTGGGAGCTTTCTTCATCATCCGCAGCTGCTTTTACGCATTCTATTAAATTTTCACTAATAATGATACCCATCAAGCGTTGGAGTGAACTCTTTGATGCACTGATTTGTGTAATGACATCTTTACAGTCTTTTCCTTCCTCCATCATTTTAATAATTCCATTTAGTTGCCCTTGTATTCTATTAATACGATTAATCATTTTTTTATCATAATTCATAGTCATACCTCCACTTTTAATTGAATAAAAATATATTAATAGATAAACACAAATGTGTCAAATACCCCTAGAGGTATTTGGCAAGTTCCATTCAACTGTTTAGAATACCCCTACAGGTATTTTTAGGGAGGTTATTATGAAACAATACGGAGAAAAGTTTATCGATGAATTTAGTAAAGCAGAATTGGAAAAACTAGCAAAGCAAGGGCAATTAATTGATGTTAGAACAGAAGAGGAGTATGCATTAGGACATATCAATGGTTCCATACTTCATCCTGTTGATGAGATTGAGTCATTCAATAAAGAAAAAAATAAAACCTATTATGTAATCTGTAGAAGTGGTAACAGAAGTGCTAATGCTAGTAAATATTTAACTAAAAAAGGTTATAACGTTATAAATCTTGATGGTGGTTATAAAGTTTATGAAGAAGAAAACGATAGTTATGATACACAAGAAGAATATAAAAGTATAGAAATTAAAGCAGATCGTAAACAATTTAACTATCGTGGTCTTCAATGTCCAGGGCCAATTGTAAAAATTAGTCAAGAAATGAAGAATATTGAAGTAGGTGACCAAATTGAAGTCAAAGTCACAGACCCTGGATTCCCTAGTGATATTAAAAGTTGGGTGAAACAAACAAGGCATACTTTAGTTAAGCTTGATGAAAATAACAATGGAATTAATGCGATTATTCAAAAAGAAAAAGCAAAAGATTTAGATGTAAATTATTCTGCTAAAGGTACTACAATTGTATTATTTAGTGGAGAATTAGACAAAGCTGTAGCAGCATTGATTATTGCAAATGGCGCTAGAGCTGCTGGAAAAGATGTATCTATCTTCTTTACTTTTTGGGGGCTTAATGCATTAAAAAAAGCGCAAACAGTTAATGTTAAAAAGCAAGGTATTGCAAAAATGTTTGATTTAATGTTGCCCAAAAAGAATATACGAATGCCTCTTTCCAAAATGAATATGCTTGGTTTAGGAAATATGATGATGCGCTACGTAATGAAAAAGAAAAATGTTGATTCATTACCAACACTTATCAATCAAGCTATTGAGCAAAATATCAAATTAATCGCTTGTACGATGAGTATGGATGTCATGGGTATTCAGAAAGAAGAACTTAGAGATGAAGTTGAGTACGGTGGTGTAGGCACTTATATTGGTGCTACTGAAAATGCGAATCATAATTTATTTATCTAATTAAATCTATTAATAAAAGGAGTTGTTATCATGTTTTTTAAACAGTTTTACGATAATCATTTATCTCAAGCATCATATTTAGTGGGTTGTCAACGTACAGGAGAGGCAATAATAATAGACCCTGTTCGTGATTTATCGAAATATATAGAAGTTGCAGATTCTGAAGGTTTAACAATTACACAAGCTACAGAAACACATATTCATGCTGATTTTGCTTCAGGAATTCGTGATGTGGCTAAACGCTTAAATGCAAATATATATGTGTCTGGCGAAGGTGAAGATGCATTAGGGTATAAAAATATGCCATCAAAAACACAATTTGTTAAACATGGAGATATCATTCAAGTAGGCAATGTTAAATTAGAAGTTCTGCATACTCCAGGACACACGCCTGAAAGTATTAGCTTTTTACTCACTGATTTAGGTGGTGGTTCAAGTGTTCCGATGGGATTATTTAGTGGTGACTTTATTTTTGTTGGTGATATAGGTAGACCTGATTTATTAGAAAAATCTGTTCAAATAAAGGGTTCTACAGAAATTAGCGCGAAACAAATGTATGAGTCCGTTCAAAATATTAAAAATTTACCTGACTATGTTCAAATCTGGCCGGGTCATGGTGCTGGAAGCCCTTGTGGTAAAGCATTAGGTGCCATACCAATATCTACAATAGGTTATGAGAAAATTAATAACTGGGCATTTAATGAAATTGATGAGACTAAATTTATTGAATTATTAACATCAAATCAACCAGCACCACCGCATCATTTTGCACAAATGAAACAAGTTAATCAGTTTGGTATGAATTTATATCAATCATACGATGTTTATCCTAGTTTAGATAATAAAAGAGTAGCATTTGATCTTCGTAGCAAAGAGGCCTTTCAAGGTGGCCACACAAAAGGAACAATCAATATACCATACAACAAAAACTTTATTAATCAAATTGGTTGGTACTTAGATTTTGAAAAAGATATAGATTTAATTGGAGATAAATCTACTGTTGAGAAAGCGAAACACACTTTACAATTAATTGGGTTTGATAAGGTAGCAGGCTATCGTTTGCCAAAATCAGACATTTCAACCCAGTCCGTTCATAGCGCTGATATGACAGGTAAAGAAGAACATGTATTAGACGTACGTAATGATGAAGAGTGGAATAATGGACACTTATATCAAGCTGTTAATATTCCACATGGTAAATTATTAAATGAAAATATTCCTTTTAATAAAGAGGATAAAATATATGTACATTGTCAGTCAGGTGTTAGAAGTTCAATTGCAGTGGGTATATTGGAAAGCAAAGGTTTTGAAAATGTGGTGAATATTAGAGAAGGCTATCAAGATTTTCCAGAATCATTAAAATAATTTAAGGATGTGGAAAAATGAATAAGCATTATCAAATTGTTATTATTGGTGGCGGTACAGCAGGTGTTACCGTAGCATCAAGACTATTAAGAAAAAATCAAAACTTTAAAGGGGAAATAGCAATTATAGACCCAGCAGACCATCATTACTATCAACCATTATGGACGTTGGTTGGTGCAGGGGTATCTAGTTTGAAAAGTTCTCGTAAAGATATGGAAAGTGTTATACCTGAAGGTGCTCACTGGATAAAACAGGCTGTTTCAAGTTTTCAACCTGAAAATAATAGCGTTATTTTAGGAGATAATACAGTCGTTTATTATGATTTTTTAGTAGTAGCTCCAGGATTACAGATTAATTGGTCTTCAATTAAAGGACTAAAAGAAAATATAGGTAAAAATGGTGTTTGCTCCAACTATTCACCTGACTATGTTAACGAAACTTGGAACCAAATTTCTAATTTTAAACAAGGAAATGCCATTTTTACGCATCCAAACACTCCTATAAAGTGTGGAGGTGCGCCTATGAAAATTATGTATTTAGCTGAAGATTATTTTAGGAAACATAAAATCCGTTCTAACGCTAATGTGATATATGCAACGCCAAAAGAAGCTTTATTTGACGTAGGAAAATATAATAAAGAATTAGAGAGGATTGTTGAAGAAAGAAATATAACAGTCAATTATAATTATAACCTTGTTGAAATCGATGGTGACAAAAAAGTGGCTACATTCGAACATATCAAAACATACGATAGAAAAACAATAAGTTATGATATGTTACATGTAACACCACCTATGGGTCCCTTAGATGTAGTAAAAGAAAGTACACTTTCAGATAGTGAGGGATGGGTAGATGTTAACCCAACCACATTACAGCATAAAAGCTACTCTAATGTATTTGCACTTGGTGATGCTTCAAATGTACCTACTTCAAAAACAGGCGCAGCTATTCGTAAGCAAGCACCTATCGTCGCTAATAATTTATTGCAAATGATGAATAATCAAATGTTAACGCATCATTATGATGGTTATACTTCATGCCCTATTGTTACTGGATATAATAGGTTAATACTTGCAGAGTTTGATTATAATAAAAATACTAAAGAAACAATGCCGTTTAATCAGGCCAAAGAACGTAGAAGTATGTATATATTTAAGAAAGATTTATTACCTAAAATGTATTGGTACGGCATGCTAAAAGGATTAATATAATAAAGTACAGAAAACAATAAATTTTTTAATGAAAAATCTTTTACTATAAAATATTAAGTATTTAAATGACGTGTCAGTGTTGTGTTTATATGTCGTGAATTTTTAGCTCTAAATAGTATAAGATTGAAAAAGGTGTTACTGTTTTAAATGATCACGATGAAGTCATTCAATAAGAATGATTATGAAAATAGAAACAGCAGTAAGATGTTTTCTAATTGAAAATCATCTCACTGCTGTTTTTTTAAAGGTTTATACCTCATCTTCTAAATTATTTAATAATAATTAATGGTATTTGAGCACGTTTAGCGACTTTATGACTGACATTACCAATATCCATTTCTTGCCAGATATTCAAACCACGTGTACTCAAAATGATAGCTTGGTATGTACCTCCAATAGTAATTTCAACAACTTTGTCTGTTGAGCACTAAGAGCAATGTTAATTTCATAAGTTGTAAACAATTTTTTAATTGGAGTTTTTTTCTGAGTTAAACGATATCCTGCTGTATTTTTAATTTTGCACCATTTCCAAAAGGATAAGTGATATAAGTAAAAAGGCATCATCGGGAGTTATCCTATCAGGAAAACCAGATAATACCTAAGTAGAAAGTGTTCAATCCGTGTTAAATTGGGAAATATCATCCTCAACCTTTATTACTCATACTATAATTCTATTTTAACGTCTTCGTCCATTTGGGCTTCAAATTCATCGAGTAGTGCTCGTGCTTCTGCAATTGATTGTGTGTTCATCAATTGATGTCGAAGTTCACTAGCGCCTCTTATGCCACGCACATAGATTTTAAAGAATCTACGCAAGCTCTTGAATTGTCGTATTTCGTCTTTTTCATATTTGTTAAACAATGATAGATGCAATCTCAACAGATCTAATAGTTCTTTGCTTGTGTGTTCGCGTGGTTCTTTTTCAAAAGCGAATGGATTATGGAAAATGCCTCTACCAATCATGACGCCATCAATGCCATATTTTTCTGCAAGCTCAAGTCCTGTTTTTCTATCGGGAATATCACCGTTAATTGTTAACAATGTATTTGGTGCAATTTCGTCACGTAAATTTTTAATAGCTTCGATTAATTCCCAATGTGCATCTACTTTACTCATTTCTTTACGTGTACGAAGATGAATAGATAAATTTGCAATGTCTTGTTCGAAGACATGCTTCAACCAATCTTTCCATTCATCGATTTCATAGTAGCCAAGGCGTGTTTTAACACTTACCGGAAGCCCACCTGCTTTAGTTGCTTGAATAATTTCGGCAGCGACGTCAGGTCTTAAGATTAAGCCGGAACCCTTACCCTTTTTAGCAACATTTGCTACAGGACATCCCATATTTAAGTCTATGCCTTTAAAGCCCATTTTAGCTAATTGAATACTCGTTTCACGGAACTGTTCTGGCTTATCTCCCCATATGTGAGCGACCATCGGCTGTTCATCTTCGCTAAAAGTTAAGCGTCCGCGCACACTATGTATGCCTTCAGGGTGGCAAAAGCTCTCGGTATTTGTAAATTCAGTGAAAAACACATCCGGTCTAGCTGCTTCACTTACAACGTGTCGAAAGACGATATCTGTAACGTCTTCCATTGGCGCCAAAATAAAAAATGGACGTGGTAATTCACTCCAAAAATTTTCCTTCATAATATATTTATACCCTCTTTATAATTAGTATCTCGATTTTTTATGCATGATGATATTACCACAAAAGCCTAACTTATACAAAAGGAATTTCAATAGATGCAACCATTTGAAAGGGAAGTATAAGAGTAGTCTAAAATAAATATTGTGGTAAGTTGATCAATACAAAGATCAAGGATTATCGTATTAAATTGTTCATTATTAATGATACACTACTTATGAATATGATTCAGAATTTTCTTTGGCTACTTTTACAGTAAAGCGATTTTTTAGTTATCTTATAACAAAGACAAATTTATAAAGGTGATATTATGGAAGATTTAAAGCATTCTTTAAAAAGTTTAGGTTGGTGGGATTTATTTTTTGCGATACCTATGTTTCTGCTATTCGCATACCTTCCAAACTATAATTTTATAACTATATTTCTTAACATTGTTATCATTATTTTCTTTTCCATAGGTTTGATTTTAACTACGCATATAATTATAGATAAAATTAAGAGCAACTCGAAATGAATCATTAATACGAATGTGATTAAACATAAAACTGAAGGAGCGATTACAATGGCGACTAAGAAAGATGTACATGATTTATTTTTAAGTCATGTGAATTCAAATGCCGTTAAAACTAGAAAGATGATGGGAGAATATATTATTTATTATGATGGTGTTGTTATAGGTGGTTTGTATGATAATAGATTATTGGTCAAGGCGACTAAAAGTGCACGTCATCAATTTCAAGATAACACATTAGTATCGCCGTATCCGGGTGCCAAGGAAATGATATTAATTCCAGACTTTGCCGAAGCAACAAATCTAAATGATTTATTTGAGCTCATAAAAAATGATTTGAAAAACACATCATAAATTGCCATACTCAACTATTTTGAAAAGCATCATTTCCATATTATCAAATTATTGAGTATCTCGATTTATTGTTATACACAAACAGTATTTTTGTTATCATAGAGTTTATAAATATAATAAATTGAATAAGTAACTTTACAAAACTAGAATGATTCAATTCAATCACAATTATTTGAAAATAGAGGTGAGCAGGTGAACGATATGTTAATTAGTCTCGTAATCCCAGTTTTTGCTTTGTTAGTTATTGGTGGTATTATTTGGATGATTATAGAAGGTATAGTACATATTTCAAAAAAGAATAAAGCAATTGATAACTTTTTTAACAAAGTTAATAAAGTAAGTGAGACATATAAATTCGCTACTACTTTTTTATTTCTAATCTTGGCTACGGCTGGTATTTCTCAATTTTATCTATATTATATAGTATCAGAGTTTCTTTTTTTGCTGGTTATATTTACCTTTGGTATTGCAGGTATCATTTTTTTAATGCCATATGGCTTATGTTTCCTACCACTTTATACGCAAAAAAAGAAAAAACAGACATTTAAAAAATACATGGCTTACACTACGATTGGTTTGTCAATTTATCTAGGCTTATCTCTAGTTTTGGTTCACACTACGAAAATTTATATGGACGAAGGTGGCGTAAGATACTATTACGGTAGTTTTGTAATGAAACAAGCGGGCGGTTATGCTTATTTAGCTTTAGCAGTACTTTCAACGTTGTTAATTGTTGCGAAAAAAGCTACAAATAAAAATAAAGAAACCGAAACCGTCGACAATACAAATATAACGGAAAGATAATTAAGGGAGTGCTCGTTCAGGAGTGCTCTTTTTTGATGTCCAAATTTAGTTGCAAATGAAGGCATAGAAGAAATTTTTATAGTCATTTATTGGATAATGAATTATGGTCATATCGATTAATTTTATTAGTGAGGATTTTACAAACATTTGTTGAATAAATATGGTAATGATAATATATGAATATTTTTGAAAAAACACTAATATGATTAAATTATTTGTTAAAATAGCATTAAGTAAAAAACAAACAGGGAACAAGGTGGGATTTCATGAGTCAATTGCTAAATGATACGTTATCGGCTTGGTTGTTAATTGAATCTTTAAGTCCAGGAGAAGTAAATTTTACAGCGGAAGATATACTCTCAGCTGAACATTTTAAAAATGGTACAAAGCAAGCGCAACTTCAAAGTTTTGATGAATATTTTGAAATATGGAATGATGAACGCTTTATTATATCAGAAGAAAAATCAGAGATTGGCGAAATCATTTTTAAATTTTACAGACATTGTTTCCGCTATAGTGAAATTAATTTGAAAATTCAGGATATTTTTGATGATTATTCAGATATTCATAATCCAAATGGGACACACTGTTATGGTTACACATTTAATATAGATAAACACGGTAAAGTGATAGTTGATTCTATACATATTCCGATGATTATGAGTGCATTGAAAGAAATTGAAAAGAATAAAAATGCTAATATAGAAGAAAAATTTAATGATTCTGTTGAAAAATTTGTTCAAAAAGTAAAAGAAATTTTAGCGGATGAACCAATTAATGAATTTAAATTGAAGAAGATGGACATAGCTTATGATGAGTATTTTTCTGTATTAAATTCAAAGAAAGATGGATTATTTGCGCATTATGTAGCAATAGAATATGTGAAAGATAGTGATTTACCACAGCCAGAATTTAATAGCTTCTTCATAAGTGATATTGAGAAAGCAAGAAAATCTCCCAATCAAACTTTAATTGATTACATTGAAGGTGTAGAAGAAAGTCAGCGCATAGAAGTAGATGAAAATAAAGAAATGTTTGACAAATTTTTACATCCTTCACGTTTGCCTGATGGACGCTGGCCATCACAGACTGAGTTTAGATTGTCTTTAATGCAACAACTTGCTGTAAACCAAATCACGAGTGGTAATGAAAGAATAAGTTCTGTTAATGGGCCACCAGGGACAGGTAAGACGACTTTATTAAAAGATATATTTGCTCATCTAGTAGTTGAAAGAGGCAAAGAGTTAGCCAAACTAAATAATCCTAAAGATGCATTTGTCAAAACAAAAATTCATGAAACAGATGATAAATACGTCTATTTACTTCAGGAATCTATTGCTAAATATAAGATGGTAGTTGCGTCTAGTAATAATGGCGCTGTTGAAAATATATCTAAAGATTTACCGAAAATTGAAGAAATTATAAGAAATCCTGAAAAATGTAAATTCCCGGAATATGAAACAGCTTATGCAAATTTAGCATATGAATTAAAAGATTTTGCTGAAATAGCTGAAGATTTGATTGGGGAAAGTGCCTGGGGCTTATTTTCTGGGGTGTTTGGAAAAAGTACCAATATTAATCAAGTATTGGATCACATGTTAAAACAAGATGTGAATGATATTGGCTTTGCTAGATTACTTCAAAATGAAAATAATCGTATGGGTTATCACGAGTTAATGACTGAATGGCAAGCACATCAACGTGCATTTTTAGAAGAGTTGAAGCATGTTGAAATGTTAAAAGAAGAATCTATTAGAGCCTATGATGTTTATAAAAGTTGTGAGTCTTACTCTAAGATGGAACAGGCAATTAATAGTGAAAAAACAACAATTGAAGAACAGATATATCATTTAGAAAATGAAGCGTTACGAGACAATAAAGAAATTGAAGATTTGGATGATCGAATTAATTATAATACAAAGCAACTCGAAACTTTAAATGAGTTGATTAAATCCATCAGAGATAGTAACAAAGGGTTTGTTAACAAGCTGAAGGCGATATTTAATTCAGAAGAAGATGAAAGATATAAAAAACATAATGCAGAGAAGCAACAATTATTAGGACAACAGATAGAGTTAGAGAAATGTAAAAAAAATAAAAATGAAGACCTTGTTAGCAAACTAAAAGAAAAAGAGAAATTAATTAAACAATTAACTAAAGTACAGTTGCAATTAGACGAGTTAAATTCACAGTTACAAGAGTTAGAAGCATATCGTATTGAGTCAAAAATTACAATTCCAGAAAAAGATTTTTGGAGTGACAACAATTATGATGAGCGCCAAGTTACTAATTTGTGGACGAGTGACGAACTTCAATACAGACGTGCCATGCTCTTTTTAAGAGCAATGATATTGCATAAATTATTATTGATTGCTAATAATACAACTATTTATTATGCGATTAATGATTTTAAAGATAGAAGGAAATTAATTGATGCAAATCCAGATAAAGTACACAACGCATGGAATGTAATGCATTTAATATTTCCAGTAGTTAGTACGACGTTTGCAAGCTTTAAATCTATGTATGGGGGAATACCAAAAGATTTCATAGACTACTTATTTATTGATGAAGCAGGACAAGCAATACCTCAAGCAGCTGTAGGGGCATTATATCGTTCGAAAAAAGTTGTAGCTGTAGGTGATCCGATTCAAATTGAACCGGTTGTGACTTTAGAAAGTCATTTAATTGATAACATTCGTAAAAATTATCATGTTCCGGAATATCTAGTTTCTAAAGAAGCTTCTGTGCAGTCTGTTGCAGACAACGCCAATCAATATGGCTTTTGGAAATCTGATGCTACTGATAGTAATCAAAAAAACTGGATAGGCATACCTTTATGGGTGCATAGACGATGTTTAAAACCTATGTTCACGATAGCTAATCAAATCGCTTATAATAATAAAATGGTGCTACCTAGTAATATTACAAACGTAGGTAAGACCGGTTGGTATGACGTTAAAGGAAACTCAGTACAAAAACAATTTGTGAAAGAGCATGGCGAAAAAGTAGTGGGATTATTAGCTGATGATTGGATTGAAGCAATTAAGGAAGGTAAAAATGAACCGAGTTCATTTGTAATATCGCCTTTTTCAGCAGTACAGCAACAGATTAAACGTATGTTAAAGCAACAACTACCGACTAGAATTGATATTGAACGTACAAAAATTAATCAATGGGTCGATAAATCCATTGGTACTGTTCATACTTTTCAAGGTAAAGAGGCTCAAAAGGTGTATTTTGTAATAGGTACTGATAATACTCAAGATGGTGCTGTGAACTGGTCATGCGAAAAACCAAACTTGTTAAATGTTGCAGTGACAAGAGCTAAAAAAGAGTTTTATGTAATTGGTGACATGCAAAGAATACAGTCGAAACCATTTTATGAGACCATTTTTAAAGAAAGAAATGTAAAATGAAATGACAGCATTTCTATAGGCTAATCAAGTGATACTTAATTACCGAGCAATTTTTACATTTTAAAAGGAGCAAAATTGAATAATGAAGAAATTTAACAACTGGATATTAAATGCAATAAGTGGATCTCAAACAGACAAGAATGAAACAACTGAAGAATTAAAAGGGGCAAAATTTATCATTTTATATGCATATTCAATGCTCGTTTTGCTTGCGTTAGTAATTTCTAACATATTCATTCACATTTTGGAGCCTAAACTATCAATTACCACTGAAATCATCATCGTTTTGATTTTAATTGAATCACTAATTGGACTACGTTTCTTGAAAGAGTACGATGTTAAGCGTGGCAAAGATAAAGAAAATAAGAAAAATAGTAAGGATTTCATTAAACTAAAATCAATTTTAGTAGCAATTTTATTTACATCATTGGCGCTGACAGCAGGCACTGTAGCTGATATATACGGTATCACTGACTTAGGAAATACTAGAAGTGATTTAATCGTTTGGAGCATAGGTGGTATTATATTTGGCCTCGTATGTTACACAATGGAAGATAAAAAATAAAGATAAGGGGCTGGCGATTATAAAGCTAGCTCCTTTTTTAACTTATATATGTAAAGAACTATCCTAAGGTTTTTTAATCACACGTCATTAATTTCTATAATTAATACTCTTGAATATTGTTTAAATAAGTTTTAAAATTTTACACATATTTTTATTTAAAAAAGATGTATAATTAATGTATTAAATATAGAAAGAAGTTGATATTATGAAAAAGTGTATTAAGACTTTGTTTTTAAGTATCATTTTAGTAGTGATGAGTGGTTTATATCATTCAGCACATGCGTCAGATTCGTTGAGTAAAAGTCTAGAAAATTGGATGAGTAAACTTGATGAAAGCAAACATTTAACTGAGATTAATATGCCAGGCTCACATGATAGTGGCTCATTCACTTTAACTGATCCGGTAAAATCAGTTTGGGCAAAGACTCAAGATAAAGATTACCTTACTCAAATGAAGTCAGGAGTCAGATTTTTTGATATTAGAGGTAGAGCAAGTGCTGATAATATGATTTCAGTTCATCACGGCATGGTTTATCTGCATCATGAACTAGGGAAATTTTTAGATGATGCTAAATATTACTTGAGTGCTTATCCAAACGAAACAATTGTGATGTCTATGAAAAAGGACTACGATAGCGATTCTAAAGTTACGAAGACATTTGAAGAGATTTTTAGAGAATATTATTATAATAACCCGCAATATCAAAATCTTTTTTATACAGGAAGTAATGCGAATCCTACTTTAAAAGAAACGAAAGGTAAAATTGTCCTATTCAATAGAATGGGAGGTACATACATAAAGAGTGGTTATGGTGCTGACACGTCAGGTATTCAATGGACAGACAATGCGACATTTGAAACGAAAATTAATAATGGTAGCTTAAATTTACAAGTACAAGATGAGTATAAAGATTACTATGATAAAAAAGTAGAAGCTGTTAAAAATTTATTGGCTAAAGCTAAAACTGATAGTAACAAAGACAATCTATATGTGAATTTCTTGAGTGTGGCGTCTGGAGGCAGCGCATTTAATAGTACTTATAACTATGCATCACATATAAATCCTGAAATTGCAAAAACGATTAAAGCAAATGGGAAAGCTAGAACGGGTTGGCTGATTGTTGACTATGCAGGATATCCGTGGCCTGGATATGATGATATCGTAAGCGAAATTATAGATAGTAATAAATAAGGATTCAATAATGATATTAAGACGAGTATGAAAATAGTTAGATTCTAATTATTTTCACTACTCGTTTTTATTTTGAAATTAAGTAATAATTCAACAATATTATAAATTGAACAGATTGTTTGTGAAATCTTTGATAATATTAAAGTGAAAAAGTGTTATAAATTGATATTAATATGTAATTTGCAAAAGTAAATCATTTTAAAAAGAAGAGAGTTGTAAGATGATGAAACGATTAAATAAATTAGTGCTAGGTATTAGTTTCTTATTTTTAACAATTTTTATTGGGGGGTGTGGCGTGGGTAAAGAGGTGGAAATTAAAAAAGTTTTGAAAAAACGTTGAGTATGTATCCGATTAAAAACCTAGAGGATTTATATGATAAAGAAGGTTATCGTGATGATCAATTTGATAAAAATGATAAGGGAACATGGATTATTGGTTCTGAAATGGCAACTCAAAATAAGGGTGAAGCTCTGAAAGTTAAAGGTATGGTCTTATATATAAATAGAAATACAAGAAGTGCAAAAGGATTTTACTATGTTAATGCGATAAAGAAGGATGAAAATGGCAGACCTCAGGATAATCAAATAGAATATCCTGTTAAAATGGTCGATAATAAAATCATTCCAACAAAAGATATCAAAGATGAAAAAATAAAAAAAGAAATTGAAAGCTTTAAGTTTTTCGCGCAGTATGGCAATTTTAAAGATTTGAAAAATTATAAAGATGGAGATATTTCATATAATCCAGAAGCTCCGATTTATTCAGCAAAATATCAACTAACGAATGATGATTATAATGTAAAGCAATTACGTAAAAGATATAATATACCAACGAATAAAGCACCTGAGTTATTATTGAAAGGTTCAGGAAATTTAGATGATTCATCAGTTGGATACAAAAAAATTGAATTTACTTTCGTAGAGAAAAAAGGAGAAAACACTTACTATACGGCTAACCTACATTTTAAACCGAGTGAGGATAAATAATCATCCACACACACGATTCAATATGAAATTCAAATATGTTGCTGTAAAATAATGTAAAATAAACGTATTCATATTACTGAATTGAGGGATAGTATGCAACGTGATTATTTAATTCGAGTAGAAACTGAAAGTATGTCAGATTTCAAAAGGCTCAATGGTTTAATGATTGGTTTTGTTATTAAAGGTGAGGCACATATTTATGATGAACATAATATGATACAATGCAACAGTGGCGACATTTTCATCATTAACCACCGCGACTTGTATCGATTTCAACTTCAACAAGATGGCATCATATGTTATATCCAATTCCAAATGAAATATTTAGCAGACAAGTTTGATGATGTGCATTGTCTATATTTTCACTTAACAGATGCGACCACAACCAAAAATATACATCAACTGAGAAATATAATGGCAAGACTGGTTTCAACACATATTCGACATAATGAGTTGTCTAAATTGACTGAGCAACAACTTGTGATTCAGTTGCTTATGCATATGATTCATTATGTCCCGCGTACATATCATTCGAACCAAAGTATCTTAAATGATGATAAAGTGAATCAAGTATGCGACTATATCGAGTTACATTTTCATGAAGACTTAAGCCTTTCGGAATTAAGCGAATATGTTGGGTGGTCAGAGAGCCATCTGTCTAAAAAGTTTGCAGAATCGCTAGGTGTAGGATTCCAGCATTTCTTAAATACGACGCGAATTGAACATGCGAAACTCGATTTGACATACACAGATGAAACGATTACTGATATTGCATTGCAAAATGGCTTTTCAAGTGCAGCGAGCTTTGCGAGAACATTTAAACACTTTACGCATCAAACGCCTAAACAATATCGAGGTGATCGTCCGGCAATCACTGAAAATCAACAATCGGCACAACATAATTATCACGACCGTGAATTGATATTACTTTTAAATGACTACATTGAAGAAATGAATCATTTCATTGAAGATATTGAAAAGGTGAACTATAAAGAGATTACCTTTCAACCAACCAATCACCAACTAAATCAATTTAACCATATTATTCAAGTGGGCTATTTGAGGAATTTGCTCAATACACAGTATCAATCACAGTTGCTTACATGTCATCATGATTTTCAAGTCAATGAAGTATTAGCATATGATGTGATGCCATATATCATGAAAAAGCTCAATGCGCCATTCACGTATGATGCAGAAATTTCGAATATATTTTATGATATCGATTTGTGTTTAGACTTTTTATTAGATCATAACTTTAGTTTGACAATGCATTTGGATCAGTATGACTCACGTGATTATATCGATGCATTTAAAGTATTTATCCATCACGTTGCCCTGCATGTCAGTCATAGAAAAGATTTGAAGTTCAACTTGTATGTGACGACATTGCACACGTCTTTGATTGAAATGACTGATTATTTTAAAGCATTATTCCCTAATGGTGGCTTGTACATTCACTTAGATCAAGCTACGGAAAGACAACTACCATTGCTGAAACGACTTGAGCCACACATCGACCATTTTGTATTTGATGCCAATTCAAATGATGCTGTTGATTTTAATAAAATGAATGATGATGAATTTAAAACCGCAAGTCAAATGATTATTAATAAAACGAATTACCTTATCGATTTAATGCATCGTCATCACCTAAAGCGTCCACTCATTTTACTCAATTGGAATACATTGACGGGCGATACATTTATTACAAACGGCGAATATTTTAGAGGTGGTATCATCATTGAGCAATTATTAAAATTAAGTTCTAAAGTAGAGGGTATCGGTTATTGGTTGAACTATGATTTGCACGTCAGTCATTGTAGAAATGAACGCGATTATATGAATTCAATTGAACTGTTTCATCAATATAATGGAAAACGTCCGGTCTATTTCACGGCATTGCTATTTAATAAATTAACAAGCAATATTTTATATTCTGATGATACATGTATTGTCACGGGAACTGATTCAAATTTTCAAATATTGTTATATGATGCAAAGCATTTTAATCCGTACTTAGCGTTGGACAATCAAATGAATATGCGTGCAACGGAAATGATTCATTTGAACATTAATGCCCTGGAAGAAGGTATGTATAAGATTAAACATTTTACCTTAGATAAAGAAAATGGTGCATTATTTAATCTTTGGCGAAAACATCATACGATACATGGTATGGACAAGGACTCTATAGATTACGTTAATCGAATGAGTTTTCCAAAATTAGAAGTGTACGATATAGATGTGACGGATACGCTGGCATTAAATATTAAAATGATTACAAATGGAATTCACTTAATTGAAGTAAAACGTTACCCAAGTTCATAAAATGATCACAAATCACAATTTATGTTATACATAATTTGTGATTTTTTGTATTCAAAGTTAAAATTGCAAAAAATTAATGGTTAACATCTCTGTTGTTGGCAATATAAATAATGATCAATCATATATGATGTAACTAAGGAGATGAATGATATGAATCAACAATTAATTGAAGCTTTAAAATCAAAAGAAGACAAAATGATTGAGATCAGACGTTATTTACATCAGCATCCAGAATTATCTTTTCATGAGGATGAAACGGCGAAATACATCGCTGAATTTTACAAAGGTAAAGATGTAGAAGTAGAAACGAATGTCGGACCACGTGGAATTAAAGTAACGATTGATTCAGGGAAACCTGGTAAAACATTAGCAATCCGTGCAGACTTTGATGCATTACCTATTACTGAAGATACAGGATTATCTTTTGCATCACAAAATAAAGGTGTTATGCACGCATGTGGTCACGATGCACATACAGCATACATGCTTGTATTAGCAGAGACACTTGCTGAAATGAAAGATAGTTTTACAGGAAAAGTCGTTGTGATACATCAACCAGCTGAAGAAGTACCACCAGGTGGTGCTAAAGCAATGATTGAAAATGGTGTATTAGACGGTGTTGATCATGTATTAGGTGTACACGTCATGAGCACAATGAAAACAGGTAATGTGTATTACAGACCTGGATATGTTCAAACAGGACGCGCATTCTTCAAATTGAAAGTTCAAGGTAAAGGTGGTCATGGTTCATCACCACATATGGCCAATGATGCCATTGTTGCAGGTAGCTACTTCGTCACAGCGTTACAAACAGTTGTATCTAGACGACTAAGTCCATTTGAAACAGGTGTTGTCACAATCGGTTCATTTGACGGTAAAGGTCAATTCAATGTCATTAAAGATGTTGTTGAAATTGAAGGTGATGTACGTGGATTAACAGATGCTACAAAAGCAACAATTGAAAAAGAAATTAAACGTTTATCAAAAGGATTAGAAGCATTGTATGGTGTAACTTGCACATTAGAATATAACGATGATTATCCTGCATTATATAATGATCCAGAGTTTACTGAGTGCGTGGCTAAGACGCTAAAAGAAGCAGACCTTGAATTTGGTGTCGAAATATGTGAACCACAACCACCTTCAGAAGACTTTGCATACTATGCTAAGGAACGACCAAGTGCCTTTATTTATACAGGTGCAGCTGTGGAAGATGGTGAAATTTACCCACATCATCATCCTAAATTTAACATTTCAGAAAAATCATTACTTATTTCGGCAGAAGCTGTAGGGACAGTTGTTTTAGATTACCTTAAAGGAGATAACTAACATGAATGAAACGTATCGCGGGGGCAACAAGTTAATCTTAGGTATTGTATTAGGTGTTATTACATTTTGGTTGTTTGCACAATCACTTGTAAATGTTGTACCAAATTTACAACAAAGTTTTGGTGCAGACATGGGAACAATTAGTATTGCGGTAAGTCTAACCGCACTATTTTCAGGCATGTTTGTTGTTGGAGCAGGCGGCCTAGCAGATAAAATTGGACGCGTGAAAATGACAAATATCGGCTTATTATTAAGTATTATTGGTTCAGCATTAATTATTATTACAAATTTACCAGCATTGCTAATTTTAGGCCGTATTATACAAGGCGTATCAGCAGCGTGTATTATGCCTTCCACATTGGCCATTATGAAAACTTATTATGAGGGTGCTGAACGTCAGCGTGCCTTAAGCTACTGGTCTATCGGTTCTTGGGGTGGCAGTGGTATCTGTTCACTCTTCGGTGGGGCAGTTGCGACAACTATGGGTTGGAGATGGATTTTCATCTTCTCAATTATCGTTGCCGTACTTTCAATGTTACTCATCAAAGGGACGCCTGAAACGAAATCAGAAGTTACCAATACACATAAATTTGACGTTGCAGGTCTAATTGTTCTAGTAGTTATGTTATTAAGTTTAAACGTTGTCATTACTAAAGGTGCAGCACTTGGTTATACATCATTTTGGTTCTTTAGTTTGATTGCAATCGTAATTGTAGCATTCTTTATGTTCTTAAAAGTTGAGAAAAAAGTAGATAATCCGCTTATTGATTTTAAATTATTTGAAAATAAACCATATACAGGTGCAACGATTTCGAACTTCTTATTAAACGGTGTTGCAGGTACATTAATTGTAGCGAATACATTCGTGCAACAAGGTTTAGGTTATACAGCATTGCAGGCAGGATACTTATCAATTACTTATTTAATCATGGTGCTATTAATGATTCGAGTTGGTGAAAAATTATTACAAAAAATGGGTTCTAAGCGACCAATGTTATTAGGTACCTTCATTGTAATCATTGGTATTGCACTTATTTCATTAGTATTCTTACCAGGCATATTTTATGTTATCAGTTGTGTCGTAGGATATTTATGTTTCGGACTAGGCTTAGGTATTTATGCAACACCTTCTACAGATACAGCTATTTCAAATGCACCGTTAGATAAAGTTGGCGTTGCTTCAGGTATTTATAAAATGGCTTCATCACTTGGTGGTGCATTCGGTGTCGCAATTAGTGGTGCAGTATATGCCGGTGCAGTTGCTGCAACGAGCATTCATACAGGTGCGATGATTGCACTTTGGGTTAACGTATTAATGGGAATCATGGCATTTATCGCAATTTTATTCGCGATTCCTAATGATGATAAACGTGTCAAAGATGCAAAATAATAACGATGACACGCCCAGTGTTTTGATAATGATTTAAATGAAAATAAAGCAAATTAAATGAGGAAATGTATAGAGCAGTGCATATAGATAAATCTATGATTGGATTAACACTAATATAAATATAAATGAAAAACCATCCACTTAAACTTTTGATAAGTTAGGTGGATGGTTATTTATTGCGTTGTTCTAAAATTTGGACATTTATATGGAAAGAACTATATATAATGTGAAGGTTATGGCAATTCGCTTCAATGAAGGCGACGTGTAAAAGTGTATATTAAACGTTTCGGGGTCAGACTCCGAGAACAGTGTCCGTCATGCTTACCGCATACTAATGAAGCATTATTATATCAGTGTTTATAGCCGATTTAAGATAATAAAGTTTGCTAAACAAAAAAGCCAACCCATGAATGTTGGATTGGCTTTGTATAAGCATATTAAGTTCTAATTTTTATATAAGGTATGAATATAAATAAGACATTAAAAATTAAATTTCAGTTGTTGCAATTTCTTCATCTGTAGGTACATCATCGTTAAGACCAACAAGTGCTTCAGAAACATTTCGTGAATGATAACCGATACGTTCAAGAACACCAATCATATCGATATATAGTAATCCGCCTTTTGTTGTACATTCACCACGATTAAGGCGTTTAATATGACCTTTGCGTAGTTTATGTTCAATATTAAATGATTCTCTACTACGTTCTACAATTTCATCTTTTTTCGTTTTGTCATAAACATCTAACATGTCGATGGCTTTATCAAATGACTCAGCAACATGGTTGAATAATTTATCCATACCGCGTTGTGCATCTTCTGTAATGCGAATATCTTCATCATGTTGGCGTTTTAATTGAGCGACATACTCTTCTGTTAGCTCTGCTACTTTTAAAATAGAGCGATTGACATCAAACATAACTGCTAAACGCTCAACGTCTGCCTTCGTAATGGCTTTTGTAGAAATTCTAACTAAATAATTTCGAATACTATCATTGATTGTTTCAACAGCTTGATGCTTTTGTTCAAGCTTTTTGATTAATTTTTTGTCGTCTTTTGTAATTTCGCGAATGTCTTCAAACATTGATAAGACAATCTGACCCACATTTTGTAATTCTTTTTGAGTTTCTTGTAATGCAACACCAGGTGCGTGATAAACAAGATCTTTGTTTAAGTGCTGAGGTTTATAGTCATCAGCAATATCTTTACCTGGGACAAGCTTTGTAACTATCCATGCTAAACCTGCTACAAATGGTAATTGAATCAAAGTATTTGTTATGTTGAAGATACCATGTGATACTGCAATCGTCATCGCTGGTTTTAAGTGCCATACATCTTGTAACAAACTAATCAAGTGAATCACAACTGGCAAGAAAATTGTGAAGATAATTACCCCGATTAAGTTAAAGATGACGTGTACAAGCGCCGCACGTTTTGCAGCGATTGAGCCGGCTAAACTAGCTAAGATAGCTGTAATCGTTGTACCAATATTATCGCCTAGTAACACAGGGATTGCTGCGTTTAAGCTAATTAAATCTTGTTGATAAAATTCTTGTAAAATACCAATCGTCGCACTTGAACTTTGAACTAGTGCTGTTAACCCTGCGCCGACAATGACAGCGAGTATTGGATTTGTAGACATATCAAGCATTAATTGCTTAAATCCATCTAATGATGCTAAAGGTTTAACGGCATCACCCATAAATTCTAGACCGAAGAATAGAGAACCGAAACCGAATAGTATGCGGCCAATGTTATTAATTTTAGAGCGTTTAAAGAAAAAGATTAAAAATGCACCTAATGCTAAAATTGGCATTGCATATTCGCCTAAATCTATACCGATAATAAATGCAGTTACCGTTGTTCCGATATTAGCACCCATTATCACTCCAATGGCTTGTTTCAATGTCATAAATCCAGCTGTTACCAGTCCGATTGTGATAACTGTCGTACCTGAACTACTTTGTATTAAAATAGTTACAACGATACCTGCAATAACACCTAATACTGGATTTGATGTAAATTTGTTTAAAATATCTCGTAGCCTGTCTCCTGCTGATGCTTGAAGCCCGTCTCCCATGATTTTTAAGCCGTAAAGGAAAATACCTAAACCACCTAAAAAGGAGAAAATGACTTCTGTAACCGACATTTCCATTATTTCACCTCAAATAAGCTTTATATTTAGATTATCGCTTATAATTGTAAATTTAATGTTAAGATTAGGTAAAATTATTTAACAATATATGTTATTTGTATATGACTTGTAAAATATCATCACTTATTATGTAAATTTTCAGTGTGAAATGGCAGATTTGCAATCACTTGTTTAACAAAATGATGCAATCAATCATACAATTATGTGTCATCAAAAAAATCATGTGAGTGGGATAACGAAATAAAGTTTGTGAACATATCATTTCTATCCCACTCCATGATTTGAAATCACCATATAGACATGATTTAATGTGCCTCGTTATAACAATCTGTGTTCTTTTAATAATGACTCAATGTACGTACCTTTTATCTTTTTAAGGAATCCTGCTAATGCGAGTTTCTGCATTTTCGAATCTTTAGTAATCTCGCGCAAATCTTGATGGTCATTCAGTTCGTATACGGCATCCATTAAGACGCGAAGATCAAATGTACTATTGATGACCTCTGGAATACCACGATCTATATTTAGTAATTGATAAACAGCTTCCATGGCAGTACGAACCGAATATTCTGTTGTAAATACAGTATCTCGCTCTGTTTCTGCAAAGTTACCAATAAATGCTAAATTTTGTGATTGATGCGGGACGACTAAAGGTCTGTCGCCGATAGCACGCGTCATGAAATAAGAGGTAATATATGGCATATAAACAGGAATCGTATTAGATGCATGTTTTGCTAAGTCTTCAATTTTGTCAGTTGGTACACCTAAGTGATACAGCCATTCTTGGCATATTTCATTACCACTACATTCTGTGATTGGCTTTTTAATATAATCGCCGTTTACATCTGAATATAAGGCATAAATCCACGTAGATATTTCATTTTTAGGTTGGTTTTTAAACTGTTGCTGACGATTGATTGTAAAACTGATTTGCCATGCAGAATCATTGATTGTAATAATACCGCCAGTAACCGTTTTACCTGCAAGTGGATCACGTTTACAAATGCTTTCTATTGTATCGATAATATCTTTATTGTTTGTTGTCGATGTTGCTGAAACAAACCAACTTTTTTTGGGAATATTTTGGCAAAACTTATCAGGATTACCAAATTCAGGACTTTGTCGCACTAAATTTTTCCATAGTGTCCAACTACCACCTAATTCGTCAGTTGGTGGCGCTGGTGTATCATTATCACCATAAGTAGAGCTTTCTGTAATACTACCGTTTGTCACAAAGACAAGATCGTTTATAGTCAGTTTAATAGATTCTGCATTACCATTACGGTCAATTAATATTTCTCGGGCAATTTTTTGACTTGTCGTAACATCTACTTTAATATCTTCTACTTTTACATCGTATTCAAATTGAACCCCATGCGATTTTAAATATTCAACCATAGGTAATACTAAAGATTCATATTGATTATATTTAGTGAATTTTAAAGCTGAAAAGTCTGCGAGACCACCAATATGATGAACGAATCGCATTAGATAGCGACGCATTTCCATAGCAGAATGCCACGGTTCAAATGCAAACATCGTTTTCCAGTAAATCCAAAAGTTTGAATTAAAGAAATCGTCGGAAAATACATCTGTTATTTTGACATCATCTAAATCTTCTTCATTCGTTAAGCATAAATCTAAAATTTCTTTAATCGCCGTTTTAGTCAAAGTGAAATCTCCATCTGTGACTAAACGTTGACCCTGTTTCTCAATAACACGACAACGAGAATAGTTAGGGTCTTCTTTGTTTAACCAATAGAATTCATCTAATACTGACGCATGATCAATTTCAAGTGAAGGGATAGATCTGAATAAATCCCACAAACATTCAAAGTGGTTCTCCGTTTCACGACCACCACGGACAACATAGCCTTTTAAAGGCATATTTTCACCATCAAGACTACCGCCCGCTTTGGGTAACTCTTCTAAAATATGAATCTTAGAACCTTCCATTTGACCATCCCTTATTAAAAAACAAGCTGCAGCAAGTGAAGCTAGACCAGATCCGATTAAGTAAGCGGATTTGTTTTCTACATTTTCAGGTTTTTTAGGGCGCGCAAATGCTTCATAATTTCCATAACTGTAATACATATCCACCAAGTCCTTTCGTATTATAATACACTCAGACTATACCCCTTTGTGAATTGCAAATATTAGTATTTATATTGGTAAATTTGACGAAATTAGATCTTTTTTATATTTTTTGATTTTTAAAATTTTATCACTCGAATGTTTTTGGATTCTGAGGTGCGGGACTTGGAATAATTCGAATCATTATGTGGCATGTTAAACAGCTAAATATAAGCTATGCACAATTAACAAGCGGATACTCCTGACGCAATTATAGTATCATTACATATTGTTTAATCGTTTGGGGTAATGTAATTAAAAGGTAAAATAGGCAGAGTGTTATACATAAAATGTAAAGAGAGAGGCGATAGAATGTCTAAAATCAGGTCTTTTACAATATTAAGTCTACTTATTTACTTAGCTATGATGTGCTATACAGTAGTGACCTATTCAAAATTACCAACCAAAGTACCTATTCACTATAATTTAGCAGGGGATGCTGATAACTTTGCTGATAAATGGGTGCTGCTTTTGATTAATAGCGCATTTATAGTGATTTGGCTTATATTTTTCATTGCAGGTAGATACTATGAACGATTTGCCAAATGGTCACATTATAATCATACACCACGTGAAATTCGAGCGATTAAATTATTTTTAAGTACGTTAAATTTAGAGATTATGAGCTATATGTCTATCTTCACAGTATTAGAAATTTGGCAAATACAACACCATCATCAATTCAATTTACTATGGTTTAATATGATATTTATCATTATCATTGGTTTGACGCTTGTCATATTTTGTTTACTTCCTACAATTCATAAAATGAGAGATTCTCAATAAAAATATAAACTGTCATGATGCAGTTTTGAAGCGGATTCCTGAGATTATTATAAATAATATCTAGTATTTATAATTAAAATGATATATTATTTATTATAGTTAAATATTGTGTATATTTTGTGAACTTTTTGTAAAAATTCGATTGCCTGTCACATATAGGAGTGTTACATTTTAAATATGTGATCATCGCAAAATATAAGTTGAAATAGGGTGTAGATTAATCAGGATGATAAATATTTTATATAAAGAGAGGGAGTCATTATGACACTACTTACTGTAAATCCATTCGATAATGTTGGATTATCAGCCTTAGTTGCAGCAGTACCTATTATTTTATTTTTATTATGCTTAACCGTTTTTAAAATGAAAGGCATTTATGCAGCATTGACAACTTTGGTTGTTACATTGATTGTGGCTTTATTTGTATTTGAATTACCAGCGCGTGTATCAGCAGGTGCGATTACAGAAGGCGTTGTTGCCGGTATTTTCCCAATAGGATATATCGTTTTAATGGCAGTTTGGTTATATAAAGTTTCTATTAAAACAGGGCAATTTTCTATTATTCAAGATAGTATTGCAAGCATTTCAGAAGACCAACGTATCCAACTATTATTAATTGGATTTTGTTTCAACGCATTTCTAGAAGGTGCAGCAGGTTTTGGTGTACCGATTGCAATTTGTGCAGTGTTATTGATTCAACTTGGATTTGAACCATTAAAAGCAGCGATGTTATGTTTAATTGCTAATGGTGCGGCGGGTGCCTTTGGTGCAATTGGTTTACCAGTTAGTATTATTGATACGTTTAACTTAAGTGGAGGCGTTACAACATTAGATGTTGCGAGATACTCAGCATTAACACTTCCAATTTTAAACTTTATTATTCCATTTGTTTTAGTATTCATTGTAGATGGTATGAAAGGTATTAAAGAAATTTTACCTGTCATTTTAACAGTGAGTGGTACATATACTGGATTACAATTATTATTAACAATATTCCATGGTCCAGAACTAGCAGACATTATCCCATCACTAGCAACAATGGTGGTGTTAGCATTTGTTTGTCGTAAATTTAAACCGAAAAACATTTTCAGATTGGAAGCGTCTGAACATAAAATTCAAAAACGAACGCCTAAAGAAATTGTCTTTGCTTGGAGTCCGTTCGTCATTTTAACTGCCTTTGTATTAGTATGGAGTGCACCATTCTTCAAAAAATTATTCCAACCTGGAGGTGCACTTGAAAGTCTAGTAATAAAATTGCCAATTCCAAATACTGTGAGTGATTTATCGCCTAAAGGAATTGCGTTGCGTCTCGATTTAATTGGTGCAACTGGGACAGCGATTTTATTAACAGTAATTATTACAATTTTAATTACGAAGTTAAAATGGAAAAGTGCAGGTGCTTTATTGGTCGAAGCAATTAAAGAATTATGGTTACCGATCCTTACAATTTCAGCTATCCTAGCTATTGCTAAAGTTATGACATACGGTGGTTTGACTGTAGCAATTGGACAAGGTATTGCTAAAGCGGGAGCAATTTTCCCATTATTCTCTCCAGTATTAGGTTGGATTGGTGTGTTTATGACTGGTTCAGTTGTAAATAACAATACTTTATTCGCACCTATTCAAGCGACAGTGGCACAACAAATTTCAACAAGCGGTTCATTACTTGTGGCAGCTAACACTGCAGGTGGTGTAGCAGCGAAACTTATTTCACCACAATCAATTGCCATTGCGACTGCAGCTGTTAAAAAAGTTGGTGAAGAGTCTGCATTATTAAAAATGACGTTAAAATACAGTATTATATTTGTTGCCTTTATTTGTGTTTGGACGTTTATACTAACGTTAATATTCTAAATATAAATAATGTTGTCACTTGGATTCAAATGACATTTTAAATCTAATTATTCATGAATCGAACTAGTACGAAATGCATTGAGCATCTTGTCTAGTTCGATTTTTTAATGTCTAAAAATGTCGTATATGTAATTAGAGTAGAAAGTGTTGAGGCGCTTCAGAAGTTGTTTAGAAAAGTAAGTAAAATAAAAAATGCACTGAGCAACAAAAGATGTTACTCGTGCATTTAGATGATTCTTATCATTTCAAATAAGAAAGTGTTAATCAACGTATATAAGTTAAAATTGGTTTGGATAAAATGATATCTATCGTTGTGTATTGTTTGTTTTTATAGTTCGCGACGACGTCCAGCTAATAACGCTGCACCTAACGCTAATGATAATCCACCAAATACAGTTGTACCGATGAATGGATTTTCTTCACCAGTTTCTGGTAATGCTTGAGCTTTGTTAGCATCTGCATGATTTGCTGGTTGCTTCTTATCAACAACAAGTTCTTGACCAGGTTTGATCATGTTTTTATCAGCTAATTTGTTATCTGCAGCAATTTTGTCAGCAGTAGTGCCGTTTGCTTTTGCAATGTCATTTACTGTATCACCAGGTTTAACGACATGTACTCCGTTGCCGTCTTCTTTACCAGGCTTGTTGCCATCTTCTTTGCCAGGTTTGTTGCCGTCTTCT
>NZ_JAFEPJ010000028.1:29941-30974 GCF_016893255.1 Staphylococcus sp. GDB20D11A
GTCTTCTTTACCAGGTTTGTTATTGTCTTCCTCTTTTGGTGCTTGAGCATCGTTTAGCTTTTTAGCTTCTGCTAAAATTTCTTTGCTCACTGAAGGATCGTCTTTAAGGCTTTGGATGAAGCCGTTACGTTGTTCTTCAGTTAAGTTAGGTAAATGTAAAATTTCATAGAAAGCATTTTGTTGTTCTTTGTTGAATTTGTTGTCAGCTTTTGGTGCTTGTGCATCATTTAGCTTTTTAGCTTCTGCTAAAAGGTTAGCGCTTTGGCTTGGGTCATCTTTTAAGCTTTGGATGAAACCATTGCGTTGTTCTTCATTTAAGTTAGGTAAATGTAAGATTTCATAGAAAGCATTTTGTTGTTCTTTGTTGAATGTGTTATCCGCTTTCGGTGCTTGAGATTCATTTAACTTTTTAGCTTCTGACAATAGGTTAGCACTTTGACTTGGATCATCTTTTAAGCTTTGGATGAAACCATTGCGTTGTTCTTCGTTCAAGTTAGGCATGTTCAAGATTTCATAGAAAGCATTTTGTTGTTCTTTGTTGAAATTGTTGTCAGCTTTCGGTGCTTGAGATTCGTTTAATTTTTTAGCTTCACCTAAAACGTTAGTGCTTTGGCTTGGATCGTCTTTAAGACTTTGAATGAAACCATTGCGTTGCTCTTCATTTAAGTTAGGCATGTTCAAAATTTCATAGAAGGCGCTTTGTTGATCTTTGTTGAAGTTATTTTGTTGCGCATCAGCTTTTGGAGCTTGAGAGTCATTAAGTTTTTGAGCTTCACCTAAAACGTTAGCACTTTGGCTTGGATCATCTTTAAGGCTTTGGATAAAACCATTGCGTTGATCAGCATTTAAGTTAGGCATATTTAACACTTGATAAAAAGCATTTTGTTGAGCTTCATCGTGTTGCGCAGCATTTGCAGCAGGTGTTACGCCACCAGATATAAGTAATGTACCTAAAGTTACAGATGCAATACCTACACCTAGTTTACGAATTGAATAAATGTTTTTCTTTTTCGATAAAGTCCGTATAATTGTG
>NZ_JAFEPJ010000029.1:0-3659 GCF_016893255.1 Staphylococcus sp. GDB20D11A
GTAATATACTTCGCTACGTATACACCAACATTATCTACATTATCAATCGCATTAATACATAAACTACCGCTATATTTTCCCTTTTGCCATACTTTTAATAAATCAGCTTGTTTAATAAAAGGTAAATTATAAAAAACCACGTGATAATGTAATGCACCCCGCGTTTGACGTTCTACACAACACGTATATTTCAGGCGATTTTTCTTATCTCCAAATACAAAATAATTCAAACGTTTAATAAATTTTCTGAATTCCGGATTAGCTGTCTCATGATTTTTAATATTTGATTTAAATGTTAACGTAACAAATTTTGCTTTCTCTGTGCCCCATGCACCAATATTCGCATTAATTAAACGCTTTAAATGTTTCTGACTACGATTTAACGATGTTTTTAAATTCAACATATCTTTTTCAAATCGCTCCTGCTCAGTCATTCCATTACTGCCAATTTCCACCCTATCGGTATTAACTTCTTTATTCAGTTCACGAACATAGCCGTTTTCACTTTCATAAATTTCTGTTATACTACCGGTAGAAATGATTTTATATTTAGATACGGAAATTCGTTCTTCCGTTCTCAATTTGTCAAAAAAATCACGCATATATGTATCGCCTCCTATTTCCGCCAAAATTAGGGGGCACTTTTTATGCAATTTTTAATTACGTTACAAACACATCATAACATTTTTGTATCTAAACATCATCCTTATGTTTTCTGGGATAGCGACACTTTTTCGACTTTTGTGTCACTATAAATAAATTAAGTATAGAAGAAACTCGTCACAAGTGACGAATTTCTTCTAGTTTTGATGGCTTAAAACAGCACCTAATTTTTCCAATTGCGCTACGCTCCGCTATGGCCTTTGGGCTCCGCCCAGCCACCCGCAATTTCCAAAATTTTACGGTGCATTTTAAGCCTATCAAAATAACCTAAACCTTTATGCGCTTCCTCACACTCTTTTTTAAACGCTAAAAACACAACTATCTTTATTTTTTATTCCAATTTCCATTTTGAACAGAAACTTTGAGCTGTATGTTTTTCTGTTGGTGTTTTCTTGGGATTAATCTCAATTCAAACCCCACCAACATTTTCAACAAGTTGAAATAACATACAGCTCTTTTCTTTTTCAAAATGTTTTCTCGGCATAAAAGTTCAATATTCTTATTTTGCATTTTAAGCTTGTTTTTAGACCGTTCTATTCTTCTGAATGGTTTTGTATACTAACTACAATTACTTCTTGTTATATGCCTTTTAAATAACCTTAAAATTGATTTTGAATATAAAAACCTCAAAGGATTATCATCATTATTAAAATATCTATTAAAAAAACGCTAACAAAAGTTAACGTCTACCAAAACCAACTACCCACTTTACAACTTTTCTCTGCGTCCTCTGCTGTCCATCTCATACCTGCGATATCTTGCTTATATTGAGTCAATTGTTCCATTGCTCGTTCAGCCGTTTTACCTTCGCAATATTCTTCAATATCACTATTTTTATTATTTACCGTCGTTTGCCAATCCCAAATATCATCATCGATGGATTTAATTTTTGATTTCGCATCTTCAACTTTTGTTTGTAGTTCACTTTTCATAGCCTGCTTAAACTCGGATAAATCACTTCGTTCTTCTATGCTTTCCGCAATATCATCAATTAAACCCATATACATTACCTCTCAAATATTTTATATAATTCACCAATTTCTTTATCTCGAGATTCCATCTTTTCACTCGCATGTATTAGTTTACCTGCGAAAGATTCAATATTCTTTCGAATACGGCTCAATTCACTCATAACTGTCTCAAATGCGGTGTCATTATAAAATTCATATTTGCCCGATACAGATAACTCTTCCATATAATCTTCTATATCAGAGGGCTTTATATGCTTATAATTGCCTGTTCTTATTTTTTCCATATATTTTCTTTCAATACGTTTCGCAGCCGCCTTCGTATCGTCCATATACTTTTGATAGGCTCTAATCGCACCATCTACAAACGCACATGATGCTTTCAAATCACTTGCTATCTTGGACATTTCATCTGTATTCATTTTAATATGAACATTATCCCTACTAAAACTGAATGTATCCATGCCATGCCCCAATATCGGATTGAAGATCTCATAAAAATGATCCATTTTGGCATCTTCTCCATGTATTTTTAATCCAATACGCTGTGAAAATAAATCACTGTTACCTATCACATCTGAATCATGTACATAATTAAAGAATTTACCATCATATTTTTCTGGGCGATAATTCGCTTTAATTTCATCTGGCAACCAATCAAATGTATTCGGTGCTGAAAAAGTACGTACACCATCAAAGTCATACATCACACCATTCATTAACGCTAAACCACCGCCCAAACTATGTGCTGCACCATATACATACTTCGGTTTTTGGTCTTTAATTAACGCACCTGTAAATATATACGATTCCTTACTTTGTGATATCGGATTTGTGATTACATTTTGTGAGAAATCAGCTAAACCTGTATCATAACCTGTTACTTTTTTATTCAAATCTCCATATATCTCTATCTCTTCTTTTGTCGGTGGCGTTCTTAAACCACCACCAAACTTTGCGCCTGCTATCTTCGCATCTTCTACAATATCCGAACCAAAATCCTCAGTAAGATTTGTCCCTGCGTATATCATATATAACTCGTCTTTATTCACTTTACCATCTTTTTCAATCGGCGATACACCAGCCATCTTCAAGCCATTAAACTTATTTTGGCGAAAACCTAAAACTTTAAATTTAACTTTTTCTTTATTTGAATATTTTACTGTTATTTGCTTTTGATTTGGTTTAATATCATATGCTTCTTTAGCTAATCTCATATATGTATTATCTTTATCATGTAAGTCATTCATAAAATCACCTCATTTTAGGAGTTGTTTATCTATGTCAAAAAAGAACATTTTAATCTTTATTAGTATTATATTTATTATATTAATCATTATTGGAGGCGTCTATCTTAAAATGAAATATGACGAACGCGAAAAACAAAAAGAAATCTACTACAAAGAACAACAAGAACGTATTACACTTTATCTCAAACATAACACCAAAGAACCCAATACTATTAAATCCGTCCATTTCAATAATTTGAAACAAGGACCAATGGGCGATGCCGTTATTGAAGGTTATATCAACAGCAATAAAAAAGATAATTTTGTTGCTTATGGCGCTCCTCAAGATAATTTTCAATTTGAAGGTGACATGATAGAAAGTGAAAAACTAAGCAAATTATTAAAAAATGCAGAAGATTTAAAATCACCCGACGAAATCAAAAAAGAATTAGAACAAAACAAGAAAGACCACTAACTCTAGTGGTCTTCTTTATCTTTTAGTTTTGGTTTAATTTGTCTATAGTGCACATCATTACCATCAAACGTATTTTTAAAATGAAAATTATCTACTTGATAATCCTCAGAATTCGCCTGTGCTAATAAAGCACTAATTTTATCATAATCGTTTGTATATTCTATTTCAGGCTGGATTAGTCCACGACTACTAAAATATAATTTCTTCGCTGATAATTTACTGAACTTATTAATCACATCGCCCTTACCCATAGATTTTAAAACATTTTCAAACTGAGGAGAGTAATCACTCGCTAACTGCATTTTCATATCTTCAATCTCTTTG
>NZ_JAFEPJ010000003.1:0-204493 GCF_016893255.1 Staphylococcus sp. GDB20D11A
CGTTCATCCTGAGCCAGGATCAAACTCTCCATAAAAATTATGATGTTTGATTAGCTCATAAATACTATATAATGTTTGTAACTAATAGTTACTTTTTTGGAATTAACGTTGACATATTGTCATTCAGTTTTCAATGTTCATTAATGTTCAATCTCTTTTATTGTACTTCGTTTAATTGTTGAAGTCAATAACTTTTTGAACGATTACTTTATTTATTCTATATTGTTTTTATAATTATTTCAATGGTAAGTTTTACACTTTTGAAATTCTTCTTTAAAAACATCGTCGCCGTTTTTGACGACTTTATTATCTTATCAACTTTATAATTTAAAGTCAATAACTTTTTTGAAAAACATTCGTGTTTGCAAACCGCTTCTTTTTTCAATGCGTTGATTGCTTAACACAAGAACTTATTTTACCAGCATTCTAAAACAATTCAATATAAAAACGTACAAAATAAAAGTAATTTTGTACGTTTAGCATATATTATACCTATTTATTTGTAGCAGCTATAACTTTTTGTGCAATCGAGCTATAAATTTTACCTAGACGATCATCTGATTGATATATTGACGGTGCAAAATCTTTTGGATTCCAAGATGGTTGCTCTAAAGGTAATTCCCCAAGTAATTGAGTATTAAGTTCATCAGCTAACTTAGTACCGCCACCTTTGCCAAAGACATATTCTTTATTACCTGTCTCTTTACTTTCAAAATAACTCATGTTTTCAACTACGCCAAGAATAGAATGATCCGTATGTTTTGCCATCGCACCTGCGCGAGCTGCAACAAATGCTGCTGTAGGATGAGGTGTCGTTACAATAATTTCCTTACTTGAAGGTAACATCGTATGAACATCTAAAGCTACATCTCCTGTTCCAGGTGGAAGATCGAGTATTAAATATTCAATGTCTCCCCATTTAACTTCTGTAAAGAAATTCGTCAACATTTTACCTAACATTGGCCCTCTCCATATAACTGGCGCATTTTCTTCCACAAAAAAGGCCATTGATATAACTTTAACGCCATGACGTTCAACTGGAATTACTTCCTTCCCTTTAATTCCAGGCTTTTCATCGATACCCATCATATCTGGTACACTAAATCCATATATATCGGCATCTACTAATCCAACTTTTTTACCTTCACGAGCTAAGGCAACGGCTAAATTTACTGCAACAGTAGATTTACCGACGCCACCTTTACCTGAAGCAATAGCAATAAATTCAACTGGATTATTTTGAGATAACAGCCCTTCTATCGTTTTAGGTTTATTTTCTTCTTTTGGTTTAAATTGATTTACTTTTTCTTCTGGTAACGTTTCAAATCGTATACCCACAGTTTTTGCACCATTTTCTTTTAAAGCATTAACAACTGCCATCTGTAAATCTAATTGCTGTGCACCACCTAATTGTGCCATTGCCAATTTAACACTTACATGTTCTTTTTCTTCCTTAATAGAAACTTCTACAATACCTTCTGTTTCTTTTAAAGGTACATCTATAATAGGATCTTTAATTTCTCCTATTAGTTCTTTAACTTGATCTACCGTTAACAAAGTAAATCCCCCTTAATCAATTTAAAATATCTACATAATTGCAAATGTCATTTTTTACGTAGTCTATCAATAAAAGTATAAAACTTTTCATTAAATAAAAAAAGAAGTTAGCCTATTATTTTCAATAGACCAACTACTCATATTATTTTAAAATTTCCTTCTATTACTTTCAATCTCTTCAGGTTCTCTGATAAAAATTGCTATCACATAAGCAATCATAACTAGAACTGCTACAAATCCAAATGAGATATCTACTCCAATAGCAATTGATTGTTGTTTTATCTCATTTGAAGTTAAATGTGATGGTGAAGTTGATAAAAATATTTTTGCACCAAAACTCATTAATGTAACCATTAAAGCTGTGCCTAGTGAACCAGCCATTACACGACCAAAGTTCATAATAGCCGTGCCATGTGAGATTTCTTCATTTCTCAAAGAATTAATTCCTGTAGTATTTATCGGCATCATGAGTAAAGAAACTGAAAACATTCTGATTGCATATACGACTATTAAATACGTATAAGATGTGTCTGTATGCAAGAAACACAACATAATTGTAGTAATTGTTAAAATTGTAAAACCAGTATAAATCAATGGCCTAGGACCATACTTATCATAAAATTTACCTGTAAAAACCGACATAATACCATTTATTATTGCACCAGGCATGATAACTAGTCCTGATAACAAGGCAGATAAAGATAAACTGTTTTGAACATATAGCGGTATAAGCAGCGCGGGTCCAACCATTGACATCATAATAATCATTGAACTAATCGTACATAATGCAAATGTTCTATTTTTAAAAACCCTTAAATTTAAAAGTGTATTACTAATATTAAATTGTCTACGTATAAATAAATAGATAATAACCATACTTATTATCAATGCACCTATTACTATTGGACTTGTAAATCCTAAATCTCCTGCACTACTAAATGCATATAGCATTAACCCGAACCCAATAGTTGAATACATTACTGAGCGCTTATCTAATTTAGTATATTTCACTTCATTGTAACTCGAGATTGAAACCAAACCGAAAACAAAGGCAACTAAAGCAATTCCTACAATTATAATAAATGGTACTCGCCAACTCGCTTGATCAATGATTAATCCAGTAACTGTAGGTCCTATTGCTGGTGCAAATTGAATTACTAAACCTGCCAGCCCCATTGCAAAACCTCGATGTTCTTTACTGAACAATGTAAATAACGTAAATTGCATTAAGGGCATAAGTACCCCTGCACCCATCGCTTGAATTACACGTGCTAACATTAAAACTCCAAAATTCGGAGCTAAGGCTGCAACAATAGAACCTAATAAAAATGTCCCCATCGCTGCTAAGTATAAAGGTCTAGTTTTAATCCTATCCATTAGATATGCCGTCAGAGGTATCATGACGCCATTAACAAGCATAAACCCAGTAACTAGCCATTGCGATGTACTTTCATTAATATTTAATTCTCTCATTATACTAGGTAACGCTGTATTTAATAATGTTTGATTTAAAATAGCTACAAACGCACTAATCAACATAACAGCAACTATGAAGTTTCGTCTCCGGGTTGTTAATTCAACTTTAGCCATCATAATTCCTCCTTTTTAAACAGATGTACACTTGTCCCTTTAATACATATAGCCATTAACATAATGGGAGTAGTACTCAAATGATAAAGAAGCACTACATATTAAATCATTATTGGTTCTTGGGAGTAGGACAGAAATGATATTTTCGCAAAATTTATTTCGTCTTCCCACCCCAACTTGCATTGTCTGTAGAAATTGGGAATCCAATTTCTCTTTGTTGGGGCCCCGCCAACTTGCATTGTCTGTAGAAATTGGGAATCCAATTTCTCTTTGTTGGGGCCCCGCCAACTTGCACATTATTGTAAGCTGACTTTACGCCAGCTTCTGTGTTGGGGCCCCGACTAGAATTGAAAAAAGCTTGTTACAAGCGCATTTTCGTTCAGTCAACTACTGCCAATATAACTTCGTAGAGCATAGAACATTGATTTATTTCCCAGCCTGACTTAAAAACTAACAATATAACATTGTAGCGCTTAATAACTTATTTTATGTCTCAGACTCATACAATGGTTATTTAACTTATTTACCACAAATTGAGCACTAAGACTCACTATTATCGATTGTTCTATTGAACAAAAAGAAGTTGGAACACATATGTGCACTCAACTTCAGATATCTATTTTCTATTATTTAAATTTTTACTTTCAGGGTAAAATTGAAGCTTACAAACATATAAGAACCCTATAATAACCATGATTACCCAAAAATCGATATTGATATAAACATAATTTAAATGAATGATGAAATAAAATAACGTTGTTGCAACTGTGTAAGAAATCAAATGAAAAGTCGCGCCTCTAAAATATGCATTTTCAGGCAACATTTTTCTAAAATAATCCATTAAATGCTCGACTGCAAATATGATGAAGTACCCAAAGATTATATAACTACCATAATATAATAGGTTATCGTACATACTTCTATTATATGTAAAGTCACCCAACCTAAAATAAATAAGTATTCTACTTAATCCATATAAACCAAACCCTAGAAATGTTAAAAAAATCGCACCAGAAAGTACAAAAATAAAGAGAACAATCATTGTAGTTAACAAGTTATAAAACTTATGTTTAAGATAATTCACAATCATTGGCCTCCTTATTAATAAAATATTGAACGATTTATCTAGCATCTAGTAAATTTATTATTTCTTACTTTAATTACACTACATCAATTTTAATCATAATTCTATTCTTTTGATTGAGATGACTGTTCTTTAAAAAATACGACCCATAAAACAATAAGCCCAATGCTAATTACAGCAACAGCACTTAACACATTGTGTAAGTTTGGACCAAAGATTCCTGATTGTATCGCATAAAGATATCCCATTATTGTTGAACCTATTGATGCCCCAAGATTTTTAGTTAATCCATAAAAAGACATCATTTTTTTCATTTGTAATGGGCTAGTTTCTTCTTGGACAATTACACTATCTTTTGTATAAATATATCCAAAACTTAATCCTGCCAAAATTAATACAAATGCAATAAGTAACGGAAATTTAATATCAAATGAAATGATAATACTACTTACTAGTAGCAACGTAAATGATAGTAAGTAAATAACTTTCCTTGATAGTTTTGCTTCAATTCGATGTAAATTAAAATTCAATGTAATCCAAGCTACAGATAAAGGAAAAATAACCAATCCACTTTGTAATGGAGATAATCCTAGTTGTTCTTGAAGGTAGACTGGAATATATAAATTGAATCCCATTAAACAAATAGCTGTTAGAAGGTCAGTTATAAAAACTAAAGTAATTGAACGATTAAATTCAACCACAGGTAAAAATGGTGAAGAAACATGTTTTTCTACTTTAAATAAACGTATTGCCACAACGATAGCTAAGATAAAACTTAAGAAATTTAAAAGTAATAGCTGTTGGTTTAATAAAGCAAACATAATCAATCCAATAAATACATAAAATAGCGTGAGCCCTTTAGTATCAAATTTTGATTTAGCAACTGTTTCTTCCTCTGGAAAATGAAATGTCCATACAACTAATATAATGGCAATGATCGCAATCGGTATATTTATGTAGAATAACCAATGCCATGTTGCAAATTCTAATATACCACCACCTAAAAGCGGCCCAATGATACTCGAAATACCCCAAACACTGCCAACTATGCCCATAATTTTATATCGTAACGGAATTTCAAATGCTAACTTTGGAACAATTTGCGATAATGACATCAATACACCTGATCCAAAACCTTGTATCACGCGTGATATAATTAGCATAGTAAAATTAGTACTTAAACCACACATGAAACTACCTATACTAAATAAAAGTAATCCTGCAATTGCCACATAAATAATTTTAAATCTCGAAAGTAATTCGCCCACTATAGGATTGGCAATTACTAATGCGATAAAATACGCGGTAAAAATTAATGAAATTAAATTTCCTGCATTTAAATCTTGTTTAATTGTAGGTAATGCAAGCGAAATAATAGATGATTCAATCGCAGACATAAACATAATTAATATTAAAGCTATAACAGTTATGATTGACTTTAATCGCATGAAATACCTCCTTCTATATATATTTATAAGATTTTATTTACAAACTATTGATTTTTATATGTATAAACACTTTTGACTTTCAAAGCTTAACGATAATTTTATTACAATACAATCCGCTAATAGAATGATTTATGTAATAAAAAAAGCGGAGTTTCCCCCACCTTTTCTAAACGACTACATAAAATATAAGATTGCAATTAAATGCAACAGTGATGCTATAACAATAAAAATATGCCAAATCATATGAAAATATGGTCTATTCTTTTGTGCATAAAACCATGCACCAATTGTATATGACACACCGCCTAAGAAAATGAATAATATGAATATCCATGATGTGCGAATAAAAATAATTGGTAACAAGATAATACCTACCCAGCCCATCACTAAATAGACAATTAAACTTAACTTTTGATTAACTTTGACAGCTATGGATTTATATAAAATTCCCCAAAGAGTCGTTCCCCATAATAAAATAAATACTGTCCAACCTATCCAACCACCTACAATTGTTAACAAAATAGGAGTGTATGTACCTGAAATTGCTACGTAAATCATACTGTGATCAATAATCCTTAAAATATATTTATGGGGGGTTTCATTTTGCATAGAGTGATAAATTGTTGATGAAATAAACATCATAAAGATAGAAATAACATAAATTGACATACTAACTGATGCAAGTGTGCCATTTGCAATATAACTATGTACAGCCGCATAAGGTAAGACTAATAGTGTTAACAGCGCTGCCAGCCCATGAGATGCAGCATTGCCTATTTCTTCTCCAAATGACAATGGAATGATATCCTTAAATGTTTCTGCAATTGTGTCATTACTTTTTTTACTTGATTTGGACATCATAGTCACCGCCTAACATTAAATTAAACCCATTCTACGTAAATCTTCAGTTGCTGTTGCAACACTATCTTTACCTTCTTTATTTTTAAGAGGTGAAAACTCTTCTTCTCTAGGAACTTGTAACGTGACAAAACTAGTTCCATAAGTAAATATGTCAAAATAGAACAATTCGAATTTTAAAGTTGGTTGTTCAATAACCCCAAAGTTCTCATCTAATTGCTTCAAATTCTTAATAGCTAAATGATAAGGTAATTCACGATTTACAGCATTTAAAATAAAGCCAAGTTTAAATGCATGAATACCGATATTAGCATTGTTAAATTGATTTGCAACTTCTGGATCTAATTCTGAATACTCCAATACTGTATCTTTACAATCGACATTAACTAATCGTCCAACACTTTCTCCTGGTTTTGGTTGAATCGTTTTAGAAGTAATATCGTAATCATGTTCTACCGTAAATCCTGCAAATAGTGGATCCAACACTTTTACTAAAACATTATCGATATTATTCAAGAAAATATACTTAACGCCATTATTAGACATTTCTTCTAAGTATCCTGCCTTGTCTAAAGATTTAAACACGCCACCATTACCATTCGGCGTTTCCATAATACGACCCTGTTGATTTAAAATTAACTTCCCTTCTTCACTAAGCGCCACAATATTATCTTGTTTAAAGAAGTGGATTGCTTCTTGATCATATCCAAAATAACTATGTGCTTCGAAATAAGCTAAAGTTTCTTCATGATTGATATCACTTGTCATAATATACCATTGAATCGTATGTCCAGATTGATGATTCAATGTTTTTAATTGGTTAGCTTGAAGTTCAAATAAACTTACACCTTCAATTTCAAACGAACCTTTAGGTCCCTTGTAACCAAGTCTTGTTCCTTGACCACCTGCCATCAAAAGTACTGCAAATTGTCCTTCTTTAATAGCTTGAAGTCCTTGTTCCTCTAAACGCTTAACCTCATTATCACTCATTTGTGATTTAATATCATATTTCACTTCAGAAACTGCAGATACATCATCTATTGTTTTCTTATTGATGTATAAATCGTTATATAATTTGGCAATAAAATCTAAATCTAATGACGCTACCTTCTCTTCAAGCGCTTCTTTTTCATTGTTACTCATTATTTTTTCATATTCACATAAATGATCTTGTTTATATTTAGCTAATTGATTTTTATCTAGCATTTTATGCCTCCTGCTGAGTTTGTAACCTTTAATAATTTATTTTCTATAAAAACTTAGTATTCCAGTTGCTTATTATATCATTGATGAAAGGCTGAAATAAAACATAAACTGTTCCGACCATTAACGCAGTAGCTAAAGATAAGTCTACAAGTCCACCTGTTTTAAATTGGATTGGTGTCTTCACATTAAACGGTAACGGATAAAATAATTTCACGCCTTTTGGTGTTATCATATCTAGTATAACATGTGACACTAATCCAATTATAATTGCTACCATATAATAATTAGGTGTCTGAATAATTTGCAATAAAAATGCTATGATTGCGATAAATAATATTGAATGCGTAAAGGTTCGATGTCCAAAGATCAATCTCACAAAAAAACTAATTATCTTAAACCTTCTGCCAATCTTACTTTGAGTGTGACATATATCGGGTAATAAGCTAGCTAGAGTTGCTAGAATGATAACCGTAACCGACGAAAAAATATCCGTTTGAAAATATTGTGTTGTTAGCGCTCCAACGAGCATGCCGCATGAAGCATGTGTTTTACCTGTCATATTTGTTCTCCTTTAATACTCACATTTTACCATATCCCTAACAAAAACACGAACATATTTTCGGGTTAAACTTCATTAGTATGACACAATTTAAAAAAGTATCACATAACTCTTGAAAACGATTACAAAATCGTTTATGATGTATTTACAAAATATTTAAAGGATGTGTTTGAATAATGGCAATGACAGTAAAAAAGGATAATAATGAAGTGCGTATTCAATGGAGAGTTGCTGATATCAAAATTCCTACAAGTGAAATTAAAAATATTACACAAGACCAAGATATTCATGCAGTTCCTAAATTAGACAGCAAAGATGTATCTAGAATCGGTTCAACATTTGGTAAAACGAATCGCGTTATTATCGATACTGAAGACCACGAATACATTATTTATACTCAAAATGATCAAAAAGTTTACAATGAATTAACTAAATAAATTGTATAAAAAAATCATTCATGGTGAGGGCTTCATGAATGATTTTTTTAATTGATTCAACACCCAGCATAAACAAATACAAAAGGACAACTGTTTCCACAATTTTAACAGTTGTCCTTTTCTATATCTAATTACAATAACAAGTGTGCCATCAAAGAAATAATCGGTAGTGTAATGATTGTTCTAATCAAGAAAATCATAAACAATTTGCCGATGCTTACAGGAATCTTCGAACCAAGTATGACGCCACCTACTTCAGACAAGTATATTAACTGCGATATACTAAGTGCCCCAATAACAAAACGAGTTATATCATTTTGTACACCTTCAATTAATATAGAAGGTAAAAACATATCGGCAAAACCGATAATAATCGTTTGAGAAGCCTGTGCCGCTTCAGGTATTTGCATTAACTCTAAAAATGGAACAAAAGGTTTACCCAATATGACAAAAAAGGGCGTGTAGTTCGCAATAATGGTAGCAATAGTACCAATACTCATCACTACAGGCAAAATAACAAACCACATATCAACGACTGTTTTTAATCCTGACTTAAAAAAGTCAATAACGCCCGGTGCTTTAATACCTACTTCTGTTGCAGTATCAAAGCCATGTCTCAATGCCGTCTTTCCTTCTGGCAATGCCTCAGTACGCGCACTTTCAGGTACCTCCTTAGCATACTCATCAGGAATTTTATTTAAAGGCCAAATTCTTGGCATAATGACTGCTGCAACGAGGCAGGATACTATCACTGATAAATAGAAAGCAAAAAATTGATTTTGCATGTGCACTGTTTCAGCAACTACAATTGCAAAGGTGATAGAAACTACACTAAATGTCGTTGAAATAACTGTTGCCTCACGACGAGAATAATATCCTTCACCATATTGTCTACTTGTAATTAAGACCCCAACAGTTCCGTCTCCAATAAATGATGCTAAATTATCTACCGTCGAACGTCCTGGCAATGTAAATAAGGGTCTCATAACCGGCCTAAAAATAGGACCCAACATCTCTAACAAACCGTATTCCATTAATAGCGGTAAAAATAGAGCTGCAAATAAGAATACTGCTACTAATGTTGGCAATAAACTTGAGAACAATAATCCACCAGTTTCATCTGAGTAAATAACCTTTGAACCGATTCGTAAAAATGTCATCCATGCAAAAACAACTGCTAATATTCGTAAAATTAACCAACCAATTCTAACGTTAAAAGCATTGTTCATTAGCCCGTCAGGTTTCAATTTATCTTTTAAAATAGTTGAACAAATCAGCGTTATGATACCCGATAAAGTAATTATCGTCACAATTAAAAATGGCATTACGCCACCTAATACATCTTTAAGCACGCCTGCTAAAAATGCCACGGGCAACGTTGTTTGCTTCTGTCCATCTTGTTCGACTGGAATTGGTACTAGAAATAATAAGATACCAATTAAAGACATCATAATAAACTTAAGTCTCCCAATGATTATCTCTTTCCTTGAAAAGCTATCCATAAAATCAATCCATTTCTCTATCTATTCGTTTTAAGTATATACAGAATTCTATTCAGTTAACAAACATATTCCTTATCATTCTATCTTTTAAAATGTTTATGTATGCAAAATAATGAATAATTACAGTTATTAAATATACGCTATTTCTTGTAATTTTTCAAGATGAATTCAAAAAAGGTTAAGTACAATTACTGATTTCGTACTTAACCTTTTTTAACTCTAATCATATGTTAGTTATTTCATTCTTCGTAATAATATTAAGAAGTATGGTGCACCGATAATTGCAATGATAACCCCTACAGGAATATCCAGTGGCGGATGAATGCCACGGGCTAAACCATCTCCAAATGTTAACAATATAGCACCAATTAACCCCGACATGATAATAACGTGTAATGTTTTATTTCCTATTAATTGTCTCGCAATATGAGGTGCAATTAATCCTAAAAAGCTAATACCACCGACAACTGAAATTGCGGATCCTGCTAATATTACTGCTAAAATTAGCAATAGCATTTTAATCGTTTTAACTTTTAAACCGAGTGCGGTTGCAACAGCATCACCTAGATTCAATACATCTAATTGATAACTCAATAAAATGATGATTGGTATCGTTATTAAAAACCAAGGTAATATAGTATAAATATTCGACATATCATGTCCATATAGACTACCTGTCAACCAAACAAGCGCTTTGTTTGCTTCCAGTGGATTTCTGATTAATAAGAACTGCACAATCGCCGTACATATTGTGCCTATTGCTAAACCAATTAAGGCAAGCTTTGAACCTTTAACATCATATTTTGAAATTAAAAATGATAAAAATAAACTTACTGCAAAGGCACCTAAGAATGAACCTATAGGTAATACAAACAATGGTGCTGTTGGAAAGATCATAATAATAATCACAGCAGATAAACTGGCACCTTTAGAAATACCTATAACATCAGGTGAGGCTAACGGGTTTCTTATTACAGCTTGTATAATTGCACCTGATATAGCCAAGCTACTACCGATAATAATACCAAGTAATGTTCTAGGTATACGATACTCATTTAAAATAAAATCATCCTGTGTAAAGATTCCCTTAATAGCATCAATCGGATGAATCATGACAGACCCTACACATAAACTTATAAATATACTCACAATTAAAAGGATTGTGATTAAACTATAACGACGTATAATTTTCGTTGTCATCATATTCTTTTCACCCCTTTAATCGTTATAAATAAGAAGTAAAGTGCACCTACGAATGATGTAACAATCCCTACTGGTGATTCATAAGGATATGTAATTAAACGACTTAATACATCTGATAGTAGTAACAAATCTGCACCTATAATAAATGTTAATGGAATCATGACTAAATAATTCTTACTCACATAGCGTTTGACTATATGCGGTACGATTAAGCCAACAAATCCAATTGGTCCTGCCACTGACACCGACATACCTGTAAGAATAATGACTAATAGTCCAATGATAATTCTAACTTTATTTATATTTTGACCCAATCCCTTAGCAATGTCATCGCCTAGTTCCATAATCGTTAGTTGACGTCCAATAAAAATCGTTACAATTAAAGCACCAATAATCCATGGTAGAATGGTCAAAATTTCATCCCACTTCATACTGGATAATGAACCGACAAGCCAAAACATCACTTGTTCGTTTGAATTCTCATTCAAAATAATAATACCTTCAGTCATACTACTAAAAAACAAATGGATGGCCATACCAGCCAATGCTAATTTAATGGGTGTCATACCTTTCGTAGCACCTGAAAGTGTATAAACAGTTAAACCACCTATAAATGCACCTATCACACCTAAATATAATGCATAATATTCTAATGATGGAATGATAATCGTCACAAATACAATGAAAAACGATGCACCAGAACTGACACCAAAAATTTTAGGTGATGCGAGCGGATTGCGTGTCATCGCTTGCATTAACAAACCAGATACCGCTAATGCACCGCCAATAAATAACCCTGCAATCATCCTTGGCATACGTACATTATGCAATAAAAACGTTGCTTTCGTATCTGTATGACCAGTAACATAGTGAACGATATCGCTAAAATTAATTTTCGAAGAACCAATCGCCATATTTAAATATATACAAATAAAAAGAAAGCACAAACTCACTATATACGTGAGTGTTGTGCGTCTTTTTCTTTTATGATCTATGGCAGATTGGCTACTTATTTCTTTTATAGCCATTTACTTCCACCTTACTTTTGTTCTTTTTTTGATAATTCAACAAGTTCTTTAGCCATTTCTTCAGAAGAAATTAAGCCACGAGATCTTGCCCAAACATCACGGTCAACAATATCCACGCGATTATTTTTAACTGCGTTCAACTTTTTCCAAGTTGGATCTTCTTGTAACTTCTTGAATTCAGCAGAATCTTTTTTAGCATTATCTGTCATAATAATCATGCGTTCAGGATTTAAGTCAGCTAAATGTTCAGTATCTAATTGTAAGTAAGGTCCTTTCAAGTATTTACTTAAACCTTTTGTTACATCATCACTTAATGCATTTTTAAATCCAAGTTCGTTTAAAAATTGTCCAACATATGAATAGTTTGGATGTGCTAATAAACCAGCTTTAGCAACAACTGCTGGAAGCACTTTTTGATTTCTATCAAACTTAATTTCATCTTTATACTTTTTGATTAATTTATCATGTTCAGCAAGACGCTTTTCGCCTTCTTTTTCTTTATTTAAAGCTTTAGCAATTGTTTTGAACGAATTAATGTTTTGTTTGTAGTCTCCATCAAAACTCTTTAATGATAATGTTGGTGCAATTTTGTTTAATTCTTTATTAATACCTTTATGTCTACTGCTATCAGCGATAATTAAATCCGGTTTTAATTTACTAATTTCCTCTAAGTTTGGCTGTTTACGTGTACCTACAGAAGTATAATCCCCAATTTTTTCTCTAACTGGTTTAATGATACGTTTTTTCTTACCATCATCAGCAATACCAACTGGTTTAACGTCTAATGCTGCTAATGCATCTGCAAATGAGTACTCTAATACAACGATACGTTTTGCATCTTTAGGTACTTTTACTGTACCATTTTCATCTTTTACCGAAATAGTATCTTTAGTTGATGATTCTTTTTTACTTGAATTATCCGTATTACCACAAGCTGCAACTAAAAATAAGGCAACTATTAATCCCAATATACTAAAAGTTTTTAGACCTCTCATCGTTCCACTCCTTAATATGTATAACTTCATTTATTATTTTATTGATAACAATTATCATTGTCAAGTAGCGTTCGATCTTTTTATATTACTAAAATGTATGACTATACATATTCCCTCTAATAATTATGACTACAATTAGCACATTTCCTTAGACAAAATACTGATAATGTATCATGGCTATATCATCTTTGAATTAATACAATTGACACCATTTAGAATGACCGTTATCTCTTTAATTCAGCTGATATTACCTATTGCAGTTTTATGTGACGAACTGTTGCACTTAATTTGATAAATCAACAAATACAAAAAATCTAAGTTGAACAATTATGATACAACCGTGTAAACGATATGTAGTATAACTAGTCAACTTAGACTTATTGATAAATATATTAATATTGGTTTACCATAGCAGGAGATTTCACATCAAAATTTTGAAGTAGCGTATCAATCTTTGAATCATCAATATATACCTTATGTAAATTTTTCATATACATCGAATGAGAAAGTGCTTCATAATTTAATGAAAAAGATATATGATCTCCTACTTGATAGTGTCCTTGACCATTTAAATCAAGCATTAAATGATCACTCGAAGCGCCTAAAATATTGATATGCTGATCCATAGGTGAAATATTATCGACTTTTGTATCTAAATAACCAATATCTACAATAGCTTGTATGAATGATTCATGCGTTTCTGTATTAACTCGAGGTTTAATTTCTAAAATCTCAGCCTCCAATGTAATCGCATCTTGATATAACATAGCTATCGCTTGATTTGTCGTTGTATCAACACCTCTAAACAACGTTTCACCTATTCGCAATTCATTTATTTTACCCAAATCATTATATAAAAGTTGTGGTAACATGCTCGAATTACCACCTGAAATAATTTTCAATCGATATCCTATTTCTCTTTCAACAGCTGAGACGAATCGATTAATCATAAAGATATCATCATCACTTGGCGCATCAGATTTAAAACACATAAAATTGAATGCTAAACCAACAAAATGGATATTTTTCAAGTGAATGATCTCTTTAATATAATCTAAAACATCATAAGTCAGAACACCTTCACGGCCATCTTTCCAATCTACCATTAATAAAATCTTATGTTTTTTTCCTAAAACTTCTGCTACTTCATTTATTTGATGTATGGTAGATAATTCTGTTTGGATACTCATATCAACTTTTTCTATCATATCTGAAATCTCTTTTTTGGCAGGCGTACGCAATAACGTATATGTTAAATCCTGATCTGCAATACTAATTATGTTATCCAATCTGGATTCTGCAACATGATTGATACCTAACGCTTTTAAGCTTTCTACAATTGTACGGTCACCAGCTATGCACTTAATTACTGGTGTGAATTGCATATTTTTACTTTGAAAAACTGTTTGAAGTACTTTGGCGTTATATTTAATCTTCGATATATTTATGTTAACGTGTGCCATGTAGTACTACACCTCTTTTTTTATCGGATTATCTAACTCAATATTTAAATATTGCTTTACTTTATTTTCCATTCTCATATTTAACAACGCTTTGACAGTAATTGTTGGTCCAAACAAAATATTTTTTAACTCATTTGCATGTGGTAGTGTTGGGTTAATGGCATGCGCTACTACTTGCTGTACTATGTTAAATAATTCGGCTTCTTCAACACAATCATACTGATTAAAATGATGGATTAATTCTGCCATTTGATTTTGAATAACAGCATGTTGGAATTTTGCAATCACTGCATCTATAGAATCAGCTATTAAACTATCATTTGTAATTTTAATATCTGATACACGATGTTGTAATGTTTCTAAATCTATTCTAGAACCACCTAAATCTCTCACTAAAAATTGAATGTCAAAATGTGTCCCCAAGTTCACTACTGTATTTTGCATGTGTGCTTCTAATGCAATTCCATAATTTTGAATAAAAGCAATTAAAGGCGGGATTAATGCTTGAGAGTATCGTTCAATAAATGTCGTAATACTTTCTTTAGTAATTCCTTGATTTAACCACTCTAAGTAACTATCCACGATAACTTTTTGATCTATTGGATTTTTATTAACTAGACTTGCACTAACTACTGTTGCACCTTTTCCATCAATTTCAGGCTTTTGTCTTATAATACAAGCAAGCTGACGCGCCCTATCTTTATCAACATTTGCATATTCACCGAACGGTTCCATAGCAACTTTAAATCCTGGATATTGATTCAACATGTTTTGTAAAGCATAACTTAACTTTGGTCCATCTACAGTAGTCACAGTTGAGACTGTTCTAACGGCACTTGTTGCTTGTGCATCGACGGGCAACTTAACATGATATGGTTTATCAATTAAAGACATCGTCCTGAATGATAAAGTTGCTTTTGAAAGTATTGTAAACGGCGTTGGAATTAATATTTTTTTAGCAATCCATGCTTCAAAATATTTCCCTATCGTATGATCATATTGCCAAGGATGTACTAAAATCGCTCTATAGTCTTCACTTTTCAAACCTAAACTCTTCAAAAACACACGAATCTGATTGTAGTATTCGGGAATTATTTCATCAATAATAAATTGATCATTACCATCCATAGCTGTGCACACAACATGGTCTTTTTCAATCATCATAATTTGCAAAGGGATTTCTTTTTCAAACTCAGGTGCATATGCTCGTACTTCTTCCATAGTTAAGGGCAATTTCGTTTTGGTTAAAGGGTGTGTTGGATGACCCTCTGGTACCAAACTCTCAGAATAAGTTAAATCATCTGTCTTATCACTATCTTTTACATGTTGTAACCATGAAAAAAAGTTAATATCTTGTGGTAATCTTGAAAATTTAAAACTTTGACTTATTAATGTTTGTCTGTGAGACATTTGCTTATATGTTTCAACTAAACTATCTCGACTGTGTATTAACTCTTCGCGTAGTCGCTCTGAAATAAGGATTTCAAAATCATCGTTCAATACATCTAGTAGTCCTTCTAACGTCATGATTAGCGACGTTTCACCTTTATTCAGATAAGTAATATCACCTGTAAACTCATAGCGTTCTAATGCACTTTTTCTAACAACTTCAATAGTCAACACATGCATATGATACTGAATTTCAATTAAAGATTCTTTTTGTGAAATAAACGTTTGCTCGGGGTAAATACGTTCTTTAATAATGGCGTTAATTACACGATATTGAATATTTCTATCTGCCTTTGCCCATTCAAGATATACCATGATTACTTTCCTCCAACTTTAACTTCAACTTTCTATTTATAAAATAGAATACCATTGTAATGCATATAGTACTTATTCCCATTATTGAAAAAGTTCTAACAATGCCAAACACATCTGCACATATACTCATTAACAGACTTCCCAATGGAATCATACCTCTATCCATCATAATAATACTCAGTACTTTACCACGTTCATAATCTTTAACATTATTTTGAAAATAAACGCGATTTGTCGTACGTGCCCATTGACTAAATAACCCAATCAATGTAATACAAATGAACATGATGACAATATTGTGAAATACCACACCTAATAAAGCAATGCCAAATAATAATGAACTTAAATAATACATATTTACCATACCAATATATTTAAGTACTTTAGGTAAAACTAGCGTTGCAATAATACCACCAATGGCACACATCGTCATAGCGATACCAAATATTTCAGATTTCCCCGGAAATACTTTGTTTGTTAAAACTGGTAAAAGTGTCGTATATGAAAAACCTGTCGCCATAATCAATAAAGATGTTATAAATATTTGTCGACCTTCCATATGTAATTTGAAGTAATCTATAATGACTTTTAACGGCATGTATCTTGTTGCATCTTCAGGTATTTTAGTTACTTTAAAATGTAATGGTAAACATAATAAAACTGCGATAAAATAACAAATTGCCTGTGCAAGAAATGTTGTTGGCGCATGATAGACTGCTAATATGACACCAGCAATGGCAGGCCCTATTGAACGACAAATATTAATGATGAATGAATGAAATGATACAGCTTGTGTAGTAGATATTTTATCTGATAAATCTGGTAAGATTGCTTGTCTTAAAGGGGTTTCAACCGCACTTAAAATCCCTCTTAATGTCGCATATATAATAATGACGCTAATTGGAATTGCAGTGAAACTATACGTAAGCACACATAAAATTGCGGTTACTAAAAATGATGATGAAATTGTAATTCTCAGCAATCGCCCTTTATCATATTTATCGGCAATTGCCCCTGCCCACACACTTAGTAATAATATTGGTACAAGTCTGCAAAAATTGACAATCCCCAGATAAACTGCGTTATGATAAGTGGTAAGCACAAACCAATTTAGCCCTATTTGTCCAATCCAATTACCTAGAAATAGTAGAAAAGAACTGCTAAAAAAATATTTTGTCATAAAACTTACACCCGCATTCTGTTGATAATAAGAATCATTATCATTAATATGGATTATACAAATCTATCTTGCTTTTGTAAAATATTTCATAGAGGTGAATTATGAACTTGAACTTAATTTTTAAAGAACAGACATTAAAATTTAACAAAGAAGAACAAGAAACATATTTATTTTTACAACAACATAATAGCGATTGGGCTAATATTTTTAAAGAGATGATTTTACAAGGAAGAGATAAAGTCACTCAGAGATTAGTCACATCAATGCATCGCGAAAACTTAGTTAAAGCGCGTACTCAAAGTAAGAAAATATTGAGCCGTGATTTGATTATGTTAGATATCTCAACGACTCATATACTAGAAATCCAGTTCCCACAAGCTAAGCAAACATTATATGCTCCTATCACTGGAGAACACGCCTTTGATCGAATTGATGTTGAAGGCCCTTTCTACATTAAAGATGACATTACAAATACGATTACACGAGTACACCATCCAAATGAAATTCTTGAGTGTATTTTAATTGAAGCACCAGATTTAAAAAATGCTGCTAGTGATCAATTTCAGCAAGATTTAATAAACAGTGCAACTAATATGACATTTGCAATTAGCTATCAAGCACTGTCAATGCAACATGATTCTGCACCTTTATTTAATATTATCGAAAATAGCGAAGATAGTTACTTGCGTTCAGAGCAAGCCGTTATTGAAGGTCATCCGCTACATCCTGGGGCTAAATTACGTAAAGGTTTAAATGCATTACAAACATTCCTATATTCTTCAGAATTCAATCAACCTATTAAGTTGAAAATAGTACTGATTCACAGTAAATTAAGCCGTACTATGTCACTGTCTAAAGATTATGATACAACTGTTCATCAACTATTTCCGGACTTAATTAAACAATTGGAAAATGAATTTACGCCAAACTTTAACTTTAATGATTATCACATTATGATTGTACATCCATGGCAATTAGATGACGTATTACATTCTGATTATCAAGCAGAAGTAGATAAAAAATTAATCATTGAAGCAAAACATACGTTGGATTATTATGCTGGTTTATCTTTCAGAACATTAGTTCCTAAATACCCAGCTATGTCGCCACACATCAAATTGTCGACAAACGTTCATATTACAGGTGAAATTCGTACATTATCAGAACAAACGACGCACAATGGTCCACTAATGACACGTATTTTAAATGATATTTTGGAGAAAGATGTCATATTTAAGTCCTATGCATCAACAATTATTGATGAAGTTGCTGGTATTCATTTTTATAATGAGCAAGACGAAGCAGACTATCAAACTGAACGAAGTGAACAATTAGGTACATTATTTAGAAAAAACATATACCAAATGATTCCACAAGAAGTCACACCAATGATTCCTTCAAGCTTAGTTGCAACCTACCCATTTAACAATGAATCACCTATCGTGACATTGATTAAACGTTATCAATCAGCTGCATCATTGTCTGATTTTGAATCATCGGCGAAATCGTGGGTCGAAACTTATAGTAAAGCATTGCTTGGTCTTGTAATCCCACTAGTTACTAAATATGGCATTGCATTAGAGGCTCACTTGCAAAATGCTATTGCAACATTCCGAAAAGATGGTCTATTGGACACGATGTATATTAGAGACTTTGAAGGTTTAAGAATTGATAAAGCACAACTAAATGAAATGGGATACAGTACATCTCATTTCCATGAAAAATCAAGAATTCTTACTGATTCAAAAACGTCTGTGTTTAACAAAGCCTTTTATTCTACCGTTCAAAACCATTTAGGCGAATTAATTCTTACAATCTCTAAAGCATCAAATGATTCAAACTTAGAAAGACATATGTGGTATATCGTTCGTGATGTACTAGATAACATCTTTGATCAACTTGTACTTTCGACACACAAATCTAATCAAGTAAATGAGAATCGCATAAATGAAATTAAAGATACCATGTTCGCGCCATTTATAGATTATAAGTGTGTTACAACAATGCGTCTTGAAGATGAGGCACATCATTATACTTATATTAAAGTTAATAACCCTTTGTATCGAGAAAATAATTAAAATTATAGAATTTTATTAATCGTGAGCTCAAAGATTACATTAACTTATTAAATACAATCTATACACATGAGAGTATAACGCATCTCCCATGTTCAAATTATTAAAAATCACAAAAAAGCTCGGCACTTAAATTGAGTGCCGAGCTTTTTTATCGAATAACTTATTGTAAACCTTGTCTTTCTTGGTTATTGTTTTCATTATTTTTTTCGTGTTTTTGTTTCCATTCTTTTTGAGTCATTACATCGTCAACTTGCATGTTAACTTCAACAACATCTAAACCAGTAATATATTTAACTTGTTCTTTTACTAATTCAGTTACTTTACGGAAGATTTTAGGTGCTGATTCACCATATTCTAAAATTACTTTTAAGTCTACAGCAGCTTGTTTTTCACCAACTTCAACAGATACACCTTGTGTAACGTTGTTGCCACTTGAGAATGCATTAGTGAATGTATCAGTTAAGCCGCCTTTCATGTCTAAGATACCTTTAACTTCACGTGCAGCGATACCAGCAATTTTTTCAACAACTTCATCAGAGAAAGTTAATTTATTTTTGAATTGAGGCTCTTGATTTTGTTCTTGTTGTTTTTGACGCTCTTCTCTTTCTTTTTCGTTAACACCAGTTTGATTGTCGTATGCTTGTTTTGCTTTATTGTTATCTACAGTCATAATAGATTCTCCTTTAACTTATTGTTTTTTTATATTTTTTTAATTAAATTCTAAATTGATGAATTAACTCCATCGATTTAAAAAATTCATAAAATCTTGCTTACGGTCTTTTATATACCCAATACCCACACCAATTAAACATAAAACGATGATAAGTATTGTTTTCCAAAAACCTAACGTTAAGAATAATATCGCGATTAATAGAAACGCTAGGAAACCAACGATTCTCCATTTAAACACTTTTAAAAAATTAATCACTTGTTGTGTAGAGTCTTGTCCGTTTTGGTTATGATTGTTAGCCATGATATACCTCCCTTACAACACTCGTGGACCAGAAGTTTTCTGATCTCTCACATTAACTTCTAACTTACGTACTGGCATTTCTGTGAAATATTCTACATTCTTTTTAATATCCGCACGAATTGCTTCAGTTAAAGATTGAACTTGAACATTATTTGGTACGAAAAAGTCAGTTTTAATGTCGATATAAGATTTATTTTTTTTGTTATATAGTTTCGCAACTACATTTGGTTGTCTTACTTGATCATATTTTGCAACCGTATCGAATGCCGTCTTTTCAACAGCTTTACGAGATACGTAAACATGACCATCATCGAAGTCTTTGTATAATCCAGGTTTTCGATGCGTAGGTTTGAAGATACTAAATACTAATATAAGACCTATTAATATCAATAGTGCAGCAAGTGAAATAAGTAATGGTTGGAACCATTCAAATTGAAGGAAGTAGTCTTGATATTCAGTTATACGTCCATCTTGGATATACATGAATAACAGGAACCCCACGATTACTACTATTAATAAGCCAAGGATAAAGTTTTTAAGTCGTTTCACCCCTAACGACACCTCCTTAGTTAAAGTTAATTTAAAAACATATTAAATATGTACCCATCAGATTTTTTCTTAAACATAATAAATTAATAACTATAAATTTATTTTTAATATATAAGATGAAGTACCATTTAGTAATATATTCCCTAGTTCATATTAATGAAACCTAATTTTTAATTAATTTTCGTCAATATGTTTTGAAGAACGATATTCTAAAATATCTGGGTCACGATGTTTAATTAAAACCTTATTACTATTTCTCGGTTTCTCCTCACTCAAAGATTTTAAAAGCGACCATATCATCGCTATAATGACCACGGAAAATGGTAACGCAGCAATGATTAATAAATTTTGAATCGCTTGAGTACCACCTGTGTAAATCATGATGATTGCAAATAATGCCATAATGATACCCCAACTCACTTTGACAAATGACTTCGGATTAATATCACCACTTGAACTCAACATACCTAAAACATAAGTTGCCGAATCCGCTGATGTAACAAAGAAAATCATAATAACAAGTAAAGTAATTAAGCTTAATACAAAACCTAGCGGATAATGTTGTAGCGTTGCAAAAGTTGCTGTTTCTGTCGCAGCTTTAGCAATATCGGCAATATGATTATCTTGTAAGTAAATTGCTGACGCGCCGAATACCGCAAAGAATATAAAGCAAACTAACGCCGGGACAAAAAGTACACCTAGAATAAATTCTTTAATCGTACGTCCTTTTGACACACGTGCAATAAATATACCTACAAATGGTGCCCAAGATATCCACCATGCCCAGTAAAAGATTGTCCAATTTTGTAACCATTGGAATTTTTGACCGCCAGACGGAATGCGTAAACTCATACTAAAGAAATTTGCAATATAATTACCTAGACCATTCGTAAATGTATTTAAAATGTAAAGCGTTGGCCCAACAATAAAAAGACCAATAAGTACTACAAAAGCAAATAACATGTTGATATTACTCAACGTTTTGATACCTTTATCGATACCTGACCATGCTGACCAAGTAAATAATATGGTTGCAATGACAATCAAGATTACTTGCATCGTGAAGTTACTCGGTACATTAAATAAAAAATGTAAACCTTCGTTTATTTGCAATGCACCGAAACCTAATGTTGCAGCAACGCCTGTGACTGTAGCTATGACTGCCAATACATCAATGGCACCACCTAAAGGGCCACGCATTGCTTTTTCACCTAATAAAGGCGTCAATGTAGCGCTGACTAAGCCAGGATATCCTTTATGAAAGCTAAAATATGCAAACACAAGCGCGACAATACCATAGACTGCCCATGCATGAATACCCCAATGGAAAAATGAAAACTGCATTGCATCATTAATTGCAGATTGCGTGCCAGCTTTATGAATAGGCGTTAATTTGAAGGCATGACTGATTGGTTCTGCCGTTGTCCAGAACACAAGTCCTATTCCCATACCAGCACTAAATAACATGGCAAACCAAGATGGCAATGAAAATTCTGGGTCTTCACCTTCTTCACCTAATGTAATGTTTGCGTATCTTGAAAATAAAATATACACACAGACAAATAAAATAACTAAAACGAGCAATAAATAATACCAAGAAAAATGCAGCGCAATAAATGTAGTAATGTTTTGCGTGAGTTTTTCTAACTGTTTCGGAAATATGGCACCAAAAGCAACAAATATCGTACAAATCACTAACGATACCCAAAACACTAGACTTACTGATTTATTTTTCATAAATACAAACCCTTTCTGTGTAATGGTAAGTTCATACCCACAACTGCAACATTTTAATCATTTGTAATTTTATATAGACACAATTAATAATGCTTTATCTTTTAAAAATGATATATAAACCACACTCAAATTATTTATCATTGAACAACAAAGTATTTTATTGTATTTAAGTAATACCTTTCTAATGCATTATTGAATTGATACCTGCAAAGTTGCCATATTTCCCTTTAGAATCAATAGTCGCTAAACACAAAAAATAAGTCGCCCTATACAGTATTTTCTGCATAAGGCGACTTTACTTACTAATCTATATATTAATTACTAATTTCCCAATCATTGATTGTTTTTCCAACAATTGATGTGCTTGATATAAGTTTTCAGGTGATAAACCTTCAAAAACTTGTGTCGTTGTTGGTTGGTAATGTCCTGATTCTATATTTTTCGTAATATCTTCTAAATACTCATGTTGTTTAATCATATCAGGCGTTCGATGAATTGGACGCGCAAACATAAATTCATGTGTAAATGTTATACTTTTTAATTTTAATGCATTTAAATCTTGATCTTCATTAAAAGCTACGATAGTTGTAATATGCCCTAACGGTTTTATCAGTTCAATCATAGTATTGTAATACAAGTCTGTATTATAGGTGCAAAATATATAATCTACTAATGGAATTTCTTTTTCTTTAAATTGACGCACTAAATCCTCTTTATGATTCAATACGATATCTGCGCCCATCTTTTCACACCACTCTGTTGTTTCTTGTCGTGATGCTGTTGTAATGACAGTTAAACCATACCGTTTAGCAATTTGAGTGGCAATACTTCCTACACCCCCAGCGCCATTAATGATTAACATGGATTTACCTACATTTTCAGAAGGATTATGTGAAATTTTAAATGTATCAAAAAACGTTTCATATGCCGTAATACCAGTTAGCGGTAGACTAACCGCTTCATTAGCACTTATGTTGTGTGGCGCTTTTGCAACTATAGCTTCTGACACCAATTGATATGTCGCATTTGATCCTTGTCTATTTGGCGATCCAGCATAAAATACAACGTCACCCGGACTAAATAATGTAACGTCTGGTCCGATAGCTTCAACAGTACCAATAGCATCAAATCCAAGTACACGAGGTACTTGAGTGACTTCCATTTGTCGTTGCTTTGTATCTACAGGATTTACACTAATGCTATTTACTTTGACTAAGATATCATCGTTTTCTGGCGTTGGCTTTCTTTGTTCGTATACTTTAAATAAATTTCCTTCTTCCAATTTAAAGGGCTTTTCAAATCCTATCATTTTCATATCGTTTCACCTCATTTATGAACTTATTTCTTATTATACAAAATAGAAGTCATGTGTGCTTATATCGCAGCATCATGACTCCTTTTTCATTTGAATATATAAATAATTACAGACGACTTTTGTATTACATTTTAGACTTATTTCTACCATGTTACTGAACAAATTTGCTTTAGATAAGAAAGTTATTAAATTTTGGTCAATTAACAAAATTGGTTTGTGAAAACGTATACTTTATTATTCCGTTACTTTAATAACTTGTTTACCAAAGTTATCGCCAGTAAATAAATTTTTAAATGCACGTGGCGCATTTTCAAAACCATCTTCAATAGTTACTTGTGACTGAATTTTACCTTCTTGAACCCATGTTGCAAGCTGTTCACTAGCTTCTTTAAAATCATCAGCGAATTCACTTACTAAGAAGCCTCTCATCATTACTTGCTTCTTAATAAGCGTACCTTGAATACGTGGTCCGATATCTGCTTCAGGATGATTATATGACGAAATTGCGCCACATACTGGTACACGTGCAAAACGATTTAAATGCTTAAATACTTCATCGCCAACTGTACCACCAACATTTTCAAAATAAACATCAATACCATCTGGTACTGCTTGTGCTAACGCTTCTGCAAAATCCTCTTTCTTATAATCAATACCAGCGTCAAAGCCCAGTGTCTCTGTTAAATAATTTACTTTTTTGTCGCCACCCGCAATACCTACTACACGGCAACCTTTAATCTTAGCAATTTGACCTACAACTGAACCTACAGCACCAGATGCAGCTGAAACCACAACAGTATCACCGTCTTTAGGTTGTCCAATATCAAGCAAACCATGATATGCTGTTTGTCCTGGCATTCCTAAAACACTTAAATATAAATCAAGTGGTACATCTGTCGTTGGAACTTTAGTAATTTGATCCGCTTGGACATGATTAATGATTCGCCAAGGCAACATACCTACAACGACATCTCCTTTTTTATAATCTGCGAGTGTCGAATCAATTACTTTTGCAACGACATGGCTAACAATCGGTTTACCAATTTCAAAAGGCTGTACATACGAATCTGCCTTAGTCATACGTCCTCTCATATATGGATCCACTGAAATATACAGTGTTTGTACAAGTACACCATCGCTCTCAAGTTTAGGCGTGTCAACATCTTCAATTTTGAATGTATCCTCTTGAGGCATGCCTTCTGGTATTTTATTAAAAAGTATTTGTTTATTTTGCATCATTAATCACCTTTCTTTATTTGAAACTTTTACTTATTTGTTACCTAAGCGTTAAGTTTGAATTGTGTCTTCGTGATGTCTGTATGCAAATACATTCTTAGTTGTTATATTTTGACTTAAGCACTGATTCATTCATGTAACTTCAACCACATTATATTTGCTATAAACATAAATTAAAAATGTTACGACTTAGACATTTTATGGAAACTCTAAAACAATAGATAATTTTTGAAAAGCTCTAATATTACAAGCTTTTTTGCCCCAGAAAAACTAGCAGTTGCTTTATTTTTTCCATAAGAAGTCGATCAACTCATTAGCAATATTTTCATTCTCATGAAGCTGACTATGCTGTGCAGACTCACCTTCATATTTAGATTCTCGATAACTTTTCGGACTATTTCCCAGTAAATATTTTAATGATTTCGAAGAACTATTAGACACTCTGCCGTCTGATTGTGTACCATCTTTCAAATCTCCATAAATATTTAGCACTTCGATACCTTTACCTTTATAAATATCTTTTAGCACGCGTAATTGCTGATAAGGTTGATTCATTCGACTTGGTTTACCATCTTTATCAACTGTAATTTCATTGACATCTTCATTCATATTTAAAACACCATTAAATGTCCCTGCAATATTCACTTGTTTGTTTAACTGTGGCAGTGACTTGTCGTTACCATATGTCATCATATATTGTGCAAATGTTAAGTTCCCCATTGAGTGACCGACAAAGTTGAATTTATCGAAATTGTATTCAGATTGTAACTTAGTCAGTACATTTTTAAACCACGCAGCATTCTTATCCAAATAGCCTTGTCTGTTATTTTCAAGTTCAATTTTCACAATAGGATTCACTGCATCTTTACTTAGTTTCCCTTTAAATGTCACTGCACCATCCTTTGAAACGTAAGCAGTGATGATATCTTTAGTTACCCCTCTTTTTTCTGCTTGCTTCACCATAAATTTTTCAGAGTTGGCACTACCACCAAATCCATGTAAGAACAATGTTGGAATTGGCTTTTTAACAAATTGCTGTTGTTGTATTTTAAATGTTTGTGCCTGTCGTTGACTAAACACCACCGTAATAATAGAGCCTATAATAATAGCGACCGCTAACAATGTCGTAATAATTACAAAAATTTTCTTCACACTTTTAACTCCCATTCATGTCTTTTATATAAGTATAAAGGATGTGATTAAAAATGTCCTTTAGTTGATTTTGAATACATCATTAACTTTTAATATGACTTTGGAAAGTTGTCCGTTAACGTTTGTTAATTGATTGCTTATTTAACTTTCAATCGTGTGTCACCCATTGATTAATATATAAATATGTATATGCATGTTTAATTTATCTCTTTTTATAAATAAAGACCTACCAGCACTCGACTGATAGGCCTTTTAATATCTTTAATTATTTAATTTCTTTTGTTTCGGCTAACTCTTTGTACCAATAAGCACTTTTCTTAGGATAGCGTTCTTGAGTCTCAAAATCGACATAGAATAAACCATATCGTTTTTCATAACCATTTGACCAAGAGAACACATCCATTAATGACCAAATAAAGTAACCTTTAACATTTGCACCATCTTTAATAGCATCTGCAATAACGTTTAAATGTTGTCTTACATAATCAATACGTGCATCATCATGAACTGTTTTTTCAGATTCAATAAATTCATCTTTATATCCTAAACCATTTTCAGTGATATAAATCTTATGATAGTTAGGATAATCTTTAACAACACGCATGATTTGATCATATAAACCTTGAGGATAGATCATCCAGTCCCAGTCTGTGCGAGGTACGTCGACATCAAATTCACGTTGTCCGACACCTTTAAGTTGGTATTTAGAACCGCCTTTATCACCTGTCGCATTATGCGTGATTTCAGATTCTCCATCGTAACCTCTCATCCAGTCACTCATGTAGTAATTGATACCTAAGAAGTCGTTTAAATCTTTGGCTGCATCTAAAATGGCATAATCTTCATCTGTAATGTTTAATTTACCGCCATTAACAGATAAGATATGTTGCACACCTTCCATCGTTTCACGAGAATACTTACCTAAATATGTTGCATCTAAGATGAATTTATTATGGATGATATCTTCTAATTCTGCTGCACGAACATCTTCAGGATTTGATGGATCGAACGGATATTTTGTTGGCAATGCGTGTACAACACCAATTTCTCCTTGATAGCCACCATCTTTAAATAATTTTACTGCTCTAGCATGAGCCACCATCATGTTATGATGTGATTGGAATACTTTTTCAAAATCATATTTAATACCTGGAGGGAATTTACCTACTAAATATTGGCCATCACCAATTGGTCCAATTTCATTGAATGTAGTCCAATATTTTACTTCTGGGAATTCTTTAAAACAATATTCAGCATAATCTACAAAGTAGTCAATCGTTTTACGATTTAGAAAATCGCCATCTTTATGTAACACTTCTGGTGTATCAAAATGATGCAATGTTACAAATGGTTCAACATGACGTTTATGACATTCTGCAAATAACTTATGGTAATACTCAACACCTTTAGGGTTAACTTCGCCATATCCATTTGGGAAGATACGAGACCATGCAATTGAAATACGGATACCATTAACACCGAATTTTTCACTTAATTCTAAATCCACTGGATATCTGTTATAAAAATCACTCGCTGGTTCTGCAGTGTACCAATAGTTTTCTTCTAAATACGTATCCCATGCTACGCGACCTTTACCATCCGTATTTGTCGCACCTTCTGCTTGATATGCTGCTGTTGCTCCACCAAAAATAAAATCTTCAGGTAATGTTTTAGTCATATGAAAAACTCCTATTCTTAATTTTCAAATTGTTGTTGAACGAAATCAAGGGCTGCTTGGCCATCTCGTGTCAATTTGATATATTCAGCACCTTGAGTCTTCGCTAATTTAATACCTAATCTATCTGTATCTTGCTTAATATCTTCATAGTTAGACGCAACTTGTGGCGCTAAAATGATTAATTGGTACTCTTTCATAATGTCCATATGTGCGCCATATCCGCCAGCTGCCGCTTTCACTGGCACATGATATTCTTCAGCTGCTTTATTAAGTGCGTTGGCTAATAATCCACTTGTACCACCACCGGCACAAAGTACTAAGACATTTGTTTGTTCTGTGATATTTGAAGCTTTAGCTGCATCTTCTGATACACCACTTGCAGCTAAAATTGAATCAGCTTTTTTCGTATCAAAGTTTGCTGCAACTTTTTCTTTTAAATCTGAATTACTTTCTTTACGTCCTTCTTCTTCATCAAGAATTTCACTATCATAAACTTTTAGGAATGGGTAGTAAATAATAATATCTACAACAATCAAAGTAATAGCTAGTACGAATGACCATAAACCAAAACCTGTACCCATGATAATGCCCAATGGACCTGGTGTTGTCCAAGGTAAATTCACACTAAAACTATTCATTCCTAACACTTCAACGAAAAGTTTGAAAATCCATACGTTAACAATTGGTGCTAATACAAATGGAATAAAGAACACAGGATTCAATACTAGTGGTGCACCAAATAAAATTGGTTCGTTTACACCAAAGAATGTTGGTACAACTGATGCACGTCCAATCGCTTTGTTTCGTTTAGATTTCGTCATCCACATAAACATGAACGGGACAACCAATGTTGCACCCGTACCCCCAAATGTAACGATAAACATTTGTGTACCTGATGTAATAATTTTATCTGCGTGTTCTCCAGCTTGAAGCAACTTGAAGTTCGCTTCGATATTCGCATATGTAATGGCTGCAATTGCTGGTTCTACTATTGATGGACCATGAATTCCTACAAACCAGAATAATGCAAAGGCTCCAAAGATAATTGTGACACCAATCCATCCATCTGCTGCTGTAAATAATGGTTCGAATAATTTTAAAATACCTTCCGCTACATTTGATTTAAAGCTGTTGCGAATGACTAAATCTAATGCATAAAGAATGATGATTACCGCTGAAAATGGAATTAAGTCCTTAAATACTTGTGAAATATTCGGCGGTACTTCTTTCGGCATTTTAATTGTAATATTGCGCTTCACACAGAAGTTATAAACAATAACAGTTACAAATGCTGATAAGAATGCTGTTAATAAACCTTTAGTTCCCATAAATGCACTTAAGAATCCACCATCTTTGGCTGGATCAGAAGCTAAGAACAAGAATCCACACATCGCTGCTAGCATTGTAGAAATAAAGTTAATTTGATTTGTACTTTCTAGCTTACGGTTAAATGAATCTGTTAAAGATTTCGCTGTCGTTCCTGCTACTAAAAATGCTACAAGCCCCATCGTATAGTTATATGGTTTCATTAAAATGGCTTCCATGCCTTTATCCCATTTAAAACCAAATATATTTGGCACGTATGCAATTAATAGAAAGATACTTGAGAATAAGATGACAGGCATTGCAGAAATAAATCCATCACGGATGGCTCTTAAATATATGTTACGTGATAATTTCTCGAAAAATGGCTTCCCTTTTTCAATTTGTGCGATCAATTTTTGCATCATTGTCATCACCCTCTTTTATAAAATTCTAATAAATGCTTCATTAAATCTTTCAGTAAAATTGTTGTCATTAAATGGTCTTGACCATGCATCATCGTTACACTGTATGCAATATCATCACCTTGCGCTTCTTTAGCCAACAGGCTTGTTTGTGCTCTATGCGCTTCCGCAATGCAATTGTTTCCTTCTTCAATCAATGCATCTGCTTTTGCAAAATCTCCAGCTTGAGCTGCTGTTAATGCTTCTAAAAACTTAGAACGTGCATCCCCTGCAAATGCAACAATTTCAAAACCTAATAATTGGACTTCTTCTCTATTCATAGCATTAATCCCCTTTTAAACTTATTTTCTTTGTTTCCAAGATATCGCAGTATCTTTTAATACTTTATTTAAGTCATCAATATTTTTGAAACCAGTTGTACGTAACCATTCACGAGCAGCATCTTCACCTTGTTCAATGTATACTTGAACAGCACCAGACCATGTAGCACGGCCACAAAGTACCCCGTTGAATTTAGCACCAGCTTCGTGAGCAAATTTTAAAGTTTCTTGGAATAATTCCGCAGAAACACCAGCACTTAAGTAAATGTATGGTAAATGAGTTGCTGCATCTTGATCTTTAAAGTGTTGTGCCGCTTCCTCTTTTGTATAAACCACTTCACCTTCAGCAAAGCCTTCTACATACTTCATGTTTACTGGTACTTCAACTTTCAATACATCAACATTAAAGCGTGGTTCTGAGAATAATTTCATTGCTTCGTTAACCTTTCTAGGCTTAACTTTTGCGAATTCAACACTACCGTTATCAGGAATGTTGTCATCGTATGTTAATACTTCTAAGAAGAAAGGAATGTCTTCTGCAACACATTCTGAACCGATTCTTTCAATGTATGCTTTCTTTTGAATGTTAATTTCTTCAGCATCATCAACATCATAGTAAAGTAAGAATTTAACAGCATTTGCACCTTGTTCTTTTAAACGTTTTGCAGACCACTCTACTAAACAGTCAGGTAAACGACCTTTAGCGTTTACGTCATATCCAGTTTTTTCATAAGCAAGTAATAATCCACAGTCTTTGTTACGTGCATCTGAAGCTGGTAAACCATATTCAGGATCTAATAAAATTGAAGATGCATATTGTGTTAATTCTTCCGCAACTAATACTTTTAATTGTTCAATTTGAGCTACAGTTGGCTCTTCAGTTTGATGTTTTGCCATCATGCGCTTTAAAGCACCACGTTGATCAAATGCTAATGCAGAAATGATACCTTCGTTATTACTTAATTGTTCAATTGATGCGATTTTTTGATTCGATTTTGACATTTTTTACACCTCTAAAACTTCAATTTGTTTGAATAAATCATCATAATTATTTAAATTGACATAACCTGTTTGTGCTTCTTGCGCATTCAGCATGCCTAAAGTATTGGCTTTTTTTAGTAAATCGTGGTCGTTTTCATGATTAAGAATTGCTGAAGTAATTCCAGCAACCGTAGAATCACCTGAACCAACCGGATTTAATACGCTTATTTTCGGAATATTCACTCTATAGAATGTATGATTGTGCTTAGCGAACGCACCTTGTGCACCTAAAGACACAATAATCCACTCAATCCCTTCGAATAAGGGTTGTGACACTGCCTGTTTCAAACTTTCTAAACTTTCATCAAGTGGCTGGTTAAGCAACTGATATAATTCAGAAATGTTTGGTTTAATGACTGTTGGCTTATAAGGGTTTTCTAATACTGTTTGCAAAGTTGCACCCGAGCAGTCTAATATCACAGGCACACCTTTGTTTTGGCATCGTTCAATGATTTGTGCATAATAATCTTGATTTAATCCTTTTGGTAAGCTACCTGAAATAGCAACTGCTTCAACTTTTTCTAGTAATTGCTCAAAATGTTTAATAAATCCTGCAGCCTCTTGATTATCAATCGCCGGTCCCTGCTCTAAAATTTCTGTTTGTTGTCCTTCATGTAAAATTGCAATGCAGTTTCGTGTTTCACCCTTAATGTTATAAAATGCATGCTTGATGCCGGCATGATCTAATTTTTTAGCAATAAATTGACCTAATTCACCGCCAATAAAACCACTCGCAAGGACTGGCTCACCTACTTGCGCAAGTACTCTTGTTACATTTAAACCTTTACCACCAGCTGTTTTACTTACTTCTTGAACACGATTAACATCATCTAATTTCAATGCTGTTAATGGGTATGAAATATCAACGGATGGATTTAATGTTAAAGTTAAAATCATATGTGTCGTCCCTTAATCGTGGTATTCGCCTCTGTCCCATTTTTCTAAGAATTCATCAAAGAAATGTGGATCAGCTTGATCTGCATTGCTTGTTTCTAAATGTTTAATTTTAGCGATTAATTTTTTGTTCTCTTCAGTTGGTTTATATTCAGCATTAATAAATGCATCGATAATATCGCACATTAATAACTCACCAATAATACGTCCACCAAAGCCAATAACGTTCGCATTTAATTCTTCTTTAGCATATAGCGCTGATGTCATATCACGTACTAGTGCAGAACGAACGCCAGGTACTTTATTTACAGCATTGTTAATACCAACACCTGTTCCACAAATACAAACACCTAAGTCTGCATTACCGCTAACAACTTGTTCGCCAACTTTTTTACCAAAAATTGGATAATGTGTTCTTGTGAAATCGTATGTTCCTACGTCAATGACTTCATGTCCTTTTGATTTTAAAAATTCAGATACACGCATTTTTGTATCTGTAACAATATGGTCGCATCCTAATGAAATCTTCATAGTAATTTTTCCTCCTTAGCACATTTTATTAAGCATATCTACGCGGATTTGGTGTCTACCACCATCGTATTTACCTTCAACAAAACCTTTAACGACATTTTTCGCTAATGTGTCTCCAACAATTTCAGATCCCATAGTGATCATTCTTGAATTGTTATGGCCTCTAGTCATATATCCAGAGCGTTCATCTGATACTTCAGCAGCAATCATGCCTTTGATTTTTGTAGCAACCATAAAGCTACCTGCACCAAATGCATCGATAACAATACCTAAGTTACCTTCTTGACTTTGAACATCTTTTGCTACAGCCAAAGTTGCATCAACAAAGTCAACTTCCTGTCCTTCTGTTACGTCAACAACGTCATATTTATTGTCTAATAAGTATGATTTGATGACTTCTTTTAATCGTTTGCCAGCTTCATCTGAACCAATAATAATCGCCATAATAAGACTCCTTTTTACTTTAATTTTGAAATACCTCTCTTAAAATGTGACATGTTTATTTGTAGGTTATGAAAATCTTGAGAAAAGGCTTTCAATTTGATTACGTTTAAATTATAAACATAAACAAACAATAAATCAACATAATATGTTTACAATCTGTTTGTTTATGACATATTTTCAAACAATAAGTGAACATTCAAATTGTGGTGTTGTTTTAATTAGGTATTCGTCTGAAATTGTAGTAAAACTTTGTCGGGGTTCCCGTTTACATAAATTTGCATAAAAAATAGCCCATAAATGAATGCAAATTCACATTCACTTATGAGCATATAGACACATATTTTAACAATGCAGTTATATTTTTAATTTAGTCGACTACTTCAATATATGTTTTAATCGTTTCTACTTTTTCTTCATCTTCATAATCCATAACCACTGCAGTTAATTCGTTTAACTGACAAAATGATGTAAAATCTTCTTTGCCAACTTTCGTATGATCAATTAGCAAGTATTTTTCAATTGAATTACTTAGTGCCAATTGTTGCGTATAGGCTTCATCTAATGTAGATGTCATCACAGCACCTTTATTTACTGCGTTACTACTAAAGAACATCTTGCTAAATCTTAGTTTTTCTAACATGGCATTCGCCATTTCACCTACAAATGCTTCTGTAATATGGCGCATTTCACCACCAATTAAATAGACACGAAAATGTGCTGTTTGTTTTTCCAACAAAATTTTATACACCGGCAAACAATTCGTTATAATTGTGAGCGTATGATGATTGACTTCTTCTGCTAATAGTTCCACTGTTGTTCCCGGTCCGAAAAACAAAGTATCCCCATCTTCAATTAATGATGCAGCTTTTCTAGCTATAAATCGTTTTTCTGCAATTTGACGAGTATGTTTTTCTTTATGTGATATTTCTTTATACTGAAATGTTGAATTACTGCGTGCACCACCATGAATCTTCGTTAAAATCCCTTTATTTTCCAATTCAATTAAATCTCTTCGAACTGTCATATCAGACACATTTAAACCTTCGACGATTTCATTCGTTCTTATCGTGCCCTTTTTATTCACTAGTTTAGCAATTTCGTCCAAACGTTCATGTTTATTCAATGTAAAATTGCCTCCTTTATTTAGGCGATTGCGCATTACCTTTTATGTTTAGACATCAATTTTAATATACATGCTTATTCTATAATAAAAATTGCGTAAAAACTAATATAATTTAACTGTTCGATTATATGTATAATTCATTTTTAAAAAGAACTGTTTAAACTGCGCCTTTGATAATCGTAAAATGAATATACTATAATAAAAGCAAAAGACGTTATAAATCATTCATTATTTTGATGAGGTGTTTAGTTTGAAAAATGATTTAGAGACACTAAAACATATTATAGATAGTTCGAATCATATTACATTTTTCACAGGTGCTGGTGTATCTGTCGCAAGTGGTGTTCCAGATTTCCGTTCAATGGGTGGCTTATTTGATGAAATTTCAAAAGATGGGCTTTCACCAGAATACTTGTTAAGCCGTGATTATTTAGAAGATGATCCTGAAGGTTTTATCAATTTCTGCCATAAGCGCTTACTATTTGTCGATACGATGCCCAATATCGTTCATGATTGGATTGCAAAATTAGAACGTAATCAACAATCTTTAGGTGTCATCACGCAAAATATCGATGGTTTACACTCAGACGCTGGAAGTCAACATGTTGATGAATTACATGGCACGTTAAATCGTTTTTATTGTAATGCATGTCATAAATCTTATACGAAGTCAGATGTCATTGATATAACTTTGAAACATTGTGATAATTGTGGTGGTGCCATTCGACCGGACATCGTATTATACGGTGAAATGTTAGATCAACCTACCATCATACGGGCATTAAATAAAATTGAACATGCTGACACCCTTGTTGTACTAGGTTCATCACTCGTTGTACAACCTGCCGCAGGATTAATATCAAATTTTAAAGGCGACAATTTAATTATTATCAATAAAGATCGAACACCTTATGATAACGACGCTACTTTGGTCATACATGACGACATGGTTTCCGTTGTAAAATCATTAATGACAGAGTAATCAGTACGTAAAAAGCATTTCCCGAGTAGTAGGGAAATTCTTTTTATTTTGTAGTTGCGTTTTTGGAATTCGGAGTTTGGTTTTCGGAATTCGACATTTGGAATTCAGAATTATAATGAGTGGAAAATTTTAATTATTGCGTGCAAAATACCTTGGTTTTGTAGCGATTTTCATTTGATGAATTGTTTTTTGTTTGAATAGGATGTTGCTGCTTTATAACATTTTCAATCGCTAAAGGCCCATTCGTAAAAAATTAACTGTAAATCTTATGCTTACAACTCATTTTATTGTTTACTTTTATTGCGATTTTTCTTACTAAAGATATTTGTTTCATCAATAGATTTTTTATTACTAAAATAGACTGTAAAAATAATCGCCATTCCTGCAAATATTGGTATTTTATGATATTCAAATGGTACAAAGTACATTGCCGTGAGCATGACGATGCCTGTAATTAAAGTAATAATGGCAAAATGTTTATATTTCATGTTATTATCCCCTATACAATTTATTCTACATTCATTATATACTTCATTTTATAAAATTATCAATAATATAATTATTATCTTAGTTAAGTTATTGCATAGTACAAAAATTCATAATAACTTATTTGCTTGCTCCTTTCACTTTTTAAGAGTAATAAAATAACCTGAAACATAGACTTTAACATCCAAGTTTCAGGTTAGTGTAATGTAAATTATTTACTTTGTTATATTATGATTAAACATCTAATTCTCTGCTTGTAAGTGCTTTAATCATCTCTGGATCAGCATGTGAGAAAAATTGGCTATTACTTTCTTCTAATGTCGCAATTTGTTGTTTATCTTCTTCTGTAAGTTCAAAATCAAATATATCTAAGTTTTGAGCCATACGTTCTGGATTCACTGATTTTGCGAGTACAACAATGTCACGTTCTACTAACCAGCGTAAAATAACTTGTGCAATTGATTTGTTGTATTTATCTGCAATGGCCTGCAACAATTGATTTTGGAATAATTGATTTTTACCTTCTGCAAATGGTGCCCAAGCTTCTACCACAACATTTTCTTGTTGAAGTGCTGCAACTTGTTCTTCTTGTTGATGGAATGGATTAATTTCTATTTGGTTCACTTGTGGTTGAATTTGATTGTGAATACCTAAATCTACAATTCGATCAACGCCGAAGTTAGATACACCGATTGCTTTAATTTTACCATTTTCTTTTAACTCTTCTAATGCACGCCATGAGCCATATACATCATTATAAGGTTGGTGAATAAGCACTAGATCAAGATAGTCCAAATTTAATCGTTGTAATGATCGTTCGATTGATTTGATAGTATCTTCATAGTTAACATTTTCAATCCATACTTTAGTCGTAATGAATAGTTCACTTCTATCAATACCTGAAGCTTCAATACCTTGACCTACTTCAGTTTCATTTAAATAACTTTGTGCTGTATCAATATGTCTATAACCCGCTTTAATTGCTTCTTTAACCACTTCTGCTGTTTGTTCTTGAGGAATTTGAAATACTCCGAAACCTAATACTGGTATCTTTACATCTTTACTTATTTCAATATGATTCATAAAATGAACCTCCTTTTTCTTGTAAGCTCACTATAAACCATGGAGCAAACTCTATAGCAAACCATAGTATTACTTTCTCTCCCAAAGACGTTCAACATTGTCATCATGATTATCACTAGCATTGATTTTAGCAATATGATTATCATAATTATCAATTTTATATTGTAGTAAATCTCTCGCATCATGAATTGTCTTTAAGTTTTCATTTAATTCTTCGAGTTGCTTATTTAAAATTTGCTTTTGCTGTGTTTGAATATTTTCATTTTTAGGAAGCTGCGCTAATCTACAAAATTCGATAAGCGATTCAATACTGACGCCTGCATTTCGCAAATTTTTCACTAAATAAATCCAATTTAAATCACTATCATTATATATTCTATATCCATTTTCATCTCGATTAACAGGTGGAACCACACCAACCTTTTCATAATATCTTAAAGTGTCTTGAGATATATTCATGAGCGCTACGACTTCTTTAGTTTTCATTGCGACTATCCTTTCAGTTATGTTTGGTCGTCTAAAGTAATGTTGCTTTATATATTGCCATCTTCGTTTGAATACTTCTTATTTTATTACTCAAATTTAAATTTGTCTCTTTTTTAACATTTTACATTTCATCGTTTTTAATTACTTTAAAAATTGTATAACTTAAATATTTAAAATGATATAATCACTAAGATTGATAATATTTAATTTTTTAAAAATTATTTTCGTTGCAATTTTTGAGTGATGCGGAAAATTTGGGTGATCGATTGTTTATATGCATCAACATTCTTTGTGGATTGTTTGACAGTAGACAGTCATTTGCATACGTTAACGAATTTTGAAAAATTGAATCATTATTTAATCATAATATTCATTGCGCACGCGCAACACAAAAAGGAGACATGTCAATGACATATAAAATGAAGAAATGGCAAAAATTATCCACCATTACGTTATTAATGGCCGGTGTGATTACTTTGAATGGTGGTGAATTCAGAAGTATTGATAAACATCAAATCGCTGTGGCTGATACGAATGTTCAAACGCCAGATTATGAAAAGTTGAGGAACACATGGTTAGATGTTAACTACGGTTATGATAAGTATGATGAGAGCAATCCAGATATGAAGAAAAAGTTTGAGGCTACGGAGAAAGAGGCAAGGAAATTACTAAGTAGCATGAAAACTGAAAGTGATAGGAAATACTTGTGGGAAAGCTCAAAAGATTTAGATACGAAGTCTGCGGATATGACTCGTACCTATCGTAATATTGAGAAAATCGCAGAAGCGATGAAGCATAAAAATACTAAGTTGAATACTCCGGATAATAAAAACAAAGTTAAAGATGCCCTTGAGTGGCTGCATAAAAATGCCTATGGAAAAGAACCGGTGAAAAAACTTGAAGAACTAAAAACAAATTTCTCAAAATCAGCACCTCAAAAGAATACCAATTTAAATTGGTGGGATTATGAAATTGGAACACCTAGAGCATTAACAAATACCCTTATATTGCTGAATGATCAATTTTCAAATGAAGAAAAGAAAAAATACACTGCCCCTATTAAAACTTTCGCCCCAGATAGTGACAAAATATTATCTTCTGTAGGACAACCTGAACAAGCTAAAGGCGGAAATTTAGTAGACATTGCTAAAGTAAAACTTTTAGAAAGTATTATCGAAGAAGATAAAGATATGATGAAAAATTCAATAGATTCATTTAATAAAGTCTTCACTTACGTTCAAGATTCTGCCACTGATAAAGAACGTAATGGATTTTATAAAGATGGTTCATATATCGACCATAAAGATGTCCCATACACTGGTGCTTATGGCGTTGTACTCTTAGAGGGGATTTCTCAAATGATGCCGATGATAAAAGAAACACCTTTTAATGATAAAACCCAATATAATACAACCTTAAAATCATGGATTGACGACGGATTTATGCCACTCATTTATAAAGGTGAAATGATGGATTTATCACGAGGTAGAGCTATCAGTCGTGAAAATGAAACGAGTCATACAGCGTCAGCGACTGTAATGAAATCATTGTTGAGATTGAGTGATACCATGGATGATTCAACAAAAACTAGATATAAACAAATCGTCAAGACTTCAGTAGAGTCAGATTCAAGTTATAAACAAACCGATTATTTAAACTCTTATTCAGATATAAGCAAAATGAAGTCTTTAATGGAAGACAGCACTATTTCTACTAACGGTTTAACACAACAACTTAAAATATATAATGACATGGATCGTGTCACCTATCATAACAAAGACTTAGACTTTGCATTTGGTTTAAGTATGACGTCGAAAAACGTCGCACGTTACGAAAGCATCAACGGAGAGAACTTAAAAGGTTGGCATACTGGTGCTGGAATGTCTTATTTATACAATAGCGATGTGAAACACTACCGTGATAACTTCTGGGCAACAGCTGATATGAAACGATTAGCAGGTACTACAACTTTAGAAAATGAAATATTAAAAGATACGGATGATAAAAAGTCTAGTAAAACTTTTGTAGGTGGAACAAAAGCTGATGACCAACATGCTAGTATCGGAATGGATTTTGAAAATCAGGACAAAACTTTAACTGCCAAAAAATCATATTTCATATTAAACGATAAAATTGTCTTCTTAGGAACTGGCATTAAAAGTACTGATTCATCAAAGAATCCAGTGACAACGATTGAAAATCGCAAAGCGAATGGGTATACGTTATATACAGACGATATACAAACATCCGCTTCAAATATTAATGATCAGGAAACCAATTCTGTCTTTTTAGAGTCAACCAATAAACCTAAAAACAATATAGGCTATCATTTTTTTAACAAACCGAAAATAACTGTAACAAAAGAAAGTCATACTGGTAAGTGGAAAGAAATAAATAAAAGTCAAAAATCAGAAGACAAAAAAGATGAGTATTATGAAGTAACTCAAAAGCATTCTAATACAGATGATAAATATGGATATGTGTTGTATCCAGGAATAACAAAAGATAATTTTAAATCCAAAGCAAGCCAAGTAACTGTCGTTAAACAAGATGATGACTTCCACGTTGTGAAAGATAATGAATCGGTTTGGGCTGGTGTCAATTATAGTGATAGCGCTAAAACTTTTGAAATTAATGGTACTAAAGTCGAAGTTAAAGTCAAAGGAATGTTTATTCTTAAAAAGAAAGATGATAAAACTTATGAATGTAGCTTCTATAATCCCGAATCTACAAATACCGCTTCAGATATTGAATCTAAAATTTCAATGACTGGATACTCTATTACAAATAAAAATGCATCGACTACTAATGAATCCGGCGTATGCTTTGAATTAACTAAATAAGCAAGAAAATCTCGGCACTATACCATTTTTATAGTGTCGAGATTTTATAAGTATCGCCATCATTCACCTTGTAATCCGCAGACCACATCACCCTTGATAAGTTCTCGATTATTTATAAATCGAATTTTCAAAGACGTACATGCTTCAATATTCTTATCATTCATTACTTGAAAATGTATATGAGGTTCAGTAGAATTGCCAGAATTCCCAACCTTCCCAATGATGTCACCATATTTAACATTTTGCCCCTCATTCACAATGATTGAATATTGTTGTAAATGAGCTATTAAGCTATACTCATTTTCTGCGTGCTTGATTACAATATAATTTCCTAAAAACTGTGATTCATTCATACTTCCAATACTGTTGTCTTGAACCCCATTCACTACTTTTTCAACTGTACCATTTGCTGGCGCAATGATATCTTTTCCAAAACAAAAATAATCAGTATTTACTTTTCCTTGATTCTTATATGTTTTATGATTTTCTTTAATAACTAAATCAATAGCATACCTTTGATGTGGGTATAAATAGTGATAATTATATAATTCATTATCTCCACCCCAAAAAACCTCATAGCAATCTGTTGTCGGCACTGCGTATTTTAAAGTCGTTTCATTCTTAATCGCATCATAATTGATTAACGGACGCATAACAAATCCGATAATACTATTATCTTTCCATGTCACTGCCACTCCAAATTGATTTGCTTTATCTATCCATATTTGCTCCATAGTACCATCATTTTGAGTACACACCTTTAATTCATGTATATCAGACTGCCTTGTATAAGATTTGAAAAGTTTCCTAAACTGCCAATAACTAAACTCTCGCTTCAAATTTTGATCAAAAATCTTATATATTTTCCTGCTCTTACTTTTATTTAAATAATCCCCAAAGTTTGTTTTATTCATATATACTTAACCTCTTATATTAATTTTGGTATCAATTCTTTCTCCAGTTCCTGCGTCATTTTTGCGCTACCTGAATCGTCTACACTTAATTAGACAAATCAACATATAAATAATTTTTTAAAACTAAAGTGTAGTCGATTCACTATATTTTCTAATCATCCCTTAAATATTAATATTTGCACTTAAAAAGTATACATATCACTCAACCAATCAATAATCATACTTACCTTCAACAAATTCTTTAACATGCAGTGTTATCCCTTGATAATATGGATATTTTGTTAATCTAAATTTCTGTTTTAATGCTTCATCTCTACTATTCGACATCAAATAGGCATGTTCAAGATAGCTTAAATATGCTTCGTCATTGCCGCTATCTCCAAAACCTAATATTGATTTTACGGGTATATTATATTTCTTCATCAGAAATTGAGTAGCATATAATTTTCCAGCATTTGACGGTGTAAAGTCAATATCATACGCATTTTCAGGATCACCAGCTAATGGATTGCTTCGACTAAATCTCGCTGTATAGTTTTGGTCATTTGCGTATCTGACAAGTGCTTCTAGAATACGCCTATCATTGTTGTGATTACCTGTTGAATGAAAATAAAAATTATAATGTGTTTCATTACCTTCAAATGCTCTTTGTGGAATAAATTCGACATTATATTGCGCAGAAATATGACGTAATATATCCTCAATATCTTCAAATAAAAATGGTTCGCTCAAGACTTTCTTTTTATATGTTTCTGATTCAACATATTCGCCATTATTCCAAGTGAACATTTTAGAACTCAAATCAGAAAAGATATGTAATGGTTTAAACGTCATATTAACTTGATCCATTTTATCCATGACACTTTGAAATGTACTTCCTGTCAATACAGCAGTGATCACTTCATTATTATTAGTTAGTTTTTCCAACAATTTTTCCATTTCTCTTAAATGATTTAAATCTTCTTCATTTGTATTATGTTTAAAATATGTTTCATCAAAATCAAACAATAATAGACGCTTTGACATACTCATTCCTCCATAATATTTTAATGAATTTATCTATAACTTAAATACACTATAAGTCTCAATTAAAAGTATAAGATCGACTATATGCTTTTCATGCTTATTATATACAACTAATGAATCCCTATAAACTAAAAACATTGCTTACCACTTTTCAAAATACACGGGTCATATCCCTCGTTAAAAACTATTACTAAAAATTAAAAATATAAAAAAAACAAAAAGTATGTTTTGAACTTTATGAAACGTGTTATATAAATAGTGTAATATACCACAACTTTAAAAGGAGATTGAGATATGAAACTAAAATCATTTGTTACTGCCACTTTAGCATTGGGATTATTATCAACGGTCGGAGCTGCATTACCTAGTCACGAAGCATCTGCAGATAGTAATAACGGCTATAAGGAATTGACAATGGATGGGAAACACACTGTACCTTACACGATTTCAGTAGATGGTATTACTGCATTACATCGAACTTACTTTGTTTTTCCAGAAAATAAAAAGGTACTTTATCAAGAAATTGACAGTAAAGTAAAAAATGAATTAGCTTCTCAACGTGGTGTTACAACAGAAAAAATTAATAATGCACAAACAGCAAATTATACACTTACTTTGAATGATGGTAATAAAAAAGTAGTGAATCTAAAGAAAAATGACGACGCTAAAAATTCAATTGATCCAAGTACAATCAAACAAATACAAATTGTAGTTAAATAATAATTTGAAAATGAAAATAGTTACACAGGGCAAACGCTGAAAAATTGCGTTTGTCTTTTTAGTTATTGAACTTGTAAATTATTGTTGTTTGCTTCTCCTGATAACAGATTGGCCTATACAATTGTAAATTCGATATGAATGTCTACCATAATTTATAATCTAACATAACAGCAAATTACAAATAGCTAGAACACAAATAAATCCCCTCACTACCGTTAATAGTGAAGGGATTTATTTTATTACTTAGACGTATGCTCTATGACAGACATGTTTAACCGTATTAATCAATCGTTTATCATTGCTAAATTTCCAAATCGAACATTATGAAGTCAATGCTTCAATTTTTATAATCCATCATTACATTTCCGCATTCATTATTCAGCTTCTCTAATTTCGTCTGCAATATCTTTATAGTCAATATTTGCATTTATGAAATCTTCATCTTGAATTGGAAAATGCTGTTCAAATGTTTCTATATTTTGGATTTCTACCTTAACATCTTTTACTTCAAAATCTAAGACATGTCCGCCAAAGTTACGATCATCATTTGCAAAGTGTACATGGAATCCTGCTGACCCGATACCATGGAATAGTTCTGGTGTAAAGAAACCAACGACTGCGCCTTTGACGTACGTTTCAGTTTGTTCAGGTTGTCTTCTAGCTGAATCAATTAAACGTGTATAAGGTGGCTCTTGTGCCGGCATCAAACGTACATGCATTTTTTTAAATAAGCCTGAAATTTTTACTGCAGAAAATAAATTTTCACTCAACATCTTTTCCTTAATTTCTGCAAAAACTGCTTCAGAAGATTTATCTTTCGTTTCATAGCTTGTATCTGCTACGAATTTAGTTACAGTTGCATATGGTGTTAACTCATCACCTTTTAATTCCACAAATTCTTTATGTTCATTTGCATGATAGGCTTTTCCATCTAAAAAGATGACCTCACCATTTGAACCTGTTAGTGTAGCGATACCTAAATCACCATGTTGCAATAATTCATTTATTGATGCAGTTCCTTTTAATAAACCTGCCATTAATGTGCCTAATGTACCATGTTGATATAAAACACTAGCCATAAAATTTCCCACTCCTCATTAACATTTATCTTTGTTTTAGTTAAATACGTCAGGTAACATATTTGTTGAAAGTTTGATATTATCTTTATAATTTACAGGTATATCAATTAATACTGGACCATCTGTTTCATAGCCCTCTTTAATTGCCGCTTCTAATTCTGCTTGATTAGTAACTCGTAAACCTTTTGCGCCAAATGATTCAGCATATTTTACGAAATCTACAGGACCGAAGTCGACACCTGATGAACGTTTATATTTCATTTCTTCTTGGAATTCAACCATGTTATATTTTCCATCGTTCCAAATAAGTTGAATAATGTTTAGATTTTTACGTACGGCCGTTTCTAAATCTTGTGATGAAAATAAAAAGCCTCCATCGCCAGCAACGGATACAACTTGCGTATTAGGGCGTACAAGCGCAGCTGAAATTGCCCACGGTAATGCTACACCAAGCGTTTGCATACCGTTACTAAATAATAAATGTCTTGGATTGTAACTTCTGAAATTACGTGCCATCCAAATATAGTGACTACCAACATCAACTGTCACTGTTGTTTCATCAGTTAATACCTTTTGCATAGATTCTATAATTTCAACTGGGTGTAAGATGCCTTCTTCATGCGTCTCTTTAATACCAGTTTCTTGATCAATATGCGCTCTTAACTGTTCTAATTCATCTAAATGTTGTTGATTTATAAATGGTTCATCTACTTTGTCAGAAATCATTTCAATCGTTTTAGCAATATTACCAATCAACTCTTTTTTCGGTTGCATATAATTAGTAATTTCAGCTTGAACTTCGTCAATATTGATTATTTGCGTATCTAATTCTTTATTCCAGTTACTAGCCTCATATTCTATAGGATCATAACCGATTGTAACAACTAAATCACTTTTACGTAATAATTCATCACCAACTTGATTACGGAATAAACCCACTCGCCCAAAGAAATGATTTTCTAATTCACGACTAATCACACCAGCACCTTGAAATGTTTCTACAACGGGTAAATTGGTACGCTCTACTAATTTGCGAATAGCATTCGTTTCGTCTGCACTTGAACTTCTCATTCCAGCTAGTAAAACCGGAAATGATGCATTTTTAATCGCTTCAATGACATCATTAATATCCTGTTCACTTGGTACTCCTAAATTTGGTTTTTGACAAAGTGATATCGCCTTAGATTCAACTGGTGAAGAAATCACATCTTGCGGAATACTAATAAAACTTGCGCCATTTTTTCCTGAAGTAGCAATTCGAATTGCATTTGTCATAACTTCTGATAATGATTCAGGATCTTGTACTTCTTCACTATATTTTGATGAATATTTTAATAAAGCAGCATTATCAATACTTTGATGCGTTAATCGTAATAAATCATTACGTTTCACTTGGCCGCCTAACGCTAAGACAGGATCCCCTTCAGATGTAGCTGTTAATAGTCCAGTCGTTAAATTACTTACACCAGGGCCACTTGTAACAAGTACTACACCCGGTTTGCCTGTTAATCTTCCAATACCTTGCGCCATCATTGCGGCGTTTTGTTCATGACGAGTGACAATAAGTTCAGGACCATCATCAATTAAAGCATTAAATAGATAGTCAATCTTTGCACCCGGAATACCAAAAACATATTCTACCCCATTATTTTTCAAAGTATCAATAACCATATCGGCTGCAGTGTACTTTTTATCAGTCATTTATATTCATTTCCCTTCAAATGTGATGTGTAGATGTGTATTACATGTAATTGCATTGTGATTTGTAATCTAATGATAGTTATGTAAAATTAATGATGTTTATCAAAACTTTACATATATAATTAGATTTGTAATACATAAAAATTGCCTTCAGTACATTATATATCCTTTGTAAGATGAATAAAAATCGTTATTTGTAATACTAAGTATTCCAAAAATGCATGAGTAGATTTTGTGCAGTGTGATTATGAAGAATGTCGGATTGATTAATGAGGATGATTGTTACTATGTCTTTGAGTTTGGTATTTAGTCGATGGCGGGCTGAAAATGCTGTTTTATGTCGGTTTGAAAATGCTGTTTTTGGCGATTTAAAATTGTCATTTCGATAAAAAGCCACAGCAAGACTTAGATCTAACTGTGACTTATACATTTCATACTTATATTTATCGATAGTTTTTATAGTTATAAATGATAGATGCAGTTCCTAAACAAATTAAGAAGATAATCATTAAGTATATAGAAAAGTTATCTGTTTTAATATAAAACCTAAAAAGTAGAAACACCAGCATCGCAACAATAAAATAAACAGGAATAAAAGCTTTCTTCCAAAATATAGAATCTTTCAATTAAGTCACTCCTTATTTTGATAACACTCTTTAATTAAGGCTCTTGAGTTATCGTCCGGTCGTTCTTTCCCTTGAATATCTATGATTAGAACACTATCGTGCGTTTATCGTCCAGCCTCCGCAAGCTAAATGACAATTTAATAATGTACACTTTTGATTGTGTAAGCATGTACAAATTATACGTGTAAATCAATAATTCATAGTTGAATTTATTCTATTCCTGAGACATTAAATAAAGGAAAATTCATTATACTCTACACAATCCATATTCCCCACACAAACGTAAAAAAACACCTCGACATAACATCGAGGTGTTTTGTATATTTCGTCCGACAATTAACGTTTTGAGAATTGAGGTGAACGACGAGCTGCTTTAAGACCTGGTTTTTTACGTTCTTTCATACGTGGGTCACGAGTAAGTAATCCAGCGCGTTTTAAAGAACCTCTGTATTCAGGATCTGCTTCTAATAATGCACGAGCGATTCCGTGACGGATAGCTTGAGCTTGTCCAGTGAAACCACCACCATGTACGTTAACTAAAACATCATAGTTACCTTTAGTTTCAGTTACATCAAATGGTTGGTTTAAGTCTAAAATTAATGATTCGAATGGTAAGTATTCGCGTACGTCACGGTTATTAACTGTGATGTTACCTTCACCTGGTACTAAACGTACACGTGCTACTGAGTTTTTACGACGGCCTGTGCCTCTATATTCAACTTGTGCCAAAGTCATTTCCTCCTTCTAATTAACCACGTAATTCGTAGTTTTCTGGTTGTTGTGCAGCGTGTGGATGTTCAGCGCCACCATATACAAATAATTTTTTACCTTGTTTTTCGCCTAAACGAGTGCTTGGTAACATACCTTTAATTGAGTTTTCAATTAAACGTTCTGGGTTAGTTCTTCTTAATTCACCAGCAGTGATTGATTTGATACCACCTGGGTGATTTGAGTGACGGTAGTAAACTTTGTCAGTTTCTTTGTTACCCGTAAATTCGATTTTTGATGCATTAATAACGATTACATAATCACCAGTATCAACGTGTGGTGTGTAAGTTACTTTATTTTTACCGCGTAAGATAGATGCTACTTCTGATGATAAACGACCTAATGTTTGGCCTTCAGCATCGATAACATACCATTTGCGCTCAATATTTGATTCATTTGCCATAAATGTTTGACGCATAATAATTGTCCTCCTAAAAAATAAATGCTTCTATTCAAGCTATAAACAGTTTCATAACCTAATAGATGATTTCATTTGTTTCATTTTAAAACGTTTCATTTCATTTATTTTGTTAACTGTTGTTCGTTTCTGCTTATATATCTTGTAACACAATAAGTTTCCGGGGCTTATCGTGGGGTGGATATAAAACAATACCGTTAATAATCTTATAATTTCACAAGCTTTTTGTCAATGGCAATCAGTCATTTTGTAATGATTTTTTACGATGTATTTTGATATCGTTACCAAAGTCTTTTAATAACTCATTTTCATCTAAATAAATTTTCTCTAAATATAATCCTTCAGCCGCTGCAGTGAAAGGTACATTCTTACGATTCTTTGATTCAAGAAGTTTTGGTACATCTGATACTTCGTGACGCCCTTTCCCAACTTCTATTAAAAATGCAACTAAGACACGCACCATGTTATATAAAAATCCAGATCCAGTGACTATATAATCAAAGCCATCATCTGTCTTTACAATTTCACTTTGGTATAATGTTCTAACCTTGCTTTCTACTTCAGTTTTTTGCGAACAAAATCCCGTAAAATCATGTGTACCTATGAATTGTTGTGCCGCTCTGTTCATTTTATCTAAATCCAACGTTTCAGGAATAAATGTTTTCAAACCACTTTGAAATGGATTGCGGTGTTGTGCTTGATATACTTTATATCGATAGCGTTTACCGACACAATCGTAACGACAATGAAAATCGTCATCGACTGTAACTACATTATTGACATAAATATCATCAGGTAACGTTCGGTTCATTGCATATTGCCATTGTGACATAGGTATATTCAGCTCTGTGTCGAAATGAAAGTATTGCTGTATCGCATGTACACCTCTATCAGTCCTACTTGAAGGATGGATTCTTACATGTCTTTTATGCATGCGTTGTAATAGCTTTTCAAATTGTTGCTGTACCGTTCGACCATTTTGTTGAATTTGAAAACCTAGAAAATTATTTCCTTGATACGCAATTTCTACTAATATACGCATGAATTTACACTCCTGAATATTTTAATACGAATAAAATAATTGCAATTGGGATAATCATGATTAAAGATAACGTATCTCTCAATTGCCATTTAAGCTGTCTGTAGCTCGTTCTCTTAACATTGGCATCATAACCCCTAACTTCCATTGCGACGGCTAATTCTTCGGCGCGTTGGAAAGCTGAGATGAATAGTGGCACTAGTAATGGAATAAATGATTTAATACGTGTTGCAATGTTCCCTGAACTTATTTCAGAACCACGCGACTTTTGCGCCAAAATGATTTTATCTAACTCATCCATTAACGTCGGGATGAATCTTAACGCAATGGACATTATCATACTTAATTGATGAACTGGTAATTTAAACATCTTTAGTGGTGCAAGTAATCTTTCAAACGCATCTGTTAAATCAATTGGACTTGTAGATAGTGTCATAATTGTTGCTATCATCACAATCCCAATTAAACGCAGTGATATATATAGCCCTTCTAAAATACCATTAGTTTCAATCGTGATACCATGCCACTCAACTAATACATATCCACCTTTAGTTAAAAATATATGCATCATTAATGTGAAGATTAAAAAGAAAAATATTGGCGTTAAACCTTTGATTAGGAACCATAATTGAATTTTTGCTAATCTCATAAAGAATAAGATAAGTGCAAACACCCAAAGATATGTTAATGGTGAATGACAGAAAAATATTAATATAATAAAAAGAAAAACAAACATTAACTTTGCTCTTGGATCAAGATGATGAACAAAAGAATTAATTGGTAAATATCGCCCTATAATCAATTTATTTTTCATGTTGCCACTCCTTATACAAGCTTACAAATGCTTCTTCAGTTAAGGCAATATCTTTTAATTTTGTTTGATATTTTTGTTCAAAGTCATATTGTAACTGAACAATTTCTGGCAAACCAATATGCCAATCCGCCAATTTTTCTTTATCTTTGAAGAGCTCTTTTGGTGATGTTTGCGACACTAAACTACCTTCTTTCATAACGATGACTTCATCTGCATAACGCGCGACTTCATTCATATCATGTGAAATTAGGATAATTGTCTTATTTTCATCTGTTTGTAGTGACTTGAGTAATCGCATTACTTGTCGTTTACTTTGTGGATCAAGTCCTGCTGTAGGTTCATCAACCACGATAATATCAGGATTCATTGCCAATATCGATACAATCGCTATTTTACGCATTTGTCCACCTGACATTTGAAATGGTGATTGTGACATTACATCTCTTGAAAAGCCTAAATCCATCAACAGACGATGGGCATAGTTTTTGGCTTCATCTAAATTCATTTTAAAGTTTTTAGGTCCAAATATCATTTCACGCTCTACTGTGTCCTCAAATAATTGAGATTCGGGAAATTGAAATACCATTCCAATTCTTTTTCTTACAGGTCTAATATATTTATCTTTGGTCTTATGTGTAATAGTAATGTCATCAACTGTAACTGTCCCAGTAGTTGGCTTTAACAGTGCATTAATATTTTGTATCAATGTTGATTTACCACTACCCGTTTGTCCAACGATGGCGTAATATTTACCTTGTTCAAATTCTGTATTAACATCATGAATAGCTTGATGCTGGTATGGTGTCCCTTTTTGATAGGTATAACTTACATTGTCAAAGCGTATAGTCATAGTTGATCCACCAGCCCTTCATAAGTTAAGAATGATGTTTGGTGTCCCAGCATTTGATTTATTTTGATTGGGAATGGCAAATCTAGACCTATTGTTGTTAACTCTTCTGCATGGTCAAAAATTTCAATCGCTGTGCCTTCTTTATAGACAGTCCCTTTATTCATAACGATAACATGATCTGCTTCCATCGCCTCAGATAAATCATGCGTAATAGAAATGATTGTAATATTATGTTCTGATTTAACTTTTCTCACTAAATCCAATAAATTTTGACGTGCATCAGGATCTAACATAGAAGTCGCCTCATCTAATATAATGACAGAGGGGTTAAGTGCTAATACACTTGCTATAGCCACACGCTGCTTCTGTCCCCCAGATAATGCATTAGGTTCATAATCTGCACGTTCTAACATATCAACTTGTTTAAGTGCTTCGCTGACTCTTCTATGCATTTCGTCATGTGGAACCGCATGATTTTCGAGTCCAAATGCCACATCGTATTTTACAATTGAACCAACAAATTGATTATCCGGATTCTGAAATACAATTCCTATGTCTTTTCTTAACTTTTCAAAATTATCATCTGTTATAGCTTGATTATTATAAAAAATTTCTCCAGATTTAACTTTCTCTATGCCAATAATTAGCTTGGCAATTGTAGATTTCCCAGAACCGTTATGACCAACAATAGATGTCCACTGACCTTTAGGTATATTAAAAGAAACATCTTTCAATGTGAAGGATGCATCACTTTGATATTGAAATGAAACATTTTTAAATACAATAACTGAATTCTTATCCTCCACTTGTCTCTCTCCTTTACGATTCGTGTATCTATCATATTTTACAATATTTATAAATCGCTGTATATGACATTGACTGGGTTTGCTATATATTACTAGTATTTTCTGACTCATTTCTAGTCTTTAAAGTGTTGTTTAACAACTAATGATAAGAACATTTATTCCTCTCTAACAATTATGTATAAACGTTAATAAAATAAATGATTTACTAGTATAGGGGTGGCCGCGTTTGATTCAACGATAATACTTTCACTTCATTCAGTTCTAGTGAAATTGATCAAACTAGCTTGATCATATTTTTAGATTCGCACTCAAAAAAGTAGATATAAAGAAATCGGACTTAAAAACATTTCTGTTCATAAGTCCGATATCTTATTCAATAAAAAAGCGCGCACCCCATCATAAGTTTGTTGAGTTCACGCTTTAAATCTTTATTTAGTTGATGGGGTACTCTGAGCTAGACAATATTTGTATGTGGCAAACATTATCGTTGCACTCATTTGCTTTATATAAAAGTAGTTAGTGTATTTATATAAATTCTTATACTAATTCGATAATTACTGATTCAGCACCGTCACCGCGACGAGGGCCTTGTTTAAGGATACGAGTGTAACCACCTTGACGTTCTGTGTAACGCTCTGCGATTTCACCAAATAATTTTTGAAGTGCAGTTTGTGTAGTTTCATCTTCGTTTAAGATTTCAACATTACGTAAAGTTTTAGCTGCATTACGACGAGAAGCTAAATCTCCTTTTTTACCTAAAGTGATTAATTTCTCAACAACACTGCGAACTTCTTTTGCACGAGCTTCTGTAGTTTCAATACGTTCACTAATAATAAGTGATGTAGCTAAGTCACGTAACATAGCTTTACGTTGATCAGAAGTACGACCTAATTTTCTGTAACCCATGAGTTAACCTCCTTTATCAATCTTCTTTTCTTAATCCTAATCCTAAATCTTCTAATTTGTATTTAACTTCTTCTAAAGATTTACGACCTAAATTACGCACTTTCATCATGTCAGCTTCAGATTTGTCAGCTAACTCTTGAACAGAATTGATTCCTGCGCGTTTTAAGCAGTTATATGAACGTACAGATAAGTCTAATTCTTCAATAGACATTTCTAATACTTTTTCTTTTTGATCTTCTTCTTTTTCAATCATGATTTCAGCGTTTTGCGCTTCATCAGTAAGACCAACGAAGATATTCAAGTGTTCAGTCATTATTTTTGCTGCTAATGAAACTGATTCTTGTGGTGTGATTGAACCATTAGTCCAAACATCCAATGTTAATTTATCAAAATCACTGCTTTGACCTACACGTGTATTTTCAACAGTATAGTTCACACGTTCAACAGGTGAATACAATGAATCAACAGGGATTACACCAATTGGTAAATCACTAGTATTATTTTGTTCTGCTAATGCGTAACCTCTACCCTTGTTAGCAACTAGACGAATTTTTAAGTGACCACCTTTAGATACTGTTGCAATTTTAAGCTCTGGGTTTAAAATTTCAACATCACTGTCATGTGTAATGTCGCTTGCTGTTACTTCGCCTTCATCACGTACATCAATTTCTAAAGTTTTATCTTCTTCAGAGTAAATTTTCAATGCTAATTGTTTAATGTTCATAATAATTGTAGAAACATCTTCAACTACATTGTCTACTGCTGAGAATTCATGTAAAACTCCCTCAATTTCAATATACTTAACGGCTGCACCTGGTAATGAAGATAGTAGGATACGACGTAAGGAGTTTCCTAGTGTAGTACCGTAGCCACGTTCTAGTGGTTCAACAACGAACTTACCGAATTTAGCATCTTCACTAATTTCAATTGTCTCAATTCTAGGTTTTTCGATTTCTATCATTTAAATATCCTCCTTATATACGTCGACTTAATTTAAAATGTTTGCTCAGTGACCTGTAACAATACCATCATAAATTATACACGACGACGTTTTGGTGGACGACAACCGTTATGAGGTACTGGAGTAACGTCTCTGATCGCAGTTACTTCTAAACCTGCAGATTGTAATGCACGAATAGCTGATTCACGACCTGGACCAGGTCCTTTAACTGTTACTTCAACTGTTTTTAAACCATGCTCCATAGCTGATTTAGATGCAGTTTCAGAAGCCATTTGTGCTGCAAATGGTGTTGATTTTTTAGATCCTTTGAATCCTAATGCACCAGCTGATGACCATGATAAAGCATTACCGAACTCATCAGTGATAGTTACAATAGTGTTGTTGAATGTTGAACGGATGTGTGCTACACCATTTTCAATATTCTTTTTCACTCTACGTTTACGAGATACTTGTTTACGTGCCATTTAAAATTTGCCTCCTTTACCTATTATTTTTTCTTGTTAGCTACCGTTTTAACTGGTCCTTTACGAGTACGCGCGTTGTTTTTTGTTTTTTGACCACGAACTGGTAAACCACGACGGTGACGGATACCACGGTATGATGAAATTTCCATTAAACGTTTGATATTTAAGTTAGTTTCACGACGTAAGTCACCTTCGACTTTATAACCGTCTACAACTTCACGGATGCGACCTAATTCGTCATCAGTTAAATCTTTCACACGAGTATCAGCTGATACGTTAGCTTCTTCAAGAATTTTTTGAGCAGTTGACGTACCGATACCGTATATATAAGTTAATGAGATAACTACGCGTTTTTCACGTGGAATATCTACTCCTGCAATACGTGCCATATTAATTTACACCTCTCTTTTATTAACCTTGTCTTTGTTTGTGTTTTGGATTTTCACAAATTACCATTACTTTACCTTTACGTTTAATGACTTTACATTTTTCGCAAATAGGTTTTACTGATGGTCTTACTTTCATTTTTATACCTCCCTATATTATGGAGTGACGATTATTTATAACGATAAGTAATTCTTCCGCGTGTTAAATCGTACGGAGACATCTCAACAGTTACTTTGTCGCCAGGTAGAATACGAATGTAATTCATTCTGATTTTACCACTTACGTGAGCTAAAATCTCATGACCATTTTCTAATTCTACTTTAAACATTGCGTTCGGTAAAGTATCTAATACAGTACCTTCTAATTCAATTACATCTTGTTTAGCCATTGATTAACTTCCCCCTTTTTGCAATAGTAAGGTAATCGTCAATAGACAACTTTATTGTTACGAATCTATCAGTGATTAATTTTATAAGTTAAACAAAAATTACGGGAATTAATTATCGTTAATTGCCACTCTCATCTATCTAATATGATTAAATCATGCCTCACTTAAAATAGACCGCTAAAAGTTGATCTATTACAAATGATCTAAAATATCAATGACATCTTTGGTAACGTCGCTAATATCTTTTGAACCATCAATATTTTTCAATACACCTTTTTGATCATAGAAATCTAAAATAGGTTTAGATTGTTTAATATTAACACTCAAACGATTAGCTACCGTTTCAGGATTATCATCTTCTCGTTGATACAATTTACCACCATCGATATCACAAATACCTTCGACCTTCGGAGGATTAAATACAAGATGATACGTTGTACCACATGACTCACAGATTCGACGACCTGTAAGACGGTTCATTAATTCTTCTTCCGGAACTTCGATATTGATGACAGCATCAATGTTTCTGTCAAGCTCAGACATAATATTATTTAATGCCTCAGCTTGCTCGATTGTTCTTGGGAAGCCATCTAATAAAAAGCCTTTTTTTGCATCGTCTTCAGAAATTCTTTCCTTAACGATACCTACAGTCACTTCATCAGGAACTAATTCGCCACGGTCCATATAAGACTTAGCTTCTTTACCTAATTCAGTTTCTTCTTTTATAGCTTTTCTGAACATGTCACCAGTTGAAATGTGGGGTATTGGGAATTTCTTGACAATTTCACTTGCTTGAGTTCCTTTACCTGCGCCAGGTAAACCCATCAAAATGATATTCATAAGTGCCCTCCTAAAATTATCTACCACCAAAGCCTTTATATTCTTTTTGAGATACTTGAGCTTCTAAAGATTTCATTGTTTCAATCGCTACACCAATAACGATAAGTAAACTTGTACCACCAATCTGAATTGATTGTGGTAATCCCATAAACTTAGTTGCTAATATCGGTAGAATTGAAATAACGGCTAAGAAGATAGAACCTACAAAAGTTAAACGATATAAAACTTTAGTAATATATTTTTTGGTTTGTTCACCAGGTCTAATACCTGGAACATAGCTACCTTGTTTCTTAAGGTTATCAGCCATTTTTTCCGGATTAACTTGTACAAATGCATAGAAGTATGTGAATAGTATAATTAGTACAATATATACAACCATACCAACATTACTTGAAGGATTTGCAGCATTCGCAATGTTTTGTGCCCATTCTTTATCTGGATAGAACAACGTTAATGTTCTAGGCAGTAAGAAGAACGCCATTGCAAAGATTACAGGAATAACACCGGCTGAGTTCACTTTTAAAGGTAGATAAGTTGCCTGTGAACCTAATCTTTGAGCAGTTTGTTTCTTAGCATATTGAATCGGAATTTTACGAACGGCTTCAAGTACATAAATAGCACCTACAGTTAATAGTATCAGTGACACTAAAAGTCCTAATACTTTCAACCATGCTAATGATGTATCTTCTTGCCCAACGAACGCAGTTTGTCCAAATTGAATTAGACTGGCTGGCAACGTTGATAAAATACCCGCAAATATGATAATAGAAATACCATTACCAACACCGAACTGAGTGATTTGATCACCAAGCCATATTAAGAAAGCAGTTCCTGCTGTCAAAACTAGTGCTATTAATAAATAACTCATAATTGACTGATTGATAATCAGCGCACCTTTGAGATAATTATTAAATTGGAATGCCATACCTATAGATTGGATAAATGCTAAAGAAATTGCTAAATAACGAGTAACGTTATTTAACTTTCTTCTACCTACTTCACCTTGTTTTGCCCATTCTGAGAATTTAGGGACAATATCCATTTGTAATAATTGCATTACGATTGATGCAGTGATGTAGGGTACAATACCCATTGCAAAAATAGAAAATCGTTTCAAGGCTCCGCCACCAAAAGTATTTAATAACTCAGTGGCACCTTGAGAACCTTGGGGATTATCAAAAGCTGCAGGATTAACTCCTGGAGCTGGTATATAAGTCCCTATTTTAAAAATTACTAACATTGCTAGTGTGAAGAAAATCTTGTTACGAACCTCTTTTGTTCTAAAGAAGTTCACAAGGGTTTGAATCATTAGATCACCTCGTGTGCTCCACCTTTAGCATCAATAGCTTCTGCTGCTGAAGCTGAGAATTTATGAGCTTTCACTGTCAATTTCTTATCAAGTGAACCATTACCTAGTATTTTGATACCAGATTTTTCATTCTTAACAACACCAGATTCTACTAATAAAGCTGGAGTTACTTCAGTACCATCTTCAAATTTATTAAGTTGGTCTAAGTTAACAATAGCATATTCTTTACGATTTATGTTAGTAAAACCACGTTTTGGTAAACGACGGAATAATGGTAATTGACCACCTTCGAATCCTGGTCTTACACCACCGCCTGAACGAGCTTTTTGACCTTTGTGTCCGCGACCACTTGTTTTACCGTTACCTGTCGCAACACCACGTCCAACACGATTGCGTTCTTTACGTGAACCTTCTGCCGGTTTTAACTCATGTAATTTCATTTCGGCACCTCCTTGATTATTTTTCTTCTACTGTTACTAAGTGCTTAACTTTGTTGATTTGCCCACGAATAGCAGGGTTATCTTCAACAACTACTGAACTGTTAGTCTTTTTAAGACCTAAAGCTTCAACAGTTTTACGTTGTGTTTCAGGACGACCAATAACACTACGAGTGAGGGTAATTTGTAATTTAGCCATAACTAGTTTTCCCTCCTTAATTGTATAATTCTTCTACTGTTTTGCCACGTAATTTCGCAACATCTTCAGCATTTTTAAGGTTTTGTAAACCATCGATTGTAGCACGAACCATGTTGATTGGTGTGTTTGATCCTAATGATTTACTTAAGATATCAGTGATACCTGCTAATTCAAGTACGGCACGAACAGGACCACCAGCGATAACTCCTGTACCAGGTGCAGCCGGTTTCATAAATACGCTTCCTGAACCGTAACGGCCAGTAATTGTGTGTGGAGTTGTACCTTCAACACGTGGAACAACTACTAAATCTTTTTTAGCTGCTTCAACAGCTTTTTTGATTGCTTCTGGTACCTCTTGAGCTTTACCAGTACCGAAACCTACACGACCATTTTTGTCTCCAACTACAACTAATGCAGTGAAACGGAAACGACGACCACCTTTTACAACTTTTGCTACACGGTTGATTGTAACAACGCGTTCTTCAAATTCTTTCGTCTCTTCTTCTCTACGAGCCATGTATTTGTCCCTCCTTTAAATTAAAATTCTAATCCGCTTTCTCTTGCTGCTTCAGCTAATGCTTTAACACGTCCGTGATATAAATATCCTCCACGGTCAAATACGATTTCTTTAATGCCTTTGTCAGCAGCTTTTTTAGCAATTGCTTCACCGACTTTAGTTGCTAATTCAACTTTAGTTGCTGTAGTAGCAATGTCGCTGTCTTTTGAAGAAGCTTGAGCTAATGTTACGCCTTTATTATCATCAATAATTTGAGCGTAGATATGCTTGTTTGAACGATATACGTTTAAACGTGGCTTTTCAGCTGTACCTGATAAGTTAGTACGAACACGAGCATGTCTTTTTAAACGCACTTTATTTTTATCAATTTTACTGATCATTTCAATACTCCTTTCTTTAGAGTTTATCTATTATTTACCAGTTTTACCTTCTTTACGGCGAACGTATTCACCTTGGTAACGAATACCTTTACCTTTGTAAGGCTCTGGAGGTCTTACTGAACGGATGTTAGATGCTAATGCTCCAACTTGTTCTTTTGAAATACCTTCAACTTTAACGACTGTGTTTTTCTCAACTGAGAAAGTAATGTTTTCTTCAGCTTTAATTTCTACTGGGTGAGAATAACCAACGTTAAGGATTAAGTCTTTACCTTGCATTTGAGCACGGTAACCTACACCAACAAGTTCAAGTACTTTTACGTATCCTTGAGAAACACCTTGTACCATATTGTTTAATAAAGCACGAGTTGTACCATGGTTTGTTCTATCTTCTTTAGAATCAGATGGTCTTACAACTTCAATTGTGTTTTCTTCTTGTTTGAATGTCATTCTTTCATTTAAAGTTCTTGATAATTCACCTTTAGGACCTTTAACAGTTACATGATTTCCATCAAAAGTTACTGTTACGTCACTAGGGATGTCAATAATTTTCTTACCAACACGACTCATGTTATGGCACCTCCTTATTTTTTATTACCAAACGTATGCGATAATTTCTCCGCCAACATTACGTTTTCTTGCTTCTTTGTCAGTGATTACACCTTCAGAAGTTGATACTAATGCAATACCTAAACCATTTAATACTTTAGGCATTTCGCTAGCTTTTGCATAAACACGTAAACCTGGTTTTGAAATACGTTTTAATCCTGTGATAACACGCTCATCGTTTTGACCATATTTTAAGAATAAACGAAGTACACCTTGTTTATCATCTTCTACGTATTCAACATTTTTAATGAAACCTTCACTCTTTAAGATTTCAGCAATTTCTTTTTTAATATTTGATGCAGGTAATTCTAACTTCTCGTGACGCACCATGTTTGCGTTTCTTACACGAGTAAGCATATCTGCGATTGGATCTGTCATTGTCATTGATTGTTGCCTCCTTTCAGACTCTTTTTTATTACCAGCTAGCTTTACGAACGCCAGGGATTTGGCCTTTGTAAGCTAATTCACGGAAACAAATACGGCATAATTTAAATTTACGATATACAGAATGTGGACGGCCACAACGTTCACAACGAGTGTATTCACGAACTGCATATTTTTGTTTTTTTTGTTGCTTAGCAACCATTGAAGTTTTAGCCACTTAATTAGCCTCCTTTAAATAATTATTTACGGAATGGCATACCGAAGTTAGCTAACAATTCACGAGCTTCTTCATCAGTGTTAGCAGTCGTTACGATAACAATATCCATTCCTCTAACTTTACTTACTTTATCATAGTCGATTTCTGGGAAAATTAATTGTTCTTTAACACCTAAAGTGTAGTTACCGCGTCCGTCAAATGCTTTTTTAGAAACACCTTGGAAGTCACGTACACGTGGTAATGATACTGAAATTAATTTGTCTAAGAATTCATACATTCTTTCACCGCGAAGTGTTACTTTCGCACCGATTGGCATACCTTCACGTAAACGGAAAGTCGCGATTGATTTTTTAGCTTTAGTTACTAATGGTTTTTGACCAGTGATCAATTCTAATTCTTCAACAGCATTGTCTAATACTTTAGAATTTTGTACTGCGTCACCTACACCCATGTTCACAACGATTTTATCTATTTTTGGTACTTCCATTACTGAACTATAATTGAATTTTTTCATTAAGTTTTCAGTAACTTCAGTGTTAAACTTTTCTTTTAAACGGTTCAAAGTGGGATCCTCCTTTCAACTTGTTATTAATTATTAGATTTAATTTCTTCGCCAGATTTTTTAGCGATACGAACTTTTTTACCATCAACAAATTTGTAACCTACACGAGTTGGTTCGTTTGTTTTAGGGTCCAATAATTGTACATTAGAAACATGGATTGCTGCCTCTGTTTCTAAGATTCCACCTTCAGGATTTAATTGAGTTGGTTTTTGGTGTTTTTTCATAATGTTAACACCTTCCACAACGACACGGTCTTTTTTAGGTAGAGTAGCGATTACTTTACCTTCTTTACCTTTGTCTTTACCTGCGATAACTTTAACGTTGTCACCTTTTTTGATATGCATGTGGGCACCTCCTTATTTGTATTGGTTGTTATTAATTAAAGTACTTCTGGTGCTAATGATACGATTTTCATGAAGTTACCTTCACGTAATTCACGAGCAACAGGTCCGAAGATACGAGTACCACGTGGGCCTTTGTCATCACGGATGATAACACATGCATTTTCATCAAATTTGATATATGAACCGTCATTACGACGAACACCTGACTTAGTACGTACGATTACAGCTTTGACAACGTCACCTTTTTTAACAACGCCACCTGGTGTTGCATTTTTAACAGTACATACGATAACATCGCCGATGTTAGCTGTTTTACGACCAGATCCACCTAATACTTTGATTGTAAGAACTTCACGAGCACCAGAGTTGTCTGCTACTTTCAAGCGTGTTTCTTGTTGGATCATTAGTTAAACCTCCCTTATCTCTAAACTTGTATTAAATAATTACTGACTCTTCAACAATCTCTACTAAACGAAAACGTTTTGTTGCTGATAAAGGACGAGTTTCTTGAATTTTAACAATGTCTCCTAATTTAGCTGAATTGTTTTCATCATGAGTTTTGTATTTTTTAGAGTATTTTACTCGTTTACCGTATAATTTGTGTGTTTTGTAAGTTTCAACAAGTACTGTAATAGTCTTGTCCATTTTGTCTGAAACAACTTTACCTACATAAACTTTACGATCGTTTCTTTCGCTCACTTTTGTAACCTCCTCTTACTTAATTATTGATTAGCCTTACTTTGTTCAATTTCTCTTTCACGAGCAACAGTTTTTAGACGTGCAATCGTTTTTCTTACTGTACGAATACGTGCAGTTTCTTCTAATTGACCTGTAGCTAACTGAAAGCGTAGGTTAAAAAGCTCTTCTTTTGAAGATTTGATTTGTTCTTCGATTTCTGAAGTGGTTAAGTCTCTAATTTCCTTAGCTTTCATTTGTTTCACCACCCAATTCCTCACGTTTTACAAACTTAGTTTTTACTGGAAGTTTGTGACTTGCTAAACGTAGTGCTTCACGCGCAACTTCTTCAGAAACGCCAGCAACTTCGAATAAAATTCTACCTGGTTTAACAACTGCGATCCAGCCTTCAACCGCACCTTTACCAGCACCCATACGTACTTCTAAAGGTTTTTTAGTATATGGTGTATGTGGGAAGATTTTAATCCAAACTTTCCCGCCACGTTTCATGTAACGTGTCATTGCTATACGAGCAGATTCGATTTGACGAGATGTGATCCAAGACGTTGTTGTAGCTTGTAAACCAAACTCACCAAATGTTACGTAGTTACCGCCTTTAGAACGACCAGTTGTTTTAGGACGATGTTGACGACGATATTTTACACGTTTTGGTAGTAACATTATTATTTTCCTCCTCCACTAGTGTTCTTAGTAGGAAGAACTTCTCCACGATAGATCCATACTTTAACGCCTAATTTACCGTAAGTAGTGTCAGCTTCAGCGTGTGCATAATCGATGTCAGCACGTAACGTATGAAGTGGAACAGTTCCTTCTGAATATTGTTCAGCACGAGCGATGTCAGCTCCGCCTAAACGACCAGATACTTGAGTTTTGATACCTTTAGCACCAAGTTTCATAGCTCTAGTGATTGCTTGTTTTTGTACACGACGGAATGAAGCACGGTTTTCTAATTGACGTGCGATGTTTTCAGCTACTAAACGAGCGTCAAGATCAACTTTTTTGATTTCAATTACGTTGATGTGTACTTTTTTATCAGTTAACGCATTTAATTTGTTGCGTAATTTTTCGATTTCTGAACCGCCTTTACCAATTACCATACCAGGCTTACCAGTATGAATTGCAATGTTGATACGGTTTGCAGCACGTTCAATCTCTACGTGAGAAACTGATGCTTCTTTTAATTCATTATCAATAAATTTACGGATTTTTAAATCTTCGTGTAAAAGTGAAGCGAAGTCTTTTTCAGCATACCATTTAGCTTCCCAATCACGGATAATACCAACACGAAGTCCGATTGGATTAATTTTTTGACCCACAGTATTCCCTCCTTAAAAGTTAATTAAGCTTCTTTAGCTTCTTCTTTACCGTCACTTACGACGATTGTAATGTGGCTTGTACGTTTGTTAATCGCACTTGCACGACCTTGCGCACGTGGACGGAAACGTTTTAATGTTGGTCCTTCGTTAGCATATGCTTCTTTAACTACTAATTCATCTGTGTTCATGTCATAGTTATGTTCAGCATTAGCTAAAGCGGACATTAATACTTTTTCAATTACTGGTGATGAAGCTTTGTTTGTTAATTTTAAAATTGCAATAGCTTCAGCAGCATTTTTACCTCTGATTAAGTCAAGAACTAGTCTTACTTTACGAGGTGCGATTCTTATTGTTCTAGCAACCGCTTTTGCTTCCATTAGGATGTCCTCCTCTACTTAATAGATATTATCTTCTTGTTTTCTTGTCGTCTGCAACGTGTCCTTTGAATGTACGAGTAGGAGCAAACTCACCTAATTTATGACCTACCATATCTTCAGTTACATATACAGGTACGTGTTTACGTCCGTCGTATACTGCAAAAGTATGTCCGATGAAATTAGGGAAAATTGTAGAACGACGTGACCATGTTTTGATTACTTGTTTCTTTTCGCTTCCTTCTTGAGCTTCAACTTTTTTCATTAAATGCTCATCGACGAAAGGTCCTTTTTTAATACTACGAGCCATTTGGGCGCCTCCCTTCTTATTATGTGCGTGCAGCTTTAAGCCGCACACCCAAATAAGTTGATTATATTATTTTTTCTTACGTCCACGAACGATAAGTTTGTCTGATGATTTTTTACCACGACGAGTTTTCTTACCAAGCGTAGGTTTACCCCATGGTGACATTGGAGATGGTCTACCGATAGGAGCACGACCTTCACCACCACCGTGTGGGTGATCGTTAGGGTTCATTACAGAACCACGAACTGTTGGACGGATACCTTTCCATCTTGAACGTCCGGCTTTACCAACGTTAACTAATTCGTGTTGTAGGTTACCAACTTGACCGATTGTAGCACGGCAAGTAGATAAGATCATACGAACTTCACCAGATCTTAATCTGATTAATACGTATTTACCTTCTTTACCAAGTACTTGAGCACTTGCACCAGCTGAACGAGCGATTTGTCCACCTTTACCAGGTTTAAGCTCGATGTTGTGTACTACTGTACCAACTGGAATGTTTTGTAATGGTAATGCGTTACCAACTTTGATGTCAGCTTCAGCACCACTTTCAACGATTTGACCTACTTCTAATCCTTTAGGAGCAATGATATATCGTTTTTCACCGTCTGCATATACAACTAAAGCGATGTTTGCTGAACGGTTTGGATCATATTGAATAGAATCAACTTTTGCATTGATACCATCTTTGTTACGTTTGAAATCGATAACACGGTATTGACGTTTGTGTCCACCACCATGGTGTCTTACAGTCAATTTACCTTGGTTGTTACGTCCCGCTTTTTTCGGTAGCGGTTTTAATAATGACTTTTCAGGTGTAGTTTTCGTGATTTCTGCGAAATCTAACGAAGTCATATTACGACGACCATTTGTTATTGGCTTATACTTTTTAATAGCCATTGTCGCTTACCTCCTTAATGGTAATTGGTTTATTAGTTAAATAAGTCGATTGATCCTTCTTTAAGAGTTACAATCGCTTTTCTTCTTTTGTTTGTATAGCCTTGGTAACGGCCCATACGTTTTTTCTTAGGTTTGTAATTCATGATATTAACACTTGCAACTTTTACGTTGAAGATTTCTTCAACTGCCATTTTCACTTGTGTTTTATTAACACGAGTATCAACGTCGAAAGTGTATTTGTCTTCAGCCATTGCTTCAGAAGATTTCTCAGTGATTACGGGGCGCTTAAGAATATCTCTTGCTTCCATTATCCGAGCACCTCCTCAACTTTTTTAGCAGCAGCTTCAGTAATTACTAAGCTGTCAGCATTAGTGATATCTAAAACATTTAAACCTTGAGCAGTTGTCACTTGAACGCCAGGGATGTTGCGTGCTGATAATTCAACATTTACATCTTCGTTTTCAGTAACTACTAATACTTTTTTAGGTTGTTCTAATGTAGATAATACATTTTTGAATTCTTTAGTTTTTGGAGCTTCGAAGTTGAATGCGTCAACTACAGTTAAGCCATTCTCTTGAGCTTTGAAAGATAATGCTGAGCGTAAAGCTAAACGACGCATTTTCTTAGGCATTTTGTATGCATAACTTCTTGGAGTTGGTCCGAATACGATACCACCGCCACGCCATTGTGGAGCACGGATTGTACCTTGACGAGCACGACCTGTTCCTTTTTGCTTCCATGGTTTACGTCCGCCACCGCTTACTGCTGAACGATTCTTAACAGCATGCGTACCTTGACGTAATGAAGCACGTTGTAAATTAATAGCTTCGAATAAAACGCTATTATTTGGCTCAATACCGAATACTGCATCGCTTAATTCGATTGAACCTGATTTAGTTCCGTCTAATTTTAAAACATCATAATTAGCCATTATGCATTTCCTCCTTTCACTTCTTATTATTTATTACCTTTTTTAATTGAAGTTCTGATTTCTACTAAACCTTTTTTAGGTCCAGGTACGTTACCTTTTACTAAGATAACTTTGTTTTCTGTGTCAACTTGAACTACTTCTAAGTTTTGAACAGTTACAGTGTTTCCACCCATACGTCCTGGCATTTTTTGGCCTTTAAATACTCTAGAAGCATCTGAAGCCATACCTACAGAACCTGGTGCTCTGTGGAAATGAGAACCGTGTGACATAGGTCCACGAGATTGTCCGTGGCGTTTAATTGCACCTTGGAAACCTTTACCTTTTGATACGCCTGTTACGTCAATAACGTCGCCAGCTACAAAAGTATCTACTGAGACTTCTTGACCTACTTCGTAAGCATCCACGTCTACATTGCGGAATTCACGAATGAAGCGCTTAGGTGCTGCGTCAGCTTTTTTAGCGTGACCTTCAGCTGGTTTATTAGCATATTTATTAGATTTTGCATCTTTTTTGTATGCTTTTTTGTCTTCAAATCCAACTTGGATTGCGTTGTATCCATCAACTTCTACAGTTTTCTTTTGTAATACAACATTTTCTTTAGCTTCTACTACTGTTACAGGGATTAATTCACCGTTTTCTCCGAATACTTGTGTCATCCCAATTTTTCTTCCTAAGATTCCTTTGGTCATCGAAAGTCCACCTCCTAAAATTGTCTATTATAATTTGATTTCGATGTCTACACCAGATGGTAAGTTTAAGCCCATTAAAGCGTCAACTGTTTTTGGTGTTGGGTTTACAATATCGATTAAACGTTTATGTGTACGTTGTTCGAATTGTTCACGTGAATCTTTATACTTATGCACGGCACGGATGATTGTGTATACTGATTTCTCAGTTGGTAACGGAATTGGTCCAGAAACATCTGCACCAGAACGTTTCGCTGTTTCTACAATCTTCTCTGCTGATTGATCAATCACGCGGTGATCATAAGCTTTTAATCTGATTCTGATTTTTTGTTTTGCCATAATTTTCCCTCCTTATTCGTCTACATTTAGTGATAGACTTCTCCACGAAAACTATCTTACACAGCGCCATGGCAAAGCGGCCGGGTGTGTCAGTAACCTTTCGCTTCATCGCTTTTCTTAAAGTCCAACGTTAGTTATATTACACGAAAAACATCGATAAATCAAGGCTTTTCACATAATTTTTCTATCTGTCTAACACATACTTTTATATTTTACTTTATATACTTAGTCAGTTCAACTATTTTCGAGATATTTTTTATTTCCTTCTTTATTGTAAATTCGTACCTTGAATCATTTTATTATTATCATTGAAAATTATTCTATATAATTAGTCATAAGAACGGTGGTGAATGAATATGAAAAATGGACCAAAATTATCTTTAGCTCTTATAGGTATCTTTTTAATACTTTGTGAGTTTTTCTATGGCATTCCTTTTTTAGGTGCAACGTTTATTTTAAGTTTTGGATGGCAGCCTTTACTCTTTAATGCATTACTTTATCTAATTCTTACTATTATATTATTAGTGAATAGACAAAATGCGATTAGACCTATAGCGATTATTCCAATATTTGGTATAGTAGGTAGTTTTTTAGCTATTATCCCCTTCTTAGGAATTTTGATTCATTGGATTTTATTTTTCCTAATGATTCTATTTGTCCTAGTTGTATTATCAGCGCCAACCTATATACCTAATAAAAATGCTCGTGTCATTTACACACAATACAAAGATGGACATAGAGAATAATTCTTAAAACCTTTTTAATTAGGTGTATATTATATAGAAGAAACACGTTCAACAATTTTAAAAGAAGTATATTTATATCGGATATTTAAAGACATTCATAATATTGCTTTATGTTATTTCGCTTCTTATTTTATCCTTACTTCAAAGAAAAAAACGACTACCAATCATTGTAAGTAGTTCAGTTTTGGAGTACAAAAAGTGAAAATGTAAACCTAAATGAGTATCAAATTGCAACTGAATTTGATACTCGTTTTTTATTGTTAAATCAACGTTTGTTGTTAATTTACACCACAAAATGTAAGTTAAAATGTATATAAAAATGCGAACGTGAAATAATTATTGTAGGAATGCAAATTGGTGTGTTAAAATGGTTACAATTTACTAAGCAAAAAGGGGTGCATTTTCCTATGCAATTTCTTGAGCCAAAAAATAAGAACGCTAAGTCTGTGGATTGGGAAATATCAGAGCAAGTAAGGGTGATAGTTAAGCAATACGCTGAATATGCAGAGCGTACTGAAAGCGAAGCAGTGGATGAATTCTTATTGAACATTTTAGACGATAAGAAGTTTATTGAATGGATTGCCAACAAGCGAAGTAATAAGCGGATTGTTGAAAAAATGGGTATCAAAGATAGAGTGGGTTGATAGACAATGACCAAGCTTAAAAGATTAGCCACGAAGGAAGATGAAATTGTAGATGTTAAAATTCCGATTTCAAACGAAGAATTAAAAGATAGGGCTAAACAATATGATTTATTAACTCCAAAACGATTTGCAACAAGGTATAACAAAATGTTGTTCTTGCCAACGTCTTTTAAATGGAACGGTTCTGAATATCCCATTCAATATAATTACTGCATCAATCCGTTTTGTTGTAATTTTGGGAAAGAACAGCACAAATTCAAAGATGTAAAAGGGAAACCAAGTCGATATAAAATGACTGGTAGTTCCAAAGATAAAGGTCATAAAGGTATGTACTGCAATGACAATCCTATTGGCAGAGGTGTATCGCAAAACTGTACAGTAACCCCTTTATCTAATTGGTCTGTTGTTGAAGAAATTAAACGCCTTATAGAAATCAATAGCATCCAAGATGTTGAGCCAGATTATCAATTTCATAAAGAAGGCTGCTCGGAAGAAGAATCAACCCCATTCAATGAGCCGAAGCAATTTTACAAAAGGGGGAAAAGTAGGGGCAAATCTCAACGCTATCAATGTAAGGCGTGTAAGAAGTTCACTAATGTTCTACCAAAAAGAGAAGAAACCACTACTTATCACCAACAAAAGAACACCATTCTTCCAATGTTCGCTAAGATGGTTGTTGGAAGGGTTTCAGTCAGTCGTACTTGTGATATTTTAGGAATTGGAGTTGGAACCTACTATCATAAGCTGGAGTGGCTGTATAGGCGTTGTTTGGAGTTTTTAGAACGATATGAGACACAACCCCTTCAAACAAAGAAATTTAACGAGATGTGGCTTAATACGGACAAGATGCACTACTACCTAAATAACGTCCGTAAGAAAGGACAAGGTTCAAAGAAATATACGGGGTTTGAAGACCTTAATATGCAAACGTATATAGTTGTATCTGCTGAGGTCTTATCAAGATATGTGTTCCGTTCTGATGTTGCCTATGATTGGAATATTTCAATGGATGAATTAAATGAAGATACAAGAAAATTCAAAGAAGACCATCTCAATACTTTTAGTCGTAAAAATGATAGGTTAGATTGGTCTTATTATCCACAAGAACCATCCGCTAACGATAGCGAAAATAGGAATGCTTATCTTCACGAATTAGGGAAAATTACTAATAGGAGTAGATTTGTCGATGGTTTAAATGTTGATGCTCCTTATACTACAACTGCTCACTATTGGTTAATTAAACAAATGGTTAATGCCGACGAATGGCGAATGATTAGTGATGATGACTTCTCTATTAGAAACGCCTTTTATAGAGTATTCACGAAAGAATTAAGGTTGAGCGATGCACATCATTTTATTTGCCAAGTTAACAAGACGAAAAGCAGAAAACAATGCTTAAAAGAATTCGGACAAGCAAAAGCAGAACTGCTCGATTGGGGAGATATCAGAGGATTCAAAACAAAGTTTCTACGGACTTTGGCATCTCATTATCTAACTGAATTACTAACAAGTCATCAATTCCACGAAGAGGCTATTAGTAAAGATGGAGAAAGATATCGCAAATATGCCGATAACCCTATCAAACATCCATTAGCCACTAAGGATAAAGGATTTTATTCAGTTGATTGTAGAACGGATTTATCTGCTCTGGAACCAAACGAAATCGCAAAGATGCTATTAAATGTTAATGACCATTCGACCAATAGCTTTATTCAACAGATAAGACGTTATATATCATCTCTTGAAAGACCATTAACAACAGCTCGTGGTGATAAGAAGAGCTATATTTACGCTAACTTCAATCCGAAGTATGCTCAATTTGCGATTACAATTCTAAGAACTTACTACAACTTTTGTCGCCCTTTTAAATCAGCGGATAAAAAGGTTTTGACACCTGCTCAAAGATTAGGGATTACAGATAAACAATTTGATTGGAAAGATATAATTTATTTCAAATGACAAAAAGAGCTTGGAGTAATCCCAAGCTCTTGTGCTTTATCTTTACTGTTCTTCTTCAATTAACGCACCCGTTAACTCAATAAGTTTTTTCTTTCATATACATGAAAATAGTAGTTATACGGATTTTTATCATTCTTTATCCCTTTTTGGGCAAATACCTCATTCCATTCCTCATAATTCACTTCTGGAAAAAAAGTATCTCCTTCGAATTCATGATGTATTTTTGTGATGTACATTTTCTCAACATAAGGGAAAAACAAATTATAAATCTGTTCTCCTCCGAAAATAAAAATTTCTTCTTCGTTTTTACATAACTCAAAAACATCTTCTATTGAATGAACAATTTCACAACCATTAAAGGTAAACCCCTTATCTCTCGTCAGAATAATATTTCTTCTGTCAGGTAAGGCTCTTCCGATTGATTCAAGGTTCTTCCTACCTAATATTATCGGATGTCCCTTTGTAGTATTTTTAACATATTCCCAGTCCTTGGGAATCCTCCAAGGAATGTCATTCTCTTTGCCAATCACTCTATTCTTATCCATCGCAGCAATCAAAGAAACTTTCATTTATAACACAGCCTTTTTAACTAATTTACCATCTAATTTCTTATTTCTATCAAAAAACCTTTTCTCATTATCCTGCCCGTTAGTTGAATAAGCAATTTTTTCTATAAGTTATATTATCATAATACCACAAAATCACAAATTTTCATTCAATTATCATTTTCAATTGCATTTTATAAATCATTTTGTATGTAATTTGGTATGTAAGTTAAAATGAAAAAAGTAGTCCATTTTGAAGTACATTTTGTACTCCAAAACTGAACTACTTACAATCATTGGCAGTCGTTTTTTTGTGTCTGGATTTAACCATGAACAAATATGAAGTACAGAATGAATAGTACCATTAATACATACATTATCGGATGTACTTCTTTATGTTTTTTAGAGATAAGCATTGTAATTGGATAGAAAATAAATCCACACGCAATACCAGTTGCAATTGAATATGATAAAGGCATCATAATGATTGTAATAAATGCTGGCACTGCAACTTCAAAACTTTTCCAGTTTATCTCAGCAAAGTTTGCAGCCATTAATACACCTACCACCACTAAAGCTGGTGTTGTAACTGCACTTGTTACAACAGCGATTAACGGACTAAAGAATAGCGCTAATAGGAAACAACAACCTGTTACGATACTAGCAAATCCTGTTCTAGCACCTACAGCAACACCTGAAGTTGATTCGATATAAGAAGTTGTTGTAGTTGTTCCAAAAACTGACCCTACAATCGTAGCTAAAGAATCTGAGAACAATGCTCTACCAGCTCTTGGTAATTTATTATCTTTCATAATACCTGCTTGAGTAGCAACGGCTACTAATGTACCAGCTGTATCAAAGAAATCAATAAATAAGAACGTTAAAATAACAATTAAGAACTGTATCGTTAATAATTGACTTGGGTCTTTAAACGCTTCAAATGCAGCACCGAACGTTGGTTCAATACTTGGAATCTTACCTACAATACCAGATGGCATTTGAATCAATCCAGTGAACATACCAACGATTGCTGTGATGATCATACCGATAAAGATAGAACCCGGCAATTTAATTGCATATAAAATAACTGTAATAACGATACCGAATATCGCTAAAAGTACTGGTGGATCAGTTAAATGTCCCAATGTTACTAATGTAGATTCATTTTTAACTATAATACCCGAACTTTGTAAACCTACAAATGTAATAAATAATCCTATACCTGCTGAAACAGCCATCTTCATTTGATAAGGAATTGCATTAATAATAACTTCCCTAAACCCTGTGACGGTTAATATCGCAAAGAATATACCTGAGAATAAAACACCTGTTAAACCAACTTGCCAAGGAATACCCATGGTTAACACAACAGTAAATGCAAAGAATGCATTTAATCCCATACCTGGTGCTAACGCAATTGGATATTTAGCTATTAGCCCCATGAATAGCGAGCCTACAAATGCTGCTAATGCAGTCGCTACAAAAATGGCACCTTGGTCCATTTTCATATCTTCTGATACGCCTTTAACACCTGCTAAACTTAAAACTTGCGGGTTAACTGCTAAAATATAGGCCATAGATAAGAAAGTTGTGATACCGCCTAAGATTTCTCTTTTAAAGTTTGTTCCATATTTATCGAACTGGAAATAGTTTTTCACGAATGGATGCTCCTTTTTTTAAAATACCTTAATAGTTTAATATCATTCTTAATAAAAAACAATACCAAAAGCGAACTTTTCAATTTTCTGATTCAACTTTGTTCGATTTTATCTATAAATTCAAGTTCTTTAATGCATCTTTAAACGGATTATTGTCTAAACCTTCATTTTTATTCATATACTTTTTCATTTCTTTACGAGATACTTTACCAGAGGATTTAGACTTCATACGCTGATCCATATGTGCTTGCGTTTCAGAATGTCCACAAACACAACGATATACCGCTTCTTTCCCTTTACCAAACAACGTTAATTTCTTTTTACAGTTTGGACATCTTGCATTTGTTTTGCGCTGTACATTCTTTTTCGTCTTACAAGATGGATCTTGGCACACAAGCATCTGACCATTTTTAGTCTTAACTTTAATCATGAATTTACCACACGTTGGGCATTCAGTGGTTGTTAAATTATCGTGTTTATATTTACGATCACTATTTTTAATCCCATTTACAACATCTTTCGTAAAATCTTTCATTTCATTAATGAATGTTTTCGCCTGATATTTACCACGTTCAATTAAAAGTAATTTTTCTTCCCATTGTGCAGTTAAAAGTGGCGACGTTAATTCTTCTGGTGCTAATTCTAATATTTGTTTACCTTTTGACGTTACTTTAATTTTACCGTCTCTTGATTCAATGGCATTCATATTAAATAATTTATCGATAATGTCGGCCCTTGTTGCAACTGTGCCTATACCACCTGTTTGTTTTAAAGTTTGCGCATATTTTTTATCCTTCAATTGAATAAAGTTCTGAGGGTTCTCCATCGCTTTTAATAACGAACCTTCATTAAAATATTCTGGAGGTGTTGTTTCATGTTCTCTAATGTTTGTTTTTGAAATCTTCACTTTATCGCCTTCTGAAAAAGGCTGTTGCATCTCTGTAATAGACTCACCTTGTCTAATAGATTTAAAGCCTAATACAGTTGTTACATTCTCTTTCAAAACAAATGTGTGCCCTGCAACCTCTAAAGTTACAGTTATCGCGTCATACTCGTGCGGAGGCATTAAAGCTTCTAAAAAACGCTCGACAATCATATCGTATAACTTTAATTCTCTATTACTTAAGTCTGACATGACAGGTCTCACTTCTGTAGGAATAATTGCATGGTGATCAGATACTTTTTGATTATTAAATATCGACATTTTTGATGAAAATGTTTTAGAGATTAATGGGCGTGCTTGGTCTTTATATGTTGTTGCCATCGTCGCCTGAATACGTTCTTTCATAGTATCTACCATATCAGTTGTTAAATAGTTTGAATCTGTTCTTGGATAGGTTACGACTTTATGTCTCTCATATAAACTTTGAAGTGTATTCAATGTTTCTTTAGGTCCAATTTTATAACGTCTATACATATCTTGTTGTAAATCTGTTAAATTGTACAGTGATTGCGGATACGACTTCTTATGTTTAGTAGCAACAGATTTAATCTTACCATCGACATTTTTCAAATTATTAACTATCTGTTCTAAAGTTTCTTTATTGGTATATCGCTGATTTGATTCTAGCTGAAAATCAAACCCTTTTACCGTTAACGATAATGTATAGTATTGTTGTGGTTTGAACTGATTAATCTCTTGTTGTCGTGTATTTACTAATTGAATCGTTGGTGTCTGAACACGTCCCAGGGATAGCTGTGCATCATACTTTGTTGTTAGTGCACGCGTTGCATTAATCCCAACAATCCAATCCGCCTCACTTCTCGCTAACGCTGCATAATACAAATCGTTATATTGACGACCGTCTTTTAAATTTTTAAAACCTTGTTGAATAGCTTTTTTAGTAACTGAGCTAATCCATAATCGACGGAGTGGCTTTTTGTTACCAACTTTATCCAAAATCAATCTTGCAACTAGTTCACCTTCTCGTCCAGCATCTGTTGCAATAATAATATCTTTCACTTTATTATCTAAAATTAACGCTTTTACTGTTTTAAATTGTTTGCTTGTTTTACCAATAACAACCGTTTTCATATATTTAGGTATAATTGGAAGGTCTTCTAATCGCCATTCCTTTAAATTTTTATCGTATTGTTCAGGTGTCGCATTTGTCACTAGATGACCTAACGCCCACGTGACAATATATTGGTTATTTTCAAAGTAACCATTACGCTTTTGATTTATTTGTAAAGCATCAGCAATATCTCTTGCGACTGATGGTTTTTCAGCTAATATTAAAGATTTCATAAATTATCCTTTCTCATACGTTCTTTTATTTCGAACGCGCTTCATCTATTCCACTAATCTTTGATTTAAATTCAATGCTTGCAAATGATGTGTTAAATGTATTGTAACATGTTAATATCACTATTAACTTTCATTTCAGTTGAAATACTATATAATAAAAGTAACAAAAAGTACGGAGGTAATGACATGAGCATAGTTCAGTTATATGATATTACACAAATAAAATCGTTCATTGAATATTCGAATTATGAATCAGCATCATACTTATATAAACTTCCTCAACAGTACAATGAAATAGATGTATTAATAACCGATGCGATTGAATCACCTGGTGTATTTTCAATTAAAGAAAACGATTCAATTAAAGCAATCATATTGTCTTTTGCATACGATAAAAATAAATTCAAAGTCATAGGTCCTTTCGTGGCTGACAATTATGTATTATCTGTCGAAACGTTTGAAACGCTGTTTAAAACAATGACTTCGAACCAACCTGACGATGCTGTCTTTAACTTTTCTTTTGAAGAAGGCATTCAACAATACAAACCATTAATGAAAGTTATTCAAGCAAGTTATAACTTCACTGACTATTACATAGAAGCCCGTACAAGATTAGAAGAAGATATGCACCAACCAAATATCATTCCTTATCACAAAGGGTTTTATCGTGCTTTCAGCAAATTACACACAACTACATTTAAATATCAAGCCCAGTCACCACAAGATATCATTGATAGTTTAGACGACCATCATCATTTGTTTTTATTTGTTAGCGAAGGTTTACTTAAAGGTTATTTATACCTTGAAATTGATTCACAACAGTCAATCGCCGAGATTAAATACTTCAGTTCTCATGTAGATTACCGTTTGAAAGGTATCGCTTTCGAGTTGCTTGCGTATGCATTGCAATATGCTTTTGATAACTTTGATATTAGAAAAGTATATTTTAAAATTCGTAACAAAAATAATAAACTCATCGAACGATTTAATGGTCTAGGTTTCCATATCAACTATGAGTACATTAAATTCAAATTCGAATCACGTAACGTAAAAGATCAAACAATCCCTGAATAAAATACCAAGCAAATACCCCACAGTACATCATTAGCATGTATTGTGGGTTTTTATACTTTTTGTAAATATTGAAAATTATAAGTAGTTGTTTTTTACTATTAGGGCAGAATGCTTTACAATAACATGCAAGTGTCAATTAAGGGGAGCACTTGCATAAATAGTATAGGAGAGTGAGTAGTCTTGCAATTTCTTGATTTCTTAATCGCACTTTTACCTGCTTTTTTCTGGGGAAGTGTCGTTCTTATTAATGTGTTCGTCGGCGGTGGACCTTACAACCAAATTCGTGGTACGACGCTAGGCGCACTCATTGTTGGATTAGGTTTACTTATTACTGGTTTCGCAAAATTCAATAATCCTACTGTAATTATTGTCGGTCTTATTTCTGGTGCATTATGGGCGTTTGGACAAGCGAATCAGCTTAAATCTATTAGTTTAATCGGTGTATCAAATACTATGCCAGTTTCTACAGGTATGCAATTAGTTGGTACAACATTATTCAGCGTTATCTTTTTAGGTGAATGGTCTTCAATGACTCAAATTATCTTTGGTTTAATCGCCATGATATTATTAGTTACTGGTGTAGCACTTACTTCACTTAAAGCTAAAAATGAACGTCAATCAGATAATCCTGAATTTAAAAAAGCAATGGGTATTTTAATTGTATCTACAGTTGGATATGTAGGTTTCGTTGTACTTGGTGACATCTTTGGTGTTGGTGGAACTGATGCATTGTTCTTCCAATCTGTCGGTATGGCAATTGGTGGCTTTATCCTATCCATGAATCATAAAACATCACTTAAATCAACAGCACTTAATCTATTGCCAGGTGTGATTTGGGGAATTGGTAACTTGTTCATGTTCTATTCTCAACCAAAAGTTGGTGTAGCTACAAGTTTCTCATTATCACAGTTACTTGTTATCGTTTCAACCTTAGGCGGTATTTTCATTTTAGGAGAAAGAAAAGATCGTCGTCAGATGACTGGTATTTGGGCAGGTATTATTATTATCGTGATAGCTGCTATAATTCTAGGTAATTTGAAATAGAAAGTTAAATACTCATGTAACGTAAAAATGTTATCGTTTCTGAAAATTACCATTCACTTATAGAATGATTAAAATTAATTTTCGAGAATTTTACGTTGAATGTTCCTCTATATGTCCCAGGAAATACATGGCTCTAAAAACAAAACGCAATAACACATCATGACATTATTCATGCGTTTTAAGACTTTAAAATTAGCGATACTCTTAAAGTCTTGATGATATTCGTTTATCAAGTATGCGCCATACATATGAAGTGGATAGCTGCATAACGCACTGCATTATCTGCTAGAATGTATGAGTTGAACAACTATGTCATAAATAAAAGCCCCCTTTTCACAATATGCATTTACATGTTGTGGTAAAGGGGGCTCTCATTTTCTACGAATACTAAAATGGATTTTATTTTCAAATGTGTAAACTAGACAAACACTGCCTGATACACGTACAAAATAATGATACTAATAATGATTGTTAAATTGGTCGTCATACCTATAAATGGCAGTGTTCGATATTTAAACTGAATACCATAAGAAATAATTGCGACACCAACCGGGAACATCCAAGTGACCAACAATGTCGTCTTAATCATATCATCTGATACCGGTAACAACACATGTACTAACAATCCCGCAACTAATGCTAATCCATAATGCAAACATAAATATTTAATAGTAGCAGGTATATACTTTCTTTCCAAAGTAAAATTCAACATGACACCTAGCAAAATCATTGATAACGGCATATTTGCATGGGAAAGTATGCTAAAGAAATCGATTGCCACATGTGGTAAATGGATGTGACTTATATTCAATATAAACATTACAATGTATGTAACGAGTGGCACTGATTGTAATAATTTCTTACCTAAATATTTAAAATCGAATTGATCACTACCTTCACTAAAGTAGCTACCTACAAAGTAAGTAATTCCAAACATCACAAAGGCACCACCTATATCAGCCATACCAAAATAAATAAGCCCTGTTTTAGGCCATATCACTTCAATTAGTGGATATGCAAACAATCCAATATTCATAGCACCAGTCATCATACCTACTGATCCACGCATGTGATTATCATATTTTCTAAAAAACCAGACAGCAATCATTTTCGCCACAATACCATAGATAATCATTAAAATTGGTAAAATGGAGAATGACAATTTTAATTCTGCACTGTTTAAATTCACAATAACTAAAGATGGGAGTGTGACATTAAGAACTAATGTAGCAATGACTTGACTATCTGTTGCCTTTATATAATTAATGCGCTTCAAAAAGTAACCAAGCGCAATTAATAAAATAATCATAGTAAATTGTTCTGTCACTGTTATCCCTTCTTTCAATAATCTTCATAATTTATAACTTTAACATACTCCACAGATATTTTAGAAGTCTACTGTTTCATGCTATAATCTACATTAAATGCACTTAATTATATTTCAAAGGAGTGTTATAGTATGTCTTTAGAAAACCAACTAGCCGAACTTAAATATGATTATGTTCGTCTTCAAGGTGACTTAGAAAAACGGGAATCTTTGAATTTAGATACTTCCGCACTTGTTCGTCAACTTAAAGATATTGAAAATGAAATTAGAAACGTTCGTGCTCAAATGCAAGATTAATAATCTATCATTCAGACAATAAATGCTTTTCATTACATAAATTTGACTAGCATTACTCTGAATACGTTATATTGATGAATTGCTTCATTTTTCGCTTAATTACATCTAGAATCACAAGATGTTGTCGTGTTATGATTTAGTGTCTCATTAACAACATACGCGCATATCTATCACAACTGTTTTCTACGCTGCTGTACCTACATGAACCCTTTGAAACGGAGAGGAAGTTATCATATGCAATTTTATCTGATTTTACTAGCAATACTTTATCTAATTGTTAGTTTTATTAGTATTTTTAAAATGGAAGTTATATTTACTCGCATTTTGAGAATTATTATGGGTGTGTTGTTATTATTCGTCTTAGCATTAACGACGATGAGTTTTCCAAAAGAGAATTGGTGGGTATTTATCGTCTTATTACTCTTAGTCGGTAATGTCGAAGTGACAGGATTTAAAATGCTTAAAAAAGATCTAAAAGGCGTAAACATCTTGAATTTAATGTCATTATTTATCTTTGTCATATATTTCATCTTAACCATCGTATTATTCTAAGTAATAAACAAAGCATGCAATAACATAATTGCAACCTTATATTATCATCAGATTACATATCGAATGCCAGTATTGTTTTATTAACACATCGATTAAATCGCACGTGAAATAAGGTCTAAAATTTCAAATTTTAAAAAGCCATAAAAGTAGTCAATATCATGACCGCTTTTATGGCTTTTATATTATCTATCGTTTAGTGAATCGTTTTTTTAAAGTAAAGAGAATTTCATATATTACTGGTACAACTACAAGTGTTAATAAAGTTGATGAAATTAAACCACCAATAACTGTAGCAGCTAATCCTTTCGAAATAAGAATCGAGCTATCTTGACCAAATAACAAAGGAACTAATGCACCGATTGTTGCAATCGCCGTCATTAATATCGGTCTAATTCTAGTACCGCCTGCTTCGATTAATGCTTCTTTCATCTCCATGCCCTGCTGCTCATTATTAATGACACGGTCTATTAACACAATGGTATTTGTTACTACAATTCCAATTAACATTAGCATACCAATTAAACTTGGTACCGATATTGTTTCTCCTGTGATTAATAGTGCAATAATTACACCGATAACTGTAAATGGTAAAGAGAATAAAATTGTAAATGGTGCTAAGCCACCTTTAAATGTAATAACTAGGATTAAATATACGATAATGATTGCAGCTAACATTGCAAAGGCTAATTGTGTCATTGCATTGTTAATATCATCTGATGCACCACCGATATTAACCTTTACATTATTCGGTTTGTCCAAATTATTTATTTTAGACATCACTTGTCGTGTTGTGCCACCCACATCTTTATTTGTTACTTTAGCAGATACCGTCGTTGCATAATCACCTTGTTCTTGCGTCAATTTACTTGGTGTCGTTGTTTTAACTAACGTAGCGATATCTCCCAATTTAATCTTACCACCAGTCGGCTTTTTCAAAGTTATATTATTCAACTTATCTTCTGACCAGTCTGTTTGCTTATTTTGTTTGACTTTAACATCAACAGTTTTACCATTTTCTTTAACAGTCGTAACTGTTTTTTCTGGTAAGTTTTCATTCAAGTGCATTGCAAGTTGACTTGCAGAAATACCATTTTCTGCCGCTTTATTTTGATCAACTTTAATTTCATACTGATCATATGTTTGCGATAAATCAGATTTGACATTGGCTAGTCCTTTAACCTGTTTCATTTTCTGTTCAATATCTTTTACAGTTGATTTTATGGCATCCATTGATGGACCTTTTACAGTAACCTCTACAGATTTATTACCTGCACCTGTTCCTAAATCTTGATTTTTCCACTCTCCAGGATGTTTAAAGCCATCTGCATGTTTAATAACCTTATCCGCTTCTACATCAAAATTAGGCGTGTCATTATCATATTCAACCATGATTGCCATACTATTTGTACTACCCGTTGGATCTACTGGACTACTACCGCCAACTGAGTATTGAATTGTTTTTACATGCTTTTTCTGTTTTAAATATTTTTCAACATCTTTCGCATGATTCAACACTGCTTGCTCCGTTTCACCAGGCTTCGGTGTATAAGTAATAGCTAAAAATTTATCGTCACCTGCTGAAATAAAGCTAGTGCCTAGTCTCGGTCCTCCAAATACAATAGTTGCAACCAAAATTAATGTACTTAATATAATTACAATCCACTTATGATTTAGTGACCAATGCAATACTTTTTTATAAGTTGTACTAACAACACCTAATCCTTCTTGATGTTGTTTATTACGACGTTTAACGCCTTTTTTAAATAGTGTAGCTGCCAACGCTGGAACGAGTGTAATTGACACTAATAACGATGCTAATAAACTAAATGCAATAGCCAATGCAAAAGGTCTAAACATTTCGCCTACTGAACCTGATACAAACACAAGTGGTAAGAAGACGATAATAGTAACTAGTGTCGATGACATTATTGGTTTAAATACTTCAGTTGTCGCACTGATAATTAAATTTTCACCTTTTAGTTGTTCTTCTGAATCTGTTAATCGTCGATAAATATTTTCAACAACTACAATCGAATCGTCTATCACACGTCCAATCGCTACTGTTAATGCACCTAACGTTAGTATATTCAATGAAACATCACTCAATTTCAGAGCAATAAGCGCCATAAGAAGTGATAACGGAATCGATATAATAGAAATTGCCGTCGTACGAATGTTTCTTAAAAACAGCAAAATAACTATAATTGCCACGATTGTACCTAATGATGCTTTTTCAACCATCGTATAAAGTGATTTCTCAACAGGCTTTGCAGTATCCATTGTTTTTGTGACATTAAAATCTTTATTTTCATCAACGAATGTATCAATTTTACGTTGTACATCTTTGGCTACTTGAACTGTATTGGCATCTTGAGCTTTAGTTATTTGTAAATTAACCGCATCCTTGCCATTCGTTTTAGAAATAGAAGTACGCACATCACCAACTGTAATATCAGCTAAATCTCCTAGTTTCGCTGTCGGCATACCACTTATATTATTTGATGCTGACGCTTTTGAATTTTGCTGCGGTGATGCCTGATTAACATCTGACATGGCTGAATTTTGTTTATTGTCACTTTGGGATTGAGATTGCCCTTGTCCTCCTGCCAACGTTAATGGAATATTTATGTTTTTAAAAGCATCAACAGATTGATATTGACCATCAACAACAATTGATTTATCTTTATCACCAAATTGGAACAATCCAAGTGGTGTTGTTCTTGTTGCCGTTTTTAGATAGTTTTCTACATCATCAGCAGTCAATCCATATTTTTCAAGTTCATTTTGCTTAAATTTAAGGGTGATTTCACGGTTCGTCTGCCCATTTAATTGCGCATTTTGCACACCATCTACCGTTTGTAATTTTGGTATTAATTGTTCATTCAGTACTTTCGTTACTTTTTTCAAGTCATTCTCTTTATTTGAAAATGAATATGCTAAAACCGGAAAAGCGTCCATCGAATTACGTCTTAATTCTGGTTGACCAACTTCATCTTTAAATTTAATTTTATCGATTTCTTTTTTAAGCTGTTCTTCTGCTTTATCCATATCTGTATTATTTTCATATTCAACTGTTACAATTGAAGCATTTTGTATGGATTGCGTTTTAACATTTTTCACATATGCCAACGATCTTACTTGATTGTCAATTTTACTACTTATTTCATCTTGGGTACTTTGTGGTGTTGCACCCGGCATTGTTGTTGTAACTGAAATAACTGGATTTTGTACATTTGGTAGTAATTCTAATTTCAATTTAGCACTCGCGTATACACCGCCCAAGACAACTAAAACAACCATTAAAAAGATAGCAAACTTATTCCCCAAAGAAAATTGTAATAGTTTTTTTATCACAGTACTTCCCCCTCTTTCACTATATTCAAAAATATTTTACTCAACCATTCTATATTGTGTAAAAAAATCTGAACGCAAATGACAGTCTTATGAGCGTTCAGATTTCAGTCGTTAATCTATTTTCGTTTTAATTTACGAGATATTTTAATTTTAGCTTTTGTTAAACGCGGTTTAACTTGCTCAATTAATTGGTACAATGGCTGATTCAATACATAATCAAATTCACCAATCTTTTCACTTAAATATGTTCCCCACACTTTTTTAAATGCCCATAAGCCATAATGTTCTGAGTCTTTATCTGGATCATTATCTGTACCACCGAAATCGTAAGTTGTTGCACCATGTTCACGTGCATACTTCATCATCGTATACTGCATATGATGATTTGGTAAAAAATCTCTAAATTCATTAGAAGACGCACCATATAAGTAATATGATTTTGAGCCAGCAAACATTAATAGTGCACCAGAAAGATAAATACCTTCAGGATGTTCCTTTTCTAAAGCTTCTAGGTCTCGTTTTAAATCTTCATTTTTAGCAATTTTATTTTGCGCATCATTAATCATATTTTGCGCTTTTTTAGCTTGCTTTTCAGATGTTTCCATCTTCTGCTGCCATTTAGCAATTTCGGCATGAAGTTCATTCAATTCTTGATTTACTTTCGCTATATTTTCTTTTGGATCCAACTTTACTAAAAATAGTTCAGCATCTCCATCTTCATGCAACGCATCATAAATATTTTCAAAGTAACTAATATCACGCGTTAAGAAGCCATCGCGTTCCCCAGTGATTTTCATTAATTCAGCAAATGTTTTTAAACCTTCTCTATCAGATCGTTCTACTGTCGTACCTCGCTTTAAAGCCAAGCGCACTTTTGAACGATTTCGGCGTTCAAAACTATTTAATAACTCATCATCATTTTTATCAATTGGTGTAATCATAGTCATACGTGGTTGGATGTAGTCTTTTGATAAACCTTCTTTAAATCCTTTATGTTTAAAACCAAGCGCTTTCAAATTTTGCAAAGCATCTGTACCTTTATCGACTTCAACATCAGGATCGATTTTAATTGCATACGCTTTCTCAGCTTTAGCAATTTCTTTTGCACTGTCTAACAATGCATTTAACGCCTCTTTATTACTATAATCAACAACAAAACCACGTGAAATATAACATAGCGTATAAGGTAATTTAGGTACTTTTTTAAAAAGTAACTGCGCAACACCCTGAATTTCACCGTCACGACCTACAGCGATTCTTCGCGCGTACCATCCAGTTAATTTCTTTGTTTCTGCCCATTTCGTTAATTGTAATAAATCTCCATTTGGGTGAGATTTAACAAATGCGTCATGTTCCTGATTAGTGATATGCATCTTTTCCATGATTTATGATATCTCCTTCTATTTAACAATACCTTTAATTATACAGTTTGTATCTTATAGTGTCGATTCAGAGCTTGTGTATGATTTGAACTCTTATTTTTGAAATGTCCATGCTCCAATTAATAGTTTAGCAAGTTCAAATTTACTCGTTTTAATTGTGAATCATTTTATATCTATGCTTCCTGTTAAATTTAATGTTATCGTACAATTAATACTTTTCAACTAGTTACCTATACTTCAATATACTTTCATCATCTAACACGATATTCATTTCTAACATGAACCAATTTGACTTCAATGAATAAATTTCTCCTCAAGCAACCACATTAATGTTCATATACAATTACCCCTGTTATAATGTCAATAATCTAACAATGAGGTGTTTGATATGAGAACAATTATTTTAAGTCTATTTATAATTATGAACATCGTTGCAATCATTATGACATTGAGTCAACCTCTCACCGTGAATTACTTTAGTTTACGGGTTATACTTATCTTTTTCACATTTATATTATCAATCTTTTTCATTTTAATTAAGTCATCACGATTAAATAATATATTAACGATTCTTTCCATTGTGCTTGCCATTATTCATATGGGCATTCTCGCTCATAGTACTTACGTATATTTATACTAATGGTTCAAAGCGATAAATAGCACCTCTGATAAAAATTGAATATGGTGAAGTTGCTTGTGCGTCTTTTATTATAACCGAATGATATTTTGAAACTTTACCATCTTCAATTCTAAAATAAATATCATCATTTTTTAAAATCAAATCTGTGTAATGGTCGTTCTCTTCTACAATGTCCATATCAAACCATTTCAACCAATTCGATACTGTTTGTGATTGGTTTTTACTTTTCACAATAACAGTTTCAATTGAAAATTGTTTTTGAAAATATTTTTGCAATTTTTTAGTACGCATGGAATCACTTTCTTCCCATTGAATAAAAAATGGTGGCTTAATTTCATCATCATCCTGATTCATTATATAAAGCAATTGCCACTTTACCTTACCATCTTTATGTGTATCTCTTTCCATTTGAATCGGACCTACTACTTCAACCTGCTCACTTTGTAGTTTATTTTTAACTGCCTCAATATCATTTGTACGCAAACAAATATTTTTAAAGCCTTGCTCATACTTCTCTTGAACAATTTGAGTAGCAAAAGCGACTCCACCTTCTATCGTTTTTGCCATCTTTTTCAACTTTTCATTATTTTCTACATCTAGTAGCTCAATATAATTTTCATTGATATAACCTAATTTATTGAATGTTCCATATTTATGATGATACCCACCTGAATGTAATTTTATAACATCTCCTGGAAAACTAAACCGGTCTAACTGATCTATATAATGAATGATGTGATCAAATTTCAATATCATTAGTATCCCCCTATTTACATGTAATTACGCTTATTTTAACAAAGTATAAATATTTTTGCTCTTAATAATTATATATTGATTTCTAATTGCCCCCGTTTTATAATTACTATTGTTGTAAAAAAGGTTAGCTAAGCTAACTATTTTATCTTAGGAGATGTCACAATGCTATCACAAGAATTTTTCAATAGTTTTATAACAATATATCGCCCCTATTTAAAATTAGCAGAGCCGATTTTGGAAAAACACAATATATATTATGGTCAATGGTTAATCTTACGCGATATAGCTAAACATCAACCCACTACTCTCATTGAAATTTCACATAGACGTGCAATTGAAAAGCCTACTGCAAGAAAAACTTTAAAAGCTCTAATAGAAAATGACCTTATTACAGTTGAAAACAGTTTAGAGGATAAACGACAAAAGTTTTTAACTTTAACACCTAAAGGGCATGAATTATATGAGATTGTTTTTCTTGATGTACAAAAGCTCCAACAAGCAGTAGTTGCCAAAACAAACATTTCGCAAGATCAAATGCAAGAAACCATAAATGTGATGAATCAAATTCATGAAATATTATTAAAGGAGGCACACAATGACTAATCAAGGCTCATTAAATAAATCACCTATTTTCACCAAAAGTTTTACTATTAACTTTTTTGTCAACTTTATCGTATACCTATGCATGTATTTGTTACTTGTAGTTATTGCTGGCTATAGTAAGCAAGCTTTCGACGCTTCCGATTCATTAGCCGGATTAGTTGTAGGACTATTTATTGTCGGGTCTTTAATTGGTCGATTTGCTACAGGTAAATTTGTAAATCAAATCGGACCTAAACGATTATTATTTATTGGTTTAATTGCTTTAATTATCACGCAATTACTTTATTTTATTGATGGATCTTTAGCTTTTTTAATCTTTGTACGTCTCATAAACGGTATCGCAACTGCAGTTGTGACAACTACAACAGGTACTATTGCGGCATACGTTACCCCTGTTAATAGAAAAAGTGAAGGCATCAGTTTATTTTCCTTAAGTTTAGTATTAGGTACAGCGATTGGCCCATTTCTAGGCATGTTACTTATTACAAAATACGCAATTGATTTACTGTTTATTATTTGTGTCATATTAGGCATACTCGGACTCATTATCTCATTATTTATAAAAGTTGATTTCGAAGTAACAAATAACAAAACTGAAACTAATGTCATTGATAAACCAAGATTTAGTATTCATCAATTTATTGCAAAAGAGGCCATTCCTGTTGCTGTAATTATGCTTTTAATTGGCGTTACCTATGCGTCCATCCTAACTTATTTACAAGCATTTGCTTTAGAGCGACACCTAGTCACTGCAGCAAGCTATTTCTTTATTTGCTATGCTATAGCATCGTTAATTACTAGACCTATTGCTGGTAGATTGATGGATGATAAAAATGAAAATATTATTGTCTACCCAGCATTTATCATGCTTTTCCTTTCATTTGTATGCTTAATTTCAAGCTATCAAAGCTGGTTAATATTACTTGCTGGTGCTTGCCTAGGTTTAGGGTATGGAAATTTATCATCTGCAATGCAATCTATTGCGATAAAAGTCTCACCCCCGATTAAATATGGTATCGCGACATCTACTTTTTACGTTGGTCTAGATGCAGGTGTCGGCTTTGGTCCATCATTCCTTGGGTTATTTACTCATATGTTTTCATATAGTGAAATCTTCGGCTTTATGGCCGCTTTAGCAATCATTACTATGCTTGTTTACTTCTTAATTCATGGACGTCATGTAACTAGAAATGCCATGAACTAAATATTTATATTCAAAAATAAAAAGCATGCCAATCTCTATTCATCATTTGTCTGTCCCCAAGACGCAATTATGATGTACTGATTGGCATGCTTTTTAAGTTTTTAGTTTGTAACGCTTAACACTTCTATTTCTTTAGTAATTTTATCTAACAATTTCTTTTGAGAAGTACTATAGAAATAGAATACTTGTCTTTCATCCGTTTCAGAACGCAATTTAGAAATAAGCTCTTTTTTATAGATTTTACGGATAATCACATCGATTTTACTTGTATCCCATAGCATTTCAAAATGTAATGTATCCCTCAATTCTTTACCGCTAATCTTTTCAGCTTCATACACTTTAAAAAGTACTACAAATTCTTCAATTGAAATCTTATGTGTTGTTTTTAACCAGTGCTTTAACTGACTTAACTCCCTTTCTGCTTCTATAAAACGTTGAACTTTATTACTCATAATATGATGCCTCCTATGTTTCTTCTTAGATATTTGTAATTCATATTATTATACAATTACTTAAATTTATTATATATCAAACTTAGCATTTTATATATTACAAATATTAAATTGCTGGCTATATCTTGTTTAGATTTATATCTTTTGGACGACTTGTTGTTTATTCGACAACATTTATACCTAAAAAAGATATATTACAACTCAATGGCATGGAGTGTGACACTAATGTTAAAGAACCACTAAAGATTTATTATGTAGTGATTCTTAAGAGTGGGATAGAAATGATATTCTCATAAAATTTATTTCGTTGTTCCCCAACCTGCATTGTCTGTAGAATTTCTTTTGAAATTCTCTATGTTGGGGCCCCGTCCCCCAACTTGCACATTATTGTATGCTGACTTGCTGTCAGCTTCTGTGTTGGGGCCCCGCCGATTTGTAAAAACATTAAAAACGATCATTTCTATTAAATCTGGCATAGATATGACCGTTTTTACTTTAATAAATAATATTGTATTTTAGGGAGTAAGACAGAAATATTAAAGAATCTCTAATGATTTAATATGTAGTGGTTCCTACACATTAACCACCAATATAATTCATGTTTATCTTTTTACGTTGACGATTGGCAACTGTTTGAGCAGTTCTCTCATCTGAATATCGATCATCTCTTATTTGCCATAAAGCTTTAAATTGTTCTTTTAATTCTTCGTCGGTCACGCCAGAACGAATAAACGCTTTAACGTTAAATCCATCGACAGTTGCAAATAAACATCCGTAAAACTTCCCGTCTGATGACAGCCTTGCGCGTGTACATGTAGAACAAAATGATTGTGAAACACTTGTAATCAAACCAAATTGAACACCGTTATCCTTATGGCGATAATATTTTGCTACTTCCCCAAAATATTTTGGTTCTACAGGATCGATTTCAAAGTGCTGCTCTATCATAGTAAGCATTTCATCTTTAGTTACAACTTTGCTGAAATCCCATCCATTATCATTACCAACATCCATAAATTCTATAAATCGAATCTCTATATGTTTATCTTTAAAATATTCAAGCATTGGTATAATTTGATCATCGTTAATACCTTTTTGTATAACAACATTTACTTTTACATTCAAACCAATAGACGTCGCGTAATCAATTTGTTCTAAAATCGTAGTCGCTTTAATATTACGATTATTGATTGATTGAAATAGCGTATCATCAATAGCATCCAAACTGACATTAATTCTGCGTAGCCCAGCATCATATAACTTTTGTCCATGCTTTTTTAATAACAAACCATTTGTAGTCAAACCAATATCTTCAATACCATCGATTTGATTTAATTTAGCTATAAGTACATCTAAATCCCGTCGCATCAATGGTTCTCCACCTGTAATGCGTATTTTTTTTACACCTAATTCTGCATATACTTTAGCGATTCTAGCCATTTCATCAAACGTTAACAGTTCATTTTTAGGTAAAAATACGAAATCATCTCCAAATACCTCTTTAGGCATGCAATAATCACACCTAAAGTTACACCGATCTGTCACAGATAACCGTAAGTCACGGATGGGACGTCCTAGTTTATCTTTTATTTGTTCTACCATTTGTGGACCTCCTAACGGCTTACAATTTTTGAATTAAAGCGTCCAAATCATGCTGATAATTTATATTTTTGTACCAATATGATGGCGCATCTACATCCCTGACATCCAAATAATCCGTTGATAATTCATGATATACATTTTTAAAACTGTAATTATCAGAATGTAGTGCTTTAGTTATAGCGCCTAATGCATTCGGACTATAAAATGCAATTGTTGGAATAAAACGTCCATCTTCTTTAAAAGCTGCGACATCTAAATGATTTTCAATAAGATGAGAAACTAAAAACTGATACAACGTGCTTACAGCTTTACCAGTAATCATTGGTGTATCAACAGAAACGACAAAAAACAATTCTTCTTCAGGATGTTGCTTCATGATTGTATAAATTCCTGCTAATGGACCTTTATCATTATGATTCTCATCATCTATAACAACATTTGGATATTTAAATTGCGTTGCCAATTGCGCATTTGTACTAATAATAATTTCATTGAACATATTTGTTGATTCTAATGTCTTAATTACTCTTCTATAAAAGGTCTCACCGTTCACTTCCGCAAAAGCTTTGGGCTTACCAAATCGTACTGAATGACCACCTGCAAGAATTATTGCTTTCATGCTCCCTTAACCTCCACTAACCGGTGGAATTAATGCAACGGTATCATTAGGTTGAATGAAATCGGATTTTTGTACAAATTCCTCATTTACAGCAACTTGAAACTTTTTATTATTGATTTGCGGATAACGTTCAAACAATAAATCTTCAAATTGTTGTACAGTCAATGCTTGTTCAAGCATAATATCTTCCTGTGCTTTTTGTAATATATCTTTAATTTCTGCGAAGTAAAGCACCTTCATCTCTCTTATTCCTCCCTCTTCGCTTCTTCATAATTTCCTTTTTGATGCCCTTGCCATTTTGAACCATCTTCCCAAATTTCTTTTTTCCAAATCGGAACAATTTCTTTTATACGCTCAATTGCATATTCATTTGCTCGATAGGCATCTTTACGATGCGGTGAAGAAACTGCAATTAATACAGCGATATCTGAAATTTGTAATGGCCCTATTCTATGAACAATACTCGTTATCGTTCCAGGCCATTTTTCATTTATTTCATCTCCAATTTGTGCCAATTTCTTTTCAGCCATTGGAATATACGCTTCATATTCTAAATATTCCGTTTTGATGCCTTTAGTCCATTCGCGAACATGACCGGTAAAAACAACTACTGCACCTTGATATTCATTTATAGTGAATTCACGATATTGTTCTGTTTGTATCGGTTCTGTCACGATTTCAAATTGTTTCATTCATTTCAATCCTCTATGTTAATTGTGTATCACAATCATTTTTAATTTTATTTAATAACCATTGCTCAAATGCTGTAAAATCTTCATGCTCCCTAACATTAATGCTATAACAAACATTCGACAATTGTTGTAATACTTGCAACTCTTCTTCATTTCGATAGACTCCGACTTTTTCAAAATCAGCATTTTTAAAGCCTTCAACTAATACGATATTGGTGTCAATTGTAACAGATTTTTCAATAATTTGAGTAAGATTTTGATTATCTACACGTGTTACAGTTTGCTGATATTGAAATCCTTGTACAATACTTTGATCTGCCCCTGCTTCAAAATGCTTCATGTGATCGACGTCTGAATCCTGTAATTGAATATCTTCCTTACCATGCCCATGATGTTTAATAGTAGCAACTGTATAACCATGTGACTTTAAGAAAGAGACAATATGCCTCATCAATGTTGTCTTACCAGACTTTTTGTACCCTACAATTTGTAAAATCATAAAAGAAGTTCCTCTTCAGCAGCGTCAGATTCAGTCAATATAATATCTACTGTATGACCCGCTTTAAAACCACGTGACCCACCTGGTAACATGACCATACAGTTAGCATGTGCAATCGCTACAACCGCACCTGATTTATTGAATCCTGAAGGTACTACAGTAGCTCCAGCACTTGTTAACGTTGCTTTAGCACGTATAAATCGTGTGAATGGGTTTGCCTTGGTAAAATCTTCCATTAATGTTGCTTTAATTATTTGCGGGAAGACTTCTAGTGCGCCACACATATGTTTAACAGCTGGTTTCACAAATAGTTCAAATCCTGTAAAACAAGCTGATGGATTTCCAGATAATCCAAACAAATATTTTCCATCTGCAAATGCAACCGTTGTTACGCTACCAGGACGCATTGCTACTTTATTAAATAACACTTCCGCCTTTACAGCCTTATAAATCTCAGGTAAATAGTCAAAATCTCCAACAGAAACTCCGCCCGTTGTAATAACGATATCATGTTTTTCCATAGCTTCTTTAACGACTTGTATACCACTATCTAAATCATCTTGTTGTGTTTTGTAAATACCAACTTCAAGACCTAATTTTTCTGCTAAGGCACGAATCATTGGACCATTAGAGTTACGAATTTTTCCATCTTCTAATACATCATTAACATCTAATAATTCGCTTCCTGTTGCAATAACAGCGACGCTTGGTTGCTTAATAACTTTAACCTCTGCATAGCCATATGTTGCAAGGATCGCAATAGCCCCTGGATTAATTACTTGTCCTTTTTTTAGAACAACATCGCCTGTCGTTGTTTCTTCACCTTTTAAAGATATATTTTCATTTTTTGAAAATGGTTTGCGAATTGTAAATGTATCTTCTAGTTCAATCGTTTGTTCAAACATAACAACAGCATCTGCGCCATTAGGTATTTGTGCTCCAGTCATAATACGCACCGCTTCGTGATCCCCAACTAATTTATCAGAAACTGAACCTGCACCAATATGATCAATCACTTTAAACTCAATGCGATTCTGACCACTTGCCCCTTGTGAATCAACACTGCGAATTGCAAAACCATCATAAGGTGATTTATCAAACCTTGGTATATCATAAGTAGCTACAATATCTTCTGCTAAGATATGATTTAGACTTTTTTCAAGTGCTACCGTAATTGCCGGCATTGAACTCTGCTGATTAACGATACGTTGAATTGCTTCTTTAACTGGGATTGGGTTTCTTTTTTCTACTACCATTAAAAATCATCTCCAAAACTTTTATTTTTTCATGATATACTAGATGCACTAGGAGGGGTAAAATGACTGAGTTTACTCATATTAATCAACAAGGCCACGCCAAAATGGTCGATGTATCAGACAAACAAATTACAAAAAGAACTGCTGTCGCTCATTCAAGCATTACTGTGAATGAAACTATTTATAAGCAGATTTCTAATAACACCAATACTAAAGGCAATGTATTGAACACTGCTCAAATCGCTGGTATTATGGCTGCCAAAAATACATCAACAATTATTCCGATGTGCCATCCATTACCATTGACTGGCATAGATGTTCACTTCAGCTGGGATGAAACAAATGCACCCCTTTATACTTTAAACATTCAAACAACTGTCTCTACAACTGGCAAAACCGGTGTTGAAATGGAAGCTTTAACCGCTGCATCAGCAACGGCTTTAACCATTTACGACATGACGAAAGCAGTTGATAAAGGTATGATTATTGGCGAAACCTACCTTGAAAGCAAGTCTGGCGGTAAATCTGGAGATTTTCAACGCCAATCAGGTCAATAAATTATTTTGTAAGCTCATGAATCAGATGATTTAATTCTGGTTTAATGAGCTTTTCTAATGCTAATTTAACTGCGCCTGTTGATCCTGGAATCGAAAATATCAATTTATCATTAACTGTACCTGCTACAGCACGAGACAATAATGCACGCGTGCCAACATCTTCAACATAACTCAAATATCTAAACAATTCCCCAAAGCCTTCTATCTCTTTGGTTAAAAGTGGTTTTACTGCTTCAATCGTCACATCACGTTGTGCAATACCCGTTCCACCAGTCGTAATGATGACATCAATATCTTCTTCTAACCACTTCTTCACCTGCGTCGTGATGGCTACTTTTTCATCTTTCACAATTGTATAATGTGCGTCACTCACTTCAACGTCATCTGCTTGTAACAATTGGCGCACGCATTGACCACCTTTATCTGTATCAAAGTCTCTAGTATCTGATACCGTTAGTACGGCTGCTTTAACTGTACGATTCAATTTAACGTTTTGATGTTCGCCCATAATATTACACTCCTTTTGTCTTATCTTTTTTTATCCAAACAATAAATTCATTAGATGTGTGGCATCTGATGTGCGTGTCATGCCATGTATTAAAAACCTTCCACCTTTAAAAGCAACAATGCGGTGTCCTTTAAATTCAAACATAACCATATACGAATTACTGCGATAATTTAGTTGATGTTGTTTTAAAAATTGAACAAGAATGTCGTGTGTAATTGATGCATTTTCATACTGTACAGTGTCTCTACCACACAATGTTGCATAACGTTGTTCATTCTTGTTTAAATACGGATAACTTGGTACATCTCCACAAGTTGTACAGGCTGAACGTTGCATTTTACTGAAACCAAATGAATAATGACTACCTTCCCAAATATCGCCATAAGTTATTTTTGTGTCAATTAGTTGTTCCGTTAATACTTTCATCGCATCTCTTAATTGTAAACTTGTTGCCATCGTCACGGCAGGTTGAATGACCCCTACTGTATCACATGTTAAATTTAATGCTGGCAATTGTGGTACCAAACAGTTAAAGCAAGGTGTTTTACCAGGTATAAATGCAGCTTCTGTATATGTACTCTGTACAACACCACCATAAATCCAAGGTATACGATGTTTATATGCAAAATCATTAATCAGTTGTCGTGTTTCAAAGTTATCGGTTGCATCAATAATAACGTCAACGTCCTGCCCATGTGTTTCTAAAAAATAATAATCCACATGGGCAATATAATCATCAATATCAACATCACTACGTAACGCTAGCAAATGCTTTTTAGCTGCAACCACTTTAGGCATCATTTTCAAAGCATCTTCTTCAGTAAACAATGTTTGTCTTTGTAAATTACTAAATTCAATATAATCTCTATCAACAATGATTAGTTTAGCAATGCCTGCTCTAACAAGTCCTTCAGCCACATGTGTACCTAATGCGCCCATACCAATAATCAACGCACATTTTTGATTTATTTTGCTTTGACCTATTTCACCTATTTGTTTAAATAAAATTTGCCTTGAATAACGTTCTTGACTCACATTAAGTTATCCTTTCTTTTTATCATTACTTTCATTATATGACGCGCGTCAATGTCTCTCAAAAAACTGCCCCTAAAAAAGAGTTTAAAACATCATTAAAATGCTGATAGAAGCATGCACTTCTACAATTTTAAATACGTTCTAAACTCTTTAATGGCAAATAAATGATTACCCAATTGTAATAATTTCATGAGCCATTTGTTCTGCTTCATAGTTTGAATGTGTCACAAATATGATTGGTATTTGCCATTCGTTGAAAATACGTTTAACTAATATAATACTCTCATCTTTTGTAGTGTCATCCAAACTAGAAAAAGGTTCATCTAATAAAATTAAATCTGGTTTCGTGCTAAGTGCACGTGCAAGTGCTACACGTTGTGCCTCTCCACCTGACAATGTCATAGGATATTGTTTCATCAAATGATCAATGTTTAAAGTTTGGATTAATTGATCGATGTGTTCAGATGGTTCAGCCATAAAAGTAATATTTTTATAGACCGTCATATTAGGAAACAATTGGTAGTCTTGAAACAGATATCCAATACGTCGTTGTTGAATTTTAACATTCACGTTTTTTGCCGTATCAGTAAGCAATTGCCCATTCACTTCGATAATAGCTTCATCTGTTTTACGTAATCCGGCAATCATATTTAAAACAGTAGTTTTACCAATGCCAGATGGACCACGAACTGCATAAATTTTTGGTTCAGTATCATCTATATTGATGCGAATTAAAGTGTTCTTTAATTGATATTTCAAATTGATTTTAAGCATCTAGTCGACCTCCTTATATTTATCTTTATTCAATAAATTAATTGTAGATATAACCACAATAGAGAATGCGACTAGCACTAATACCCATAACCACGCTTCATTTTCTCTACCTTGTTCCACTAAGAAGTATATTTCTAAAGGTAGTGTATTCGTTTTATTTGGAATATATCCTGCAACCATTAATGTAGCACCAAACTCACCTAATGCACGAGCAAAACTCATCATTATACCTGCTAAAATAGAGCGTTTAGCTAATGGTAAAATTAATTTGAGGAAAATTTTCGTTTCACTTGCTCCCATTGTTCTAGCTGTATTAATCATTTTCGTGTCTATACCTCTGAAGCCTTGCACAGTATGTTGATACATTAGTGGAAAACTAACAATGACAGATGCTATCACAGCACCTGTCAAAGTGAACACTACAGGTAAATGTAGTACATTCGCAAAGAATTGACCGATTGGTCCTCTTGGCGAGAAGATGATTAATAGAATAAAACCTAATACCGTTGGCGGCAAAACAATAGGTAATATCAATAAACTTTCCAATACTTTAACCCACGAACCCTTACGACGATACAACCATTTAGATATAAAAATACCTAAAACCGTTACAATAATCGTACTGATTACAGCAACTCGTATTGATATCCAAAAAGGTGTTAAGTCAGGCATGGATTACAACTCCTTATGCTGCAAAGTGGTATTCTTTTAATATTTCTTTAGCTTTATCTGATTTTAAGAATTCCATCCACTCTTTTGCTAATTTACTATCTGATGTAGCACCAGCTTCGTATGTGATTGGCTTCTTAAGTTCTACTTCTTTAATTACTTTTACAGTATCAATTTTTTTATTTTGTTTATATAAGTCAGTTTTATACACAAAACCTTGTTTCGCATTACCCTTTTCAACATAATTTAATACTTGTTTTACATCTTTAGCATAAACGATTTTACTTTCGACTTCTTTAAATAAGTTATTGTTATCTAAATACTGTTTCGCATATTTTCCTGCTGGTACAGTTTTCACTTCACCTAATGCTAATTTATCATTGTCTTTTAAGTCTTTTACTGAAGTGTAATTTGAATCTTTATCACCAATTAATACTAGACTATTTTTCGCATATTTATATGTATCATGTGCTTTATTCTTGTCTTTTAATGCATCTACATCTTTAGTATTTGCAGACATAAATACGTCAACAGGTGCGCCTGATTCAATTTGTTTTCTTAATGCCCCTGATCCACCATAGTTAAATTTAATATCAGCATTTTTATGCTCTTTTTTAAATTCTGAAGCTAATTTCTTGGTTACATCTGTTAAACTTGCTGCCGCTGCAACTTGAATTTCTTGTTTCTTACCATTGGCTGCGTCATCTTTTTTACTTACATTATTATCGTTAGAATTAGAGCAACCAGCTAATACTAAAAGCATTGCAATCACAACAGCAAATAAACGTTTCATTTTCATTGAGCGATCCCCCCATTTTTAATTATATTTACATTTTCATTATACACTTACTATTATATTTGAAAAGAACCGTTGCCTGTTTATATATTGATTCAAACAATTGTCAAATTTTCATAAGATTGATATTTATTAATTGATGCCCTAGTATGTACATTCTCGAAATCAATTTAAATCAAACTGATTGCTCGCTATTAATTTTTATCAATCAAATTTCAAACTTAAGCAAATATGTTAAAATTTTAAGCAAATTGCTTTAAAATAAAGTTCAAGCTAATTAAAGGGGTTAGATAATGAACAAAGATGTATCTTTAGATCAACCAATTGTTAGATATGAAGATGGAAAATTATTCAATACAACAGATCAATATGTGACAGAATTCCCACTTACAATTATGGTGAATGGTGAAGAATTTGCGACTGTTATATGCAGTCCAACAAACCTTGAGGAGTTAGTCATTGGATTTCTGGCTTCGGAAGGTGCCATTTTAAAGCGAGATGAATTAAAATCTGTACTGATTGATGATAGTAAAGGTTTTGCCCATGTTGAACTTAATAAAGATTTAGGCGATCGCTTTCAATATTCCACAAAACGAATGATTGCATCTTGTTGTGGAAAGAGTCGTGAGTTTTATTTTCAAAATGATGCTGCTATCGCTAAAACATCTATGTCTAAAATCACTTTAACTCCAATACAAATTATTAACATGATGACTCGATTACAAAGTGCAAGTCATATTTACCAAGAAACAGGTGGCTTACATAATGCTGCTATAAGCGATGGTTTGACATTTTTTGTACATCGACAAGACATTGGTAGACATAACGCTCTAGATAAATTATATGGATTTTGTATTCAGCGACATATTACTGTCCGAGATAAAGTATTAATTTTCAGTGGACGTATTTCATCAGAAATTTTAATTAAAGCCGCGAAAATTGGTGTTGGCGTCATTTTATCTAAATCGGCTCCGACAACGCTTGCTGTAACCTTAGCTAATGACCTAAATATTACGGCAGTTGGATTTATTCGAAATGGTGGCTTTAATATATACAGTCATCCAGAACGTATCATTGATTCTAAACAATAACATATTCATTATAGTGTGACATAATGAACGATATTCTACATGAATCAACAATATAAAAGCACTATTTTTATAAGTATAAGTAGCTCAAAACAATTTAAAAAGCAGTAAGTTGATTTCTACTCGAAACCAGCTTACTGCTTTTTTATTCTAATACAAACCTATCATCAATCGTTAATTTCCAATATCTTCTTTTAATATTTGATAACAAAATGATTGGTAAACATAACCTTGCTTTGCATACATATCTTTTGCTGTATCTTCACCATCTGCAACTAATATGATTGGTTTGTGATTTTTTGATATGGCGTATTCACCTATCAACGATTGAATTGTAGATCCAATTCCTTGGTGCCGAAATTGTTCTAATACACCAAATCCATCTAATTCAATGTAATTTTCACTTTCAATGACATCTACAACGCCAATAGGTTCATTATTTAAATAAGCTACTAAGCGTTTAATCACATCTTTTTGATAATGTTCCCTTACCATTTTTTCATGTGCATCTGCATAGTCTTTTCCAAATGGCAAACTAAATTGATATGCAACTTTTAAATAGGCATCTATATGCGACTCGTCAACGATGGCAATTTCAACGTCAGAGTTACGCGGCAAATTGGCAAGCGCATCACTTTCTATGGCATACAATTCCATAATACCTAGTTCAAAATTCATATCTTCAAACATAGCCATCCAATGATTATCAAGTTGTTCATTTTCCGGGAAACTAAACGCATAATGATTTGAACCTTGATTTGTATGTAATTGATGTTGACGTTCTAAGTCTTTCAGCCATCGCTCTTCGGTAGGCGTCTTTTTATATATCCATGTGTTGCTTGTGTATCGTTGTGGAAAAGAAGGCGTTAAATAAATCAACTGCTCGTCGTCATTTTCAAATATAGTACCGTTACAATATATATCTGACATACTTATACTAGCCATTGACACCTACTCCTTTCACTTTAATAAATTTCAAAGCAACTTATTCAATTACTTTACTATCTTAAATATGATTATTTTAATCCCATAATTTGACGAAACTGCGAGTGATTAAGTAAAGCTGTACCAATCAAACTTGCTACAATTGCTTTTAATATATCACCAGGTAAATAAGCTAATGAAATTGAAATAGCTTTCGTAAATGGTATATTAATAATCATGCCCATAATCAATGTACCAATAACATCTAATGCTATAACACCAAAAACTAAAATACCAACGAATAAAATCCAGAAATTAATTTCATTGATGAATCTATCACGAATCGCACCAATCATGAATGCTACAACTGGATATAATAGTAAAAACCCTGCTGAAGGACCTGTGAATACACCAATGCCACCGCGACCGCCTGATAACAGTGGCAAGCCGGCAACTACTAATAATAAAAAGACGATAACACTTAATGTGCCATATTTACGTCCTAAAATCACACCTGCTAAGAAAATACCAATGTTTTGAAGTACAATTGGTACTGAAGAAAATGGTAGTGGAATTACCGGTACCAATCCTAGAATAGCGATAATCGCTGTCATTAAAGCTGTATATACTAACTGTTTTGTTGTCATTTTTTACTTCCTTTCGTATTTCATGACCATTATTATAGCACCATTGTAAACTTTAAGAAACGAAAAGTTTACAATGAGTTGTTCTATATAAATTAAAACATTAATTATTCTACACAGCTGTTAATTTACTTTTTTAGCAAGTGTAGTTATATAGTCAAAAAATGCATTGTTATCTACATGATTTATGACATTAATTTTGCGCCCATCTTTACACTCAAATGTCTTACCTTGACTTGGGCCATAACTTATTACATCTACTTTCTTCTCAATAGAATGAACCAAGTCCTTGTTACCAATATAAGCAGTCGTTAAAACATCCCATAAAAAGTATGTAGAATTTGTTATAAAGTGTGTTAATGGTGGTACCGCTGCATAACTTACTCCTAAAAAATCAATGCCCGTATATTGGCGTTCATTCGCCCATCTTTGTCTAACATCTAACGTTAGCGGTACTTGATTCGTACTTTCTAAAGCAATCATATCAATCTCTATATCGCTATCAAAAACAATTTTAACCGCTTCTGGATCCCAATATGCATTCCATTCTGCAGAACCATCATGTTCAGGTTCTTCAACATTTCCTTTTGGTAAAAAGGTACCACCCATCCAAACTAATTTTTCTATATACTGAACGATTGATGAATCTTTTTGTAGTGCTTTTGCTAAATCTGTAAGCGGGCCTGTAAATAATAATGTTACTTTTTCTGATTGTCTCTTTAAAGTTTGAATAATGTCTTCAAAGGCTTCTTTGTCGCTCACATTTGAAGCAACGTGTTTGACTGGCTCATTTAAAATTGGCAATGCGTCCATAAAAAAGGCATGCATACGCCATTCTTTAGGAAATGGATTTTTTCCTCGTTCATATGATGGCGCAACTTGAATATCTTCATTTGAAAAACGATTAATAATTTTTACTGATGCGCTCAAAGATGGCTCTAAATAACAATCAGCACCAATTGTACTGACCCCTATCAAATGAACGTTTTCCATTTGTAATAATAAAAATAGAGATACTAAATCATCTACACCACCATCGTGGTTAAAATAAACTTTCTTAGTCACTCGAAATCCCCCTTACATTTCATTTTCCATTAACAATATTATGTTTTTATAAAACGTTGTTATATATCTTTCTACAAAATCATAACATTCTGTTGTAATCCTTTTAAACCTCTTCTTTAATTGATAGCCATTCCCTGATATGGCTTCCATAAAGTATGTATTAAAATAATTATGATATAACTTATTAATGAAGAGATACATTGAGCTATTTTCTCAGGTATACTACTTTAGCTGTAATAATACTAATCTATCATTAATTAAATTGAATGATAACAACGGCACTTATTATTTTTAAAAAATACAAAACTCTAACTTTCTTGCTATAAAAATGAGAGCCTAATACAATATCAAAAGATTGATATGTTTCAGACTCTCATTTCACTAACTTATATAGCTGAATTATTTTGCAGCTTTAATTAATTTTTCTTTTAAATCTTTACGCATGAAATCTAATGTATAAGGATCGTTGTACCAGTATGTACCAGCATCAACTTTAACAATATGTCCTTCTTTAGTAGCTTTCAAATTCTTCCACATGTTTGTTGATTCATATCCTGGTGTAGGTTTACCTTCACTTGTACTCACAATGTAATCACCAGCATATTTTTCAATTTCTTCTTGTTTCACTTCAGCCCAACCTGCTTTTGCAGTTAACTTTTGTTGTTCTGGTTGCATTTTTAAACCAAATGCTTGATATAGTACTTCTCCACCACGACCCCAGTTATCGCCGTAAGTGTATAATTTTTTATCAAATTCATCAAACAATGACACTGTTGCATCTTGTCCAATTGCTTTTTTAATTTCTTTACCGTCTTTAGCAGTTGTTTCTTCCCAATCTTTCTTCCAAGCTTTTACTTTATCTTCTTTACCAACAATTTTCCCTAACATTTCTTGTTGTTCTAAATATTTATGCTTATTATAGTCAACAACTACTGTTGGTGCTACTTTTTGATATTTTTTAATGTCTTTGTCAGTAGAGTATACAATAATTAAATCTGGCTTTTCTTTAGCAACTTTTTCTACATCGCCATCACCAATTTTTGTAACACCTTCAAATTTATCTTTTAATACTTTGCTTTGATCAACTTGTTGATTTACAGCTACAATGTTTGCACCTAATTTTTTAAGTCCACCAGCATATGTTGGCGCAACTACTGCAATGCGTTTAGGGTCTTTCGGAATGTCTACCGTTTTGCCATCGTCCATTTTATAAGATTTAGTTTCAGCTTTGTTATTTTTTTCACCTTGGTTCCCACACGCAGCTAACACTAATAACATAATTATTAATGGTAATAATAGTTTTTTCATAATTTCCTCCTATTGAAAATGATTATCAATTATTTCAAAATTATACAAGATTGCATATACATTTACAATAGCTAGTGTTATTTATTTTTTTATTTTCTCAAAAAATTTAGCAAAATATCTTAACATCCCTATAAACCCCCACAAAAAAAGGGTAAATCCGAACGTCAAATGTCATCTCTTTATGCCAATCAACGATCGATTTACCTTTTTAAATTTAAAATGTATTTGTAATACTCTTAGCAATATTTGTATATGCTGCATCTTCCATAGGTGGATTGTGTAATCCTGCACGCATGTCACGATAGTAACGTTGTAATGGTCGATTCATTTCTAAGCTTTTAGCACCAACTATTCTCATCGCTAAATCAATCACTTCAAGCCCTTGATTCATTACCATCACTTTACTCGCACTTGTTGAATTTCTTATCTGACTGTCATCTTTATATTGTTGATAGCCTTTTGCTGTACTCCATAAAAATTGTCTAGCACATAACAATAGCGTTTCCATTTTCCCTAAATTTTGTTGCACAGTTGGCAATGTTGCAATCGTTCCTTCAATACTATTAGGGCTATGTTGGATTGCAAAGTCTACAGCATAATTTCTAGCAGCTTGTGCTATACCTAAATAACAGCTTGGTATATGCAATATCCAACCATTTGGCGCTTTACTTTTCTCTGTTTCCACTAAATGTTTTAATGGTACTTTTACATCATTTAATATTAAATCATGACTTTCTGTCGCTCGCATACCTAATACGTCCCAATTATCGGCAATTTCAACACCAGGCAAATTCCTGTCCACTAAGAAAAAACCAACACTTTCTAATTCTTCTATATAAGCAGCAACAATAATATGTGTTAGTGCTTTACTCATTGAAGTATATGTCTTCACACCATTTAAAATATACCCATCATCAGCTTTAACAGCATGTGTACTTGGTCTTCCCCCTCTTGTTGGACTACCCATTTCAGCTTCACTAACTGCTCTATTAACTAATGCACCATTATTAATTTCAACAGCAAATTGCTCCAACATATCTTGAGACCATAATTTCTGTTCATAAATTTGTCCTACGACACTCACATGCCAACCAATAGATAATGCAGTGGCACCATCAAGTTCGCCTAAAAATGATTGCAAAATAACCATGTCTTCTATGGTCGCACCTTCACCACCATATGCTTTTGGTAACGTTAATTTTCCATAACCTTCTTTAATTAACCATTCAATATTTTTATATGGAAATTGGCTATGTTGATCATTATATTCAGACTTAGCCTTAAATGTATCTCCAATTGCTTTGAATTTTTCAATCCATTTTCTTTGAATTTCCGTTGTTATTAAAAAGGAATTATCCATATCATTCATATTAGTCACCCCACACAACACACAATATAAATTATTTATTCCTAGTTTAACACTCGACTTTAAAAATAAAAAGGAACGTGCTGTGAACAATTAAAAGAAAGCTGATAATTCGATTAAGTATGCACTTAATTTTATCCATAAAAATACCAGGCTGGGACATAAATCAATGTTCTATGCTCTACGAAGTTATATTGGCAGTAGTTGACTGAACAAAAATGCGCTTGTAACAAGCATTTTTCAATTCTAGTCAGGGGCCCCAACACAGAGAATTTCGAAAAGAAATTCTACAGGCAATGCGAGTTGGGGCGGGGCCCCAACAAAGAGAAATTGGATTCCCAATTTCTACAGACAATGCAAGTTGGGGTGGGACGACGAAATAAATTTTGCGAAAATATCATTTCTGTCCCACTCCCGATATTCAAACAATACTAGGTTTGATTTAACTATCAAGCATCTACTTTGTCATGTTTAATACCAGCAAATAATAAAATCCATGTCACAATAATAAATGGCAATGTTAATGCAGGTAAGCCAAACGGTTCAAGCAATGTTGTTGTACCAAGTTGCACCACTACTGTTAATAACACACCTAAAAAAGTCGAAATATAAGGGTTAATCGCTGTTTTAAATGTATATCCTAGTGCGATTGCCATTAATACAAAGTTATAACCGAATAACCCTTGATTAATATCATCATAATTACCACCTAATAGAGCTACAATGATAAAGCTTAACAAACTAGCTATAACAGCTAAGAGTGCTGCTTTTCTTGATGCTATCAATATGCCGATTAAAATACATACGCCACCAATTACACTCGCTTCGATAAATACTTGACTGAATCCTTCAAATAATGACTGAATGAAATGTATTCGATCATTGTTGCTAAAATTAACCGTTTCAATGTTTTGAGGCATTAACTTTAACGATGTATCTACAAATTTAACCTGTCCTGAAAGTAAAATTGTAAACCAAGTCACAATGACAAAAGGCATCGTCAGCATCGGAACTTTATATGGTCTTAAAACTTCTCTCACTGCAGCAGCAACTGGTAACGTTAATAAAGTTGCTATCATTGTTATAACAATATCTAATCCTGACTTATCTAAAAATATTGTTAACGCAATGGCAGTTAACACTGGATTAAATCCAGCTAACCCATCATTAATCTCTGCTTCACTATAATTAATGTAACGTGCAAATGCATAAGCTATGATACTACCTAGCATAGCTGCTAATCCAACTGTCCAGTTGGCCACGAATAATCCAATCAAGATAAACAAACCAGTCCACTTATTACTAATTAACACTACTTGAGATATATTTTTCAAAAGCACATCTATCATTTTCAAAATGCCCACCCTTTTTCTTGAATGTTTACTCATTAATATACTACCATTTTACAAAAAGTTATATTAAAAACTCTATTTTCCAAATCCTAAATATCTTTTGCTATTTGTTTTAATTGTAATCATATATTTTTAAATACGAAATAGTAAATTTATTTTTTACTATTGCGTATTAAACTTTGTATATTACTTGTTTATCACAACAATTAGGATTAATATAAATTTTGTAAATTGTATCTAATATGAAATTGGGGGTTTTAATTTGCATTTTACACAACGAGAGCAAGACAAATTAATGATTGTAGTGGCGGCGGAAGTTGCACGTCGTCGTAAAGCACGTGGTTTGAAACTAAATCATCCTGAGGCATTAGCTTTAATCAGCGATGAATTATTAGAAGGTGCACGCGATGGTAAGACCGTTGCAGAGTTAATGAGTTATGGTAGACAAATTCTAAACAAAGAAGATGTCATGGATGGTGTCGAACACATGATTACAGATATCGAAATCGAGGCTACGTTCCCCGATGGCACTAAGTTAATCACAGTACATCACCCTATTGTTTAAAGGAGGCAGTCAAATGATACCAGGAGAAATTATTACAAAAAGTACAGAGGTTGAAATTAATAACCATCATCCTGAAACAGTTATCGAAGTTGAAAATACAGGAGATCGACCAATTCAAGTGGGCTCACATTTTCATTTTTATGAAGCAAATGCAGCATTAGATTTCGAACGTGAAATGGCATATGGAAAACATTTAGATATTCCAGCTGGAGCAGCTGTTCGATTTGAACCTGGGGATAAAAAAGAAGTTCAATTAGTTGAATATGCTGGCAAACGTAAAATTTTTGGTTTTCGTGGAATGGTCAATGGTCCTATCGATGAGTCACGTGTCTATCGCCCAACTGATGAAAATGATGAATATGCAGGTGTATTCGGAGATAACGGTAATGAAAACGTGAATAAAAAAGGAGGAAAAAGATCATGAGCTTTAAAATGACGCAAAATCAATATACGAGCTTATACGGTCCTACTGTTGGAGATTCTATTCGTTTAGGTGATACGAATCTATTTGCTCAAATAGAAAAAGACTATGCAGTTTATGGTGAAGAAGCTACCTTTGGTGGTGGTAAATCTATTAGAGACGGTATGGCGCAAAATCCTCGTGTAACACGTGATGACGTGAACGTTGCAGACCTTGTTATTTCTAATGCCGTTATTATCGATTACGATAAAGTTGTTAAAGCCGATATAGGTATTAAAAATGGTTATATTTTCGCCATTGGAAATGCCGGCAACCCGGATATAATGGATAATGTCGACATTATTATAGGTTCAACAACAGATATCATTGCCGCTGAAGGTAAAATCGTCACTGCTGGTGGTATTGATACTCATGTTCATTTTATTAATCCTGAACAAGCAGAGGTCGCATTAGAAAGTGGTATTACGACTCATATTGGTGGTGGTACTGGTGCTTCAGAAGGTTCTAAAGCAACAACTGTAACTCCAGGTCCATGGCATATTCATAGAATGTTAGAAGCTGCCGAAGGTTTACCGATTAATGTCGGTTTTACAGGTAAAGGACAAGCAACAAATCCAACTGCACTCATTGAACAAATCAATGCCGGAGCAATTGGATTAAAAGTACATGAAGACTGGGGTGCAACACCATCTGCTTTGAGTCATGCATTAGATGTTGCTGATGAATTTGATGTTCAAATTGCATTACATGCAGATACTTTAAATGAAGCAGGATTTATGGAAGACACAATGGCTGCTGTTAAAGACCGTGTACTTCATATGTACCATACTGAAGGTGCTGGTGGCGGTCATGCGCCTGATTTAATTAAATCCGCTGCATTTTCAAATATTTTACCTTCATCTACAAATCCAACTTTGCCTTATACACATAATACTGTAGATGAACATTTAGATATGGTAATGATTACTCACCATTTAAATGCGGCTATTCCTGAAGATATTGCATTCGCAGATTCACGTATTCGTAAAGAAACGATTGCAGCAGAAGATGTTCTGCAAGATATGGGTGTATTCAGTATGATTAGTTCCGATTCACAGGCAATGGGCCGTGTAGGTGAAGTAATTACACGAACATGGCAAGTAGCACATCACATGAAAGAACAACGTGGTCCTTTAGATGGTGATTTTGAACATAATGATAATAATCGCATCAAACGTTATATCGCTAAATATACAATTAACCCAGCAATTACACATGGTATTTCTGAATATGTAGGATCTATCGAGCCGGGCAAACTAGCTGACATTGTCTTATGGGACCCAATTTTCTTTGGTGTTAAACCTGAATTAGTTGTAAAAGGTGGATTAATTAACTCTGCCGTAAATGGCGATGCAAATGGTTCTATACCTACATCTGAACCAATGAAGTACCGTAAAATGTATGGTCAATACGGCGGAAACCTTACAAGTACGTCAATGACATTCGTGTCTAAAACTGCTTATGAAAATGGTATCAATCGTGCATTAAATTTAAAACGCATGGTGCGTCCAGTTAAAAATATTAGACAATTATCTAAAGCAGATATGAAAAACAACAGTGCAACACCTAAATTAGACGTTGATCCACAAACATATGAAGTATATGTAGATGGAGAAAAAATTACAAGTAATGCAGCAACTGAGTTACCATTAACTCAAAGATACTTCTTATTCTAGGAGGAACATAGAATGATTGTTGAAGAAATCCAAGGCAATATTGCCAATTTGTCAAATTCAGAAAAACAAAAGCACGTCGAAAAAGTATACCTTGAAAATTCAGATCTCATTAAGCGTATTCAAAGAGTCGTTACAGACCATGGCACTGAAATAGGCATTCGTTTAAAACAACCTATTGACTTACAATATGGAGATATTTTATACGCAGATGACCATAATATGATTATTGTGGATGTTAATTCAGAAGATCTTTTAGTGATTCAACCAAGAACATTACAAGAAATGGGAGATATAGCCCATCAATTAGGAAATCGTCATTTGCCAGCACAATTTACAGAGACTGAAATGCTAGTACAATATGATTATTTAGTTGAAGATTTATTAAAAAGTTTAGGCATCCCATATGTTCGAGAAGACCGTAAAGTTAATAAGGCTTTCAGACATATAGGACATTCTCATGATTGATCATACACACTTAAGATTATTTCAGTTCTGTGATTCACAGTTTCCAACAGGTGCTTTCAGTCATTCATTTGGTCTTGAAACATATATTCAACGAAATATAATTCATGATGATCATACTTTTATTGCTTGGTTAAAAATGTTTTTACAAGAGCAACTTACCTATTCTGATGGTTTAGCCATGCGTTTAGTTTATGATGCATTGGAAAATGATGATACACAAAAAGTATTGCACATAGATAAGCTGATGTTTGTTCAAAACTTACCTAAAGAAACACGTGTTGGTGCAAAACAAATGGGGACTCGCATGGTTAAACTGGCTTTAGAACTTTATAATAGCCCATGGATTGCTTGGTATCATCAACAAATGCAAAATAAGAAAGCAAAGTTAAATCCAGCTATTTGTTTTACTATGCTAGGCCATCATTTAGGTGTAGATATTAAAACGATTATTGATTATTATTTATATCAAAATGTTTCAAGTTTAACTCAAAATGCTGTTCGTGCTATTCCACTTGGACAAACTGCTGGTCAAAAGATAGTTACTCATATGATTCCTTATATAGAAGAAACAAGAAAGCAGATTTTCGAATTAAAAGAAGCAGATTTTGGCATGACAGCGCCTGGTTTAGAACTAAATCAAATGGCGCATGAGAACGTCAATGTTAGAATTTTCATATCATAGGAGGTTATAATTGTGGCAAATCCGATTAAAATTGGTATTGGTGGTCCTGTAGGTGCAGGTAAAACACAATTAATTGAAAAAGTTGTAAAACGTCTTTCAAAAGAAATGAGTATCGGCGTTATTACAAATGATATATATACAAAAGAAGACGAAAAGATATTAGTAAATTCAGGAGTTCTACCTGAAAGTCGTATCATTGGTGTTGAAACTGGTGGATGTCCTCATACTGCGATTCGTGAAGATGCATCTATGAATTTTGCAGCAATAGACGAATTATTAGAACGTCATGACGATATAGAACTAATTTTCATAGAATCTGGTGGCGATAACTTAGCAGCAACATTTAGTCCAGAACTTGTTGACTTTTCAATTTATATTATCGATGTTGCTCAAGGTGAAAAGATTCCACTTAAAGGTGGTCAAGGTATGATTAAGTCAGATTTCTTTGTAATTAACAAAACAGATTTAGCTCCCTATGTTGGTGCATCATTAGAACAAATGGCTGAAGATACTAAAGTATTTCGTGGTAAACGTCCATTTACTTTTACTAATTTAAAAACCGACGAAGGTTTGGATGAAGTTATCGATTGGATTGAACGCGACACTTTACTCAAAGGATTATCATAATGGATGAACAACAATGGACTGGGCAACTTGATTTAACAGTGTTTTTTGATGGCAATCGATCAGTATCAAGAGATATTTTCTTTGAAAAAGCACTTAAAGTGATACGTCCAGTTTATCTAAATCAATCTACCATTCCTACATTTTATATAGTGAATGTAGGTGGTGGTTATTTAGATGGAGATCGTTACCGTATGAATGTGAATGTCGAAGATAACGCTAAAGTGACATTGACATCTCAAGGTGCAACAAAAATATACAAGACACCTTCCAATCATGTTGAGCAGTATCAAACTTTTAATTTGAAAGATAACGCATATTTAGAATATGTCGCTGATCCAATCATCGCATATGAAAATGCTAAATTTTATCAACACAATACGTTCAATCTCAATAATTCTAGTTCATTATTTTATACTGATATTTTAACTCCTGGTTATTCAAAAACTGGCGAAGCCTTCAAGTATCAATATATGCATTTAATAAATGAAATTTATATTGAAGATGAGTTAGTCACATATGATAATTTATTATTGAATCCTAATAAACAATCGATAAATGAAATAGGTTATATGGAACATTACTCTCATTATGGCTCTGCTTATTTCATACACGAAGATGTTAACCAAAAACTAATCGATTCAGTTTATGAAACCATTAGTTCTTATAGCAATACATTCGATTGTCGTGTTGCTATTTCTCAATTGCCTACACATGGTTTTGCAGTTAGAATTTTTGCTTATCGCACACAAATTATAGAGAAAATACTTGGAACCATCCAAAGCTATATCGCAGAAAATATTTATGATCGTAAACTTGATTTTCTAAGAAAATATTAAAATAAAAAGACTAGTGTACCTTGTTTCAAGCTTAATAAGCTGAAATAAGGTATGGCTAGTCTTTAACTTTAATTAAAGCATCTTCAATATTTAAATTTTAAGTTAATTTTATGTCCCAATGCTGAATAAATAACTTCGTTTTAATAAATTGTTATCGTTCAATGTTATTAAACGCAATTAACCTTGATTTAATTTTTAATGTATTCTTCTAATTCTGAAATCAGTTTTTGAATATTTGCTTTTTGTGTATCTGTAACATAAACAATAACTGTTCTTTCGTCTTGTAAACTTCTTTTCTTTGATAACAATTTTAAATCTTTTAGCTTTTGTAAAGCTTTAGTTAAATAGTAAGGTTTGAACTCTGAGCACTTAGCAATCTCTTTAGATGAGATTTCGTTAGACTCACTTCTTAAAATATGATTTAAAATATAAATTTCTTCATAGTTCAAATTGAACTTCTTTTTTGTATCTCTGAAAAACTTCTTAACTTGAAATGTTGCGTTGACTAAATCATTAATGTCATTAATTTTACTCATTATTAAACCACTCCTCTGATGCACATCTTGTTGTAGCAAGGTTCACATGTAATTTATTAAATCGAAACTCTATCCAACTATGTTATAAAGTTCATTCTAAACAAATAAGTATAAAAATTCAATATTTTTATTACTAGAATATGGTTAAATACATTTATTTCTTATAATAATTTGATGTTTAAGATATTTTGCCAAATTGAAAATTATTAGTCTGAATATTTTGTATCTTAACTGATATGTAAACTTTTAAAATTTTAATCTATATCAACGTGTTTGATTTGATATTTTTTATATTAATTTGATGGCTTGCTCACAAAATTTATAAAATATAAAAAAAGAAGAGCTTTAAATCATAACGCATGCCATTTATCTTTAAATGCAATGAGTTATCATTCAAACTCTTCTTATCAACCTACATACATTGATATTATACTATCATATGTTGTTTTACATATTCAACAAACATTTCAACGTTATCACTTTTAATATCATGCATTGGGACATTACCAATATTAAATTTGAACATTATAGTTTGACCATCATAATCTATCTTCTCTATTTCATTATAACTAATACTTCTATAATAAAATTGGCCATTCATATCTACATTCATAATTAATCTTTCATTTGTTGCTATAAATGCCCCTTCAAATTCATTCTCACCTTGAACTTGATACTCAATTATTCCTAGCACTGACGGACCCTTTTTTTCAGTTGGAAATAAATCATTTGGATTCACATTATCTAAAATCATAATATCCCTCCCACTTAAAACTATAAACTATTCTTCATAGGTATATGAAATACAAGTGATTAACTATTTATTATTAAGCTTAACTTGTATTCCCTTTTCAAGATAATTATAACATGCTTGAATAAGCATAGTGACTTTAGAAAACTTTTCTCGCTTGATTGTTACAATAACACGCCTTTCATCTAATTCACATCTCTCTTTTTTAACTAATCCTTTCAAAATTAAACACTTTAAAATCGGACTAACCGCAAATATCGGGTGATGGAATTCACCCTGTAATTCTTTAACCGTCAATTGACCTTTATGCAGATTTAATATTCCTAAAACGTATAACTCTTCTAATGATAATTGACACATATTTAAATAACACTTTAGATTTCGCAACAATTCTTGTGACGACAATAAATACGATACATAGTCACAACTAAAATCAAATGTGTATTGACCAAAATAACGTTCAATATAGTCACTAAGCTCATTATTCATATATTCTATTTTATCTATATGCATTTTTTTAATCGAAATAGTCAATTTACGTTGATCCCTTTGATCTCTTCCTTTCAATAGCCATTGATGATTGTTTAAATAACTTAACATTTGAAGAAGTGCCATCTTAGATTGGATTTCTTTCATTTTTAATAACCTATCTATTGAAGCGCTATTGGAATCAGAATTATCATATTTAACTAATAGATTTAATAGTTTCACTTGAGTCAAAGTGAGATGAAATGAATATTTCAACATATCATTAATGACTTTCAACATTAGTATGTGTGCAGTTAAACGCTTAACTTTAAATTTAGACATCTTTAAAACCTCTCTTAAACCATGCCTATATCTCAAGATGATATTTCAAATGAACAATACTATTGCTTGAGACCATTAATGAATGATCATAAATATTTCTTTCTATAAAATTAGCTTTCCAATAACTGTGTTGTTGCATAATATCATTCACAAGTACACCATTTTCGGAAGTATGATTATCTTTATCTATACTTAAAACAATTTGTTTAGTTTTAGCATGGCTAAATTGTTGAAGACCCTTACACGATAAACGTATAGCGTCTGAATTCTCATTTAACAATGCGGCTGGCAAACAAATGACACATTGTACTTCATGTTTGAACTTCGTTACAATCATCGTGTCATTTTGATAAATAACAATCCCTCGTAATTGATTAAGTATATTTATGATAAAAATGAAAATTGATAATCTAGTCAAATTTATTTCTTTGCTCGCTTCACTTATAATTGACATGTGAATAATAAGTCCTCGAAATTTTGTATAATTTGTCAAAAGTTCAGTAACCTTATTAATATCAGAAATTGTGATTTTTTCTTTTAAGTCATTATTCTCATTAATCAAATCTACATCACATATAATTTTAGAACGTGCAATAGACACCTGTTCTATTTGTCTTAGCGGTAAGATAAAATAGTCTATTAGATGATCAATTTCTTTATCATAGCGCGTATTCAACTCATTTGGTTCCAGATGATATATTAATTCAAATACTCCTATATAATTATCTATTAAACGTTTCAGTTTTTGAATTGCAGTAGTATTTAAGTCGTTAATTAAAAATGCAATCTTACATCTATTACTCTCAAAAGTCATATTAAAAATTGTAGCTACTAGCTTTTCTATCTTGCCTCTTTCAGTACTCGTTAACAATTCCTTATATTCATGTTTAATACGAAATACTACATTTACATTGTAATTCACTATCTTTTGAAGTAATAAAGTGATTTGTTCAATCGATAGCTCACTGCTTGTATCTAATGTAACAATTATATGCAAGTTTTCAGGATTAACACCTAATCTTTGAATGATTTGTTTAATAGTATAGTAATCCATCCAATAAAAATTACTTCCTTTAATATAGATGTTTTTAGGTTGATACATTTGACTCCTTTTTGTAGGCTCAAAAGGTATATCAATCTCGCGCATACTTGAAGAACTTTGATTAGTATCATCAAATAATTCAATTATATTTTTATCAATTTCAACTAATTGGGAATGGTTAATTGAATGAGATGTTGGACTATATCTTTTTCTAATTAATTTAGGAGTGTCACCATACGTTTCTTTAAAGAGGTGTATAAAACGAGAATAATGATTAAAACCATGACTACTTGCTATTTCTTCAATTGGCTTCTTAGAAGTTAAAATATCAATTAAGCAATGCTCCAGTCTAATATGATTTAAATATTGAATAAAATTACTATACGGTGTCGCTTTAAACATGTCACTTAAAGCTTTGTTTGTGATACTAACTTGATTAATGACATCTTTCCTATTTATCTTTTTATGGTGGTTGTTTGTTAAATAATCGTGCACTTCTTCGGCTACTAAATGACGACTACCATCGTATGTATTTAATGACATTAATTCAACACACATGTAATTAATAATCTTATCATTAGCATTATAAGGCTGTTGTTTAATTTTGCTGTAGATTAAATACTTAATCAAGATTCTAAAAGTGCTAGCAACCTCATTTGTTAATATCTTGCCACGCATCATATAGTTTGCATTCATAAACTTCAAAAATGTCTTTGCACTTACTTCAACAACACAACATACACTATCATCATGACCATCAATTTGATACAAATCATTCAACATAATAACGGTGACATCATTTCTTTTTATATCATATTGTTGTAGATTGATTGAAACTACACCTGTACCTTGTAGCCAATATATAATTTTTAAGTTTGCTTCCTTCACACTACTCATTTTCATACTTTTAAAAATATGTAGTGAATAATTATCTGTCATCTTACATCCTCACATATACAAATATATTGATTTACTCCTGTTTGTCTTTCTAAAATCAATTGTCAACATCTAATATTCACTACCAATTATATCGCCACATGTTTTTTAGCAGTAACAAAACATAAATCGATTATATCAAATAATACTTTTATTAAAACATTTTTTATGCTAAATTAGGATATTTTATCCATTAAATATACATTTTTATCCAAATACCAAAGCTTTCATAATCAAAGAAACTTGATCGTTCGTGTCGAATTTTTATGCATTTTCTGATTAAAAGTCCTATATTATGCACAAAATATACATTTAGAATTTTCAGTAATATTACAAATTTGTAACAGACTTATTTTCGAAACATTCAGTTTTCACAAAGAATGCCGTAGTTATAAGTTTTGCAAAATGCAAATTTCTATACTTTTAAAATTCTATTGTGTCAAGATATTGGCAAAAAATTACAAAACGTTAACAAAGCACACAAGGACGCTAATTTCTGTTATAGTCTTTCTTGTCGTTTAATTACGAGAGATAACTTATAACATTAATTTTGTCACACGGACATTACGAAAATATTTTAGATTTAAAATTTTTAGGAGGATATTTTTAAAATGAAGAAAATCGCTACAGCTACTATCGCAACTGCAGGATTCGCTACAATCGCAATTGCATCAGGAAATCAAGCTCATGCTTCTGAGCAAGATAACTACGGTTATAATCCAAATGACCCAACATCATATAGCTATACTTACACTATTGATGCACAAGGTAACTACCATTATACATGGAAAGGTAACTGGCATCCAAGTCAATTAAACCAAGATAATGGCTACTACAGCTATTACTACTACAATGGCTACAATAACTACAACAATTACAACAACGGTTATAGCTACAATAACTACAGCCGTTACAACAACTACTCAAATAACAATCAATCATATAACTACAATAACTATAATAGTTACAACACAAACAGCTACCGTACTGGTGGTTTAGGTGCAAGCTACAGCACTTCAAGCAACAATGTTCAAGTAACTACAACTATGGCTCCATCATCAAATGGCCGTTCAATCTCAAGTGGTTATACTTCAGGACGTAACTTATACACTTCTGGTCAATGTACATACTACGTATTTGATCGTGTAGGTGGTAAAATCGGTTCAACTTGGGGCAATGCAAGTAACTGGGCTAACGCAGCTGCAAGAGCTGGTTACACAGTGAACAATACACCAAAAGCTGGTGCAATTATGCAAACAACTCAAGGTGCATACGGTCACGTTGCATACGTTGAAAGTGTTAACAGTAATGGTTCAGTAAGAGTTTCAGAAATGAACTATGGTTATGGTCCAGGTGTTGTAACTTCACGTACAATCTCAGCTAGCCAAGCTTCATCATATAACTTCATTCACTAATTTGTGATGAAAGTGAATTAAGCCAACAAGGTTTCAATAACCTTGCTGGCTTTTTTAATTTCTATGAAAAAAATCGAATTGGTAAAAATCTCAAAATTTCGATTTTCACCAATCCGATTCACTCTGTAATAAAGAATAAACAACATACAGCCATTGACACACCCAAATTTAGGCGCGTCAAATCGGCTATACATTGATAAATTTTTAGTTAAAGTACTTACAAATATACTTGCCTTCAAATTCTCAATTAATTTAGTCATTACAAATCATGACATAAAACTTACATTACATATATTAACATGTTCCGCTACAAAACATATTCAGTATATGTATAGAGGATATTTATTCTAAGTTAAAACCTTTTCAAATTATAACCGCTACAATTATAAATGATTAAAGTGTTTCAACATATTATATATATTCCACGCTCACATTAAGTTAAACGTGAATTCGATGACTTTTTAATACCTATCCCTGTAAAACCATAGATAATTGCTATAATTGCGCATAAATAACATGGTACTGTCCATATGAAAAATTCTCCAACAGAGACATGAAGTTGATTCGTATAGTAAATACCTGATGTTCCCCATGGTATTAAAGGTAAGACCATCGTACTTGAGTCTTCAAGTGTTCTTGATAAAACGGAACGAGAGACTTGGTATTTTTCGAACAAATCTTTCATTAACACACCGACCATAATAATTACAATCGAAGCAACACCTGCAGCGAATACAAGCGCAATACAACAAATAACAGTAATACATATTAAACTTCCTAAAGAATGGATGCCTTTAGAAATAGTAGTTAATAAGACTTCTAAACATCCTGCTTTTTCTACAATACCTGCAAATGCATATCCGCAAAAGATCGTTACTAATATTTGGGTCATACTCATCATACCACCCTGTTCTATCAAGCTTTTCACACCGGATGAAATATGAGACTGATGTATCATTGAGTCGTTAAAACCACTAAATGTTGCTTTGAAACCATCTGTCATTTTGAAATGATGATTAAAAGTCCCCACTATAATGGCAGAAAAGCTTGATATTAGCATAGCTGGCACTGTAGCCATTTTAAATAGCAAACAAACAATGATCACAATTAAGGGAACCCAGACCCATATGTTAATTTGATAAATCTGTGCAAGCTCTGACAACAAAGTTTGGATCTGTTTATCATTTGAATGCCCTTTAAATTGAAATCCAGCAATAAACCATACTAATAAACCTATGATTGACGCAGGTATCGTCGTCCACATCATCGAATGTATATGTTTAAATATATTAACTTTAGTAACAAGCGCCGCTAAATTAGTTGTATCTGATAATGGTGACATTTTATCGCCAAACACAGCCCCAGCTATAATAGCACCCGCTGCCATCCCTGGAGGAATCCCCAATTGATTACCAATAGAAATAAGTGCAATTCCTGCAGTTGATGCAGAGCCCCATGCTGTACCAGTTGCTACAGATGTAACAGCACTTATAAAAAAGGCTGATATTAAAAAATAGCTTGGATTCAATAAATCTAAGCCATAATAAATCAAGGCTGGCACTGTGCCAGAAAACATCCAACTGCCTACTATAATTCCTACCGCTAGTATAATTAAAATTGCAGGCATTGCAGTATTTAAACGTTCTGCAATGCCTTTTTCTAAATCTTGCCATGTTAAGCCTACACGTTTTGCAATCCATGTGGCATATGCTGAGGCAATAATTAATAATACTTGAATTGGAATATCAAAAAACACAAAGCCTGTTACAACAACAATAACCATTACAATCATTGTCGAAATTGATTCTAAAAAGGTTGGTTTTCTTGTCATCATCTATCGTCCCCTTCGCTTATTGATGAGAAACCTCTTTTCTTCAATTTATTGCTTTTGCATAATACTATATCCTTTTCTATCTTCAAGCCATCATTTATTTTAAATATTTTTCTAAATCAAGCTTATCTAAACCAATTTCTTCAACTGTTAAGCCTTCCTCAAAGAAGTCTCTCTCTAAAATAGTTGATGCAATTACAATTACTGCATCTATATTTGGTGTCGGTACATCAATAACACGACCTAAGCTTGACCATAATACTAAACCATATGCAATATCTTCAGTTAAATATCTGCTTTCTACATGATTTGGTCCTGGAATTTGTGAAAATACTGGGCTTGTATTAAACAAACGATTTAATGGTTCATCTTCTTTATCACGTTCTAAATAACCACGTTCAATACGTGATTCTTTAGCTGTTGATAATTCAAAACCTAATCTACGGCCTAAATTTAAACGTTCTAATTCGATTGCATGAAGTAATCTAACTGTATGTTTAGTAATTCCTTCTTTATATAAAGCGAACTCACCAGCATAATCAATGCGACCGACATTCAATAATGTTGGTCCTGGATGCACTTCAGGATTACCATTTTCAAGATTTGTTTTAATTAAGCTTTCCTCTTTTACTAAATGATCATAAATACTTGAAACTTTGTCATAACAATCATTTAGACAGCTTCTATCATATGTTGAAAAGAAGATACGACGTACATTTAGAGATAAATCAACTGCTGCATTTTCAAAATCGACACGCGTACCATACGTCAACGTATTAGCTTCCGCTAATTGTGGTTTTGTTTCAATATGTCTATCTTCTAAAACATTCATAAAACGAATTGACCCCATTGCTGCAGCCATGTTGAAGAATATCAACTGATTATCAGTTACATGCTCTGCCATTACATCAGCATAATACTCTATGTATGAAGATGGAATAATCACTTGAACAATTTCAGCATCTTTTAAAACATATTCCATATCATCACTAATATCAGTGAATTTTACGAAACGTTCATCACCTTCATTATTAAAATCAAATCCGCCCTTTTCGATTGCGTTTTGAAACTTACTTATAGATTGATTACGACAATATAATTTAACATCGTGGCCTTTGCTCACCATATCTACTGCTGCCGTAACTGCGCCATTTCCTGATCCTACAATTGCTATTTTCATAAACAACCCTCTTTCTATCTTTGGTTAAAATTAAAAACAAATTATACGTAAGACAATATAAAAATGATGCGAATTCATTACGCATCATTATAAATGTTAAGTATATATAACCTTAAATTAACCTATTTAAACGCCGACGTCCACCAATTATTTTTATTTTTAATAATTGTTTAATAAACATGTTTATTTTTGATTATATTTTGTTATAGTTAAAGATAATATTACAATTTTCAAAGGAGTGTCTAATATGACAACTGAAATGAACGATATAACACATCATCAACCGAATCGCAAATCCAATGATGAGAACATTATGGCGATGCTTATCTATTTATTAAGTTTATTCACATCTATTATTGGGCCACTGATTATATGGTTATTGAAAAAAGATGAATCGAAACTAGTTGATCGTGCTGGAAAAAATTATCTTAACTATACGATTTCATATATTATTTGGTCTATCGTTTTAGTCGTTATCACTTTAATAGGCGTTTTCCTAATTGCTACCGATATTGATTTCATTATCATTATAGGTTTCATCATTACATTTATCGGTATTTTATCCATATTCGCTTTCTCAATATTATCTTTTGTATTCACAATTATTGCGTGTGTCAAATATTATAATGGCCAAGAATATGTAATACCTTTAACAATTCGATTTATTTAAACATATTACAAATAAATATTTCCTATTAATTATCTGTTAATCTCATTGTAACTTTGACTAATTTTTATTACAAAATTAGTCAAAGTTTTTTTATTCTTTTACAAATCAATAACATTCCCCACAAGAAGCATTAATTTTGTTAAAGTAACTATTGTCATCAATTCGAGATGTAAGAATAAAACAGTCGCTACGTTTTATTTATAAAAAAAGATATAGAACTTTGGAGGACTTTATTCATGAAAAAATTAGTAACAGCAACTACGTTAACAGCAGGAATCGGTACAGCATTAGTAGGTCAAGCACATCATGCAGATGCTGCTGAAAATTATACAAATTACAACAACTATAACTACAACACGACTCAAACTACAACGACTACAACAACTACGACAACTACATCATCAATTTCTCATTCTGGTAACTTATACACTGCAGGACAATGTACTTGGTATGTATATGATAAAGTAGGCGGAGAAATCGGTTCTACTTGGGGAAATGCTAATAATTGGGCTGCTGCTGCACAAGGTGCTGGATTCACAGTAAACCATACACCTTCTAAAGGCGCTATCCTACAATCTTCTGAAGGACCATTTGGTCACGTTGCATATGTAGAAAGTGTAAACAGTGATGGTTCAGTTACAATTTCAGAAATGAATTATAGTGGCGGACCTTTCTCAGTAAGTTCTAGAACTATTTCTGCAAGTGAAGCAGGTAACTACAACTACATCCATATTTAATATAAACACGATGATACATATTGTCTTGAAACTTAATTCTAGTACATATGTCATCAAAAAACTTTGAGCTTTCCTTTATAGGAGAAGCTCTTTTTTTGCTATTTTTCGTTGCCACCTACTTATTTATATTTACTCCCATATTCATAATATTATTTTTTTCAATACTATTAACTTTAAAACTATGTTATCTAATTTAATTAATCCAGTTTTTCCACATTACAATATTCATAGTTCTACAGTGCCTAAGTTATATCACCTCCATCAAAAGTACACGCTTACATCATTGATACACAAGACATCATGACATAGTTGTATACTGTCTAATCTTCTACTATACTAAGATAAAAGGAGTGATCTTTTATGGAAAAAGTTTATGTTGCTGGTGCAATACCAGAAGTAGGTTTAAAACTTTTACAAGAACATTTTGAAGTTGAAATGTATGAAGGTAAAGGATTAGTCGATAAAGACACTTTAATTAAAGGTGTTAAAAACGCGACTGCCTTAATTAGTTTATTATCTACAAACGTTGATAAAGATGTTATCGATGCTGGTAAAGACTTAAAAATCATTGCCAACTATGGCGCTGGTTTTAATAATATTGATATCGAGTATGCCCGAGAAAAAAGTATAGATGTTACAAACACACCTAAAGCATCAACAAACGCGACTGCTGATTTAACAATTGGATTAGTACTTGCAGTAGCGCGTCGTATTGTTGAAGGCGACCAATTATCACGTACCACTGGATTTGACGGATGGGCACCTTTATTTTTCAGAGGTAGAGAAGTATCTGGGAAAACAATCGGCATTATCGGTTTAGGAGAAATTGGTAGTGCGGTAGCGCGTCGTGCAAGAGCATTTGACATGGATGTACTATACACAGGACCTAATCGCAAAGAAGAAAAAGAACGAGAAATCGGTGCAAAATATGTAGATTTAGATACACTATTAAAGAATGCAGATTTTATCACTATCAACGCTGCTTATAATCCTAAAATGCATCATTTAATTGATACAGAACAATTTAAAATGATGAAATCTACGGCGTATTTAATCAATGCCTCTCGTGGTCCAATCGTGCACGAACAAGCACTAGTGCAAGCATTGAAAGATAATGAAATTGAAGGTGCTGCACTTGATGTATATGAATTTGAACCAGATATTACCGATGACTTAAAATCACTTAATAATGTAGTATTAACACCACATATTGGTAATGCTACATTTGAAGCACGTGACATGATGTCTAAAATTGTTGCTAATGCTGCAATTAGTGCCGTTCAAGGTGAGAAACCACAATTTATCGTTAACTAATAATTGAATTTATTATAATGACATTATAAAAACAAGAACCCCCATATGTTGAGCTCTCGTTTCAACATACGGGGGTTTTCATATTGTTGTATTATTTTTCTTTCGATTTATATAAGAATTTAGTTTGTCCAGCTGCTAATGCATTTGGCATCATTTTCATAATACGATTTCGAACTGCAACAACTAAACGACTACGATATTGGGCAATTTTACCGATTTTTCTAGAACGCTTAATTACTTTTGCAGTATGTTTGACACGTATTTTATCATAACGCTGTAATGCTTTTTCAAAGTCGTATGCGTTAAAACAATTTACTAATACAATAGCATCTTCCATTGCTTGTCCAGCACCTTGCCCCATATTAGGCGTTGTCGCATGTGCTGCATCTCCTAGTAAAATAGTACGACCATAAACAAAAGATTTGAGTGGTTTCAAATCATAAATATTATGCAATAAGATACCTGTTTCACTTTGTTTGTCTAATATCTCTCTAACTTCATTTGGATAGTGATTAAAGTATGCTTGCAAATGAGGTTTACCAAACGAACTATATTTATGATTGTTTTCCTTCGAGTTAATTGTAATGAACCAATATGCTTGATTATTTAATAACGGAACAATACCTACTCTTCCTTTTCTTCCCCAGTATTCTTTTGCACAATCCGGATGCTTTAAATCAATATCATCAATTAAACCTCTAAAGCATGTATACCCTTGATATAATACTTTACTGTCAGCATTTACAGATTGTCTCACTTTAGAATGAATTCCATCAGCACCAATACATAAATCAAATGCTTCACTTTCTTGTTCCGCGAAATGTATGGTAACTTTATCTGTCTCATTATCTATATGCGTGACTTCATGATTTGTAAATATTGCATCATCTTTTACATAAGATTTAATAATGTCAATTAATGTTTGGCGTGGTAACGTCACATTCAATGTATTACTTTTTAATTTAACAGTAGTTAACGGGCGATCTTTGTCATCTAACACTGTCATTGTAGATAAGATTTGCCCAGCATTTTTAATACCTTTAGCTAAGTCATGATTACCTAGTTTTTTAAGCACATTATCTCCGATACCAATCCCAGCGCCAATTTCTTTAACTGACTCATTTTTTTCAAAGACTTTAATAGTATGACCTTGTTCTTGTAATAATGCAGCAGCTGTTAATCCACCGATGCCTGCACCTATAATTGCTATCTTCATATTGTCACCTCTATATTTTTCATTCTTTTCTATTTTATCACATGCACTATTGTTTAAAAATGACTCTTGGAACTAACGTTTCATTTTTAAAGACTTAAGTGTATTATCTGCACCATTGTATATTACATGCACATTTAGACAGCAATATTCATTTACATAATGTACATTTGTAACAATGATGTGGGAGCTTGGGACATAAATCAATGCCCTAGGGTCTATAATATTATATTGGTAGTAGTTGACTGAATGAAAATGCGCTTGCAACAAGCTTTTTTCAACTCTAGTCAGGGGCCCCAACACAGAGAATTTCGAAAAGAAATTCTACAGGCAATGCGAGTTGGGGTGTGGGCCCCAACACAGAGAAATTGGATTCCCAATTTCTACAGACAATGCAAGTTGGCGGGGCCGCAACATAGAAGCTGGCGGAAAGTCAGCTTACAATAATGTGCAAGTTGGCGGGGCCCCAACATAGAAGCTGGCGGAAAGTCAGCTTACAATAATGTGCAAGTTGGGGTGGGACAACGATAAAGAAATACTTTTTCTATAGAAATTAGTATTTCTTATGCATGAGTTTTACTCATGTATTCCTATTTTTAAGTACACATTAGCTGTGGCTAATGTGTAAGAACCACTACATAATAAATCATTAGTGGCTCTTTATCATTTCTGTCCCACTCCCGCGTTTTTGTTAGGTTAAAATCCATTTAACTAACACACTCAGAATGCGCTAAAGGAGCTCGAAACAATAAATTGTTCCAGCCCCTTTAAGCACCGATGTCTTATTTATAATATGTTTGTCTAATATCATCTTTCTTTATACCAAACTGCTTATAGGATTTATCCATTAATTTGGCAATTTTATCTGCCCAGCGAATGTCACTCGCATATTGATGTTGCGCAGGATTTTCTGGATTCCATCGCATTTGATATAAATTCAGTTGATTGTTTTCAAAATATTCATTACGAATGAACTTTGCACCACCAAGTATCGCCTTATCTGGTGATGTCCATTGTTCCTTTTCAGCATAACTTTTCCCACTACGAACAGCACTACTATCGAATGCTCCTATACCAAAAAAGTTGTAATAGCGTTTTTTTCCATCTTTAATGCCTTTTGCTAATTCTGATTTGCCGTTACCTGTTTCTACTAATGCATGGCTAACAAGATAAATGACATTAACCTCATATTTTTCTTGAGCTTCTAGAAAAACTTTCCCTCGATTTTCTAAAATCCCCTTACCTTTTAGCAATTGGTTAACTTCAGATTCCGACATTGGCACTTTTTCTGTGATATCCATATACTTCATATCATTGTCTTTATGTGAAATAGTCATTGCTTTAGCAATTTCATTATTATTTGCTTCAACAAATTTACCATCCTCTTCTTTTGTCTGTACAATACCTTTCCCTTGTTGCATTGAAACAGCCTCATCAAAAGAGTAATTCACATCATTTTTAAACAATTTAGTTTCATTCACGATGAGTAATATAGCAAAAACAACTAAAATAACTATCAATAGTAGCGTTGAAATGCGTAACTTGAAATTCTTCTTCATATAGACAAAACCTCATTTTTCTTACTTAGACAATAAAAAATATGCCACTACAATCGCTAATATTACGATTAAAAAAGAAGCGTTAACGATTACTTTCATCGTTGTTCTATCTCTGAACATCATATTAAAGACAACTAGACTAATTGATAATGAAACAGCAAAAAAAGTAATAGCTAACACTAATTTCATCATAAATAGACAGACTAAACCTATGACTAATAATGTATTAGAAATTACAGCTGACGTTTTTAACATTCTCGAATTAATATGCACTCACCCTTTTTATTTAAATAACTTACATAATCATAATAATACATGATGTTTCATAGCCCTGTCGATGGTTGATTATCAATAGCACATTATTTTCTCGATTCTCAAAAATATTGTTTAAAGTTTGATGAAGACTCGGATACAAATAATATTTCAATATAACTTAAAACAGTGCCCCTACACCAACATGCAAGAACACTGTTATATTCAAAGACAAAAAAATCGGAAAGATGAAAACTAAAAAACTTTTACATCAATCCGATTTATTATAGACCCATATTAATCTTCTCGAGACATACCTTTTAGCATATTAAGCATATATGTTAAACTACGGTTCATGTCGTCATCTTTTAAAACGCCTAACAGACTTCTTACAGATGTCTTCGCATTAGGACTCGCTTGATTTGCAACATGTAATCCTTTATTAACTTTATTAAGGAAGTCACTTAAATCTGATACATTTAATTCACCTAATAAAAATACCATTGAAGCCATATTTGTTAATAGACCAGTATAGATATCTTTGTTGAGCTCAACAGCAAATTTATTAATAATCACTTGACGTCCTCTAACTGCGCCATTTAAAGCATCTAATATTTTAGCATCATCTAACACTTTAATAAGTTTGATTACTTTTAATATACTATCTTTATTCGCTGCAATTGCCTCTGTAACTTCATTTATACTTTCTAACTTAATTTGTTCTTCTGATTTTTCTAAGCGTCTAATTTTAGAAGATATTCTCTCAGCCATTATTTATCCACCTGATTTCCTGGGAAAACATAATCTGGACGTTCCCATTTTTTCTGTACTTGAACACTGTACTGCGGATGACGTTTTTTATTGACACGGAAATTATTAGGGTTCAACGGTGACTTACCACGTTTCGTAATTACCTCCAAACGACAGCTTGTACGTTTATAAGATGGTGTATCCGTGTATTGATCAACATCACTATTAGTTAATAAGTTAATTGCACCTAGATCTCCATTTTCCATCGCATCATTATTTAATGGAATATAGATTTCTTTACCTTTAACACGATCTGTCACATGAACTTGTAATACCGCTTCTCCTGTTTCAGATATCAACTTAACTTCTGCACCTTCATGAATGCCTCTATCTTCAGCAAGTTCTGGAGAAATTTCAACAAATGCACGTGGCACTTTGTATTTAATCATTGGTGTTTGATAAGTCATATTACCTTCATGGAAGTGCTCTAACAATCGACCATTATTTACATGAATATCATAAACTTCATCTTGCTTAAAGTAATTATCAAATGATAATGGGAATAACTTTGCTTTACCATTATCGAAATTAAATCCTTCTAAATAAAGTATTGGTTCATCTGTACCATCTGGATGCACAGGCCATTGTAAACTATTAAATCCTTCTAAACGTTCGTAGCTTACGCCAGCATATAATGGTGTTAGTCTAGCAATTTCATCCATAATTTCGCTTGGATGTTTGTAATTCCAATCGAAACCTAATTTATTAGCAATTGCTTGGAATATTTTCCAGTCAGGTTTAGAATCACCTAATGGTTTCAATGCTTGGTATAAACGTTGAATACGTCGCTCAGTATTCGTAAAAGTACCATCTTTTTCTAATGAAGGACTTGCTGGTAAGACAACATCTGCAAATGTAGCTGTAAATGTTAAAAATTCATCTTGGACTACCATGAAATCTAATTTTTCAAAAGCAGCTTGTACAAAATTAATATTTGAATCTACAATTCCAGTATCTTCTCCATATAGATATAATGAATGAATTTCCCCATCATGGACACCTTCAACCATTTCATGATTATCTTTACCAACTTTAGGATTCAATTTAACGCCATATTCTTTTTCGAATTTAGCGCGAATATCGTCCGCTTCAATACTTTGATAGCCAGTAATTTTATCAGGCATACTACCCATATCACTACAACCTTGAACATTATTATGTCCACGTAATGGATACGCACCTGTACCAGGTCGACGATAATTTCCAGTAACTAATAATAAGTTCGAAATTGCTGTACTTGAATCACTTCCAATGTCTTGTTGTGTGATACCCATTGCCCAACAAATGACAACGGACTCTGCTTTGGCACATTCTTCAGCGAACTTAATCAACTCTGCTTCTGGAATACCAGTAGCCTCTTCAGCGAATGCCATTGTAAATGTTTCTAATGACTTGTAATATTCATCAAAATCTTCAACCCACTCTTCGATAAAGGCTTTATCGTGTAAGTCATGATCAATGATATATTTCGTCACTGCGCTTAACCAAGCCAAATCTGTACCTGGTTTCGGTTGATAAAAACGATCTGCGCGTTCAGCCATTTCATGTTTTCTAATATCAAACACATGTATTTTTTGTCCAAATAATTTTTGAGCACGCTTCATGCGTGATGCAATAACCGGATGCGCTTCGGCTGTATTCGTACCAATCAATACAGACATTGCTGCTTTTTCTAAATCTTCAATACTACCTGAGTCACCACCGTGTCCAACCGTTCTAAATAAGCCTTTTGTTGCAGGTGCTTGGCAATATCTTGAACAGTTATCAACGTTATTAGTGCCAATAACTTGTCTTGCTAATTTTTGCATTAAATACGATTCTTCATTCGTCGCTTTAGAAGAAGAAATGAATGATAGTGCATCTGGGCCATACTTTTCTTTAATAGATGTAAAATTATCTGCAATGACATTTAATGCTTCATCCCATTCTACTTCATGGAACTCACCATTTTTCCTTACTAATGGTTTCGTTAAGCGTTGATCTGAATTAATATGTCCCCATGAAAATTTACCTTTAACACAAGTCGCAATTTTATTTGCTGGAGAATCATGTGATGGTTGTACTTTTAAAATTTCTCTATCTTTAGTCCAAACTTCAAATGAACAGCCCACACCACAATATGTACACACTGTTTTAGTTTTCTTAATACGCTCTTTACGCATTTCTGCTTCTGAATCTGAGATTGCAAATAGTGGACCATAACCAGGTTCTGCTTTTTTAGTTAAATCAATCATTGCCGCTAATGAACCAGGTTCCGTATCAGTCATATAACCCGCATTACCTTCCATGTTAACTTCCATCATCGCATTACACGGGCATACAGTTGCGCATTGACCACAAGATACACATGACGATTCATTAATCGGTACATCATTATCCCAAATGACACGTGGATGCTCACGATCCCAATCAATTCTAATTGTTTCATTTACTTCAATATCTTGACATGCTTCTACACAACGCCCACATAAGATACATTGATTTGGATCATAACGATAAAATGGGCCGTAATCTTTTTCGTATGGCTTCTCTTTATATTCATACGTTTGATGCTGAAGTCCCCATGCATCCATCGTATTATGAATTTCACAATCACCATTATTATAATCACATACTGTACAATACAGCATATGCTTTTCTAAAATTCGATCAAGCGCTTCTTTTTGAGCATCTTTCACGTCATTATTCACTGTATTTACTGTCATTGGACGATCAATCACTGTACTACATGAACGTTCAATTTTACCATCAATCTCAACAGTACATGTATCACACGTTTGTATTGGTCCCATTGATTCGTTATAACAAATTGAAGATACAAAAGTATCTTGCGATTTAATGAATTCAAGTAAATTTGTACCTGGTTCTACAAGATAATCTTTACCATCAAGCGTGACCACCAAATGTTCTTGCATACTATTCACCCCATCTATATATTTTTCCGTAAATGACTTTTAATAAATTGCCTAATTTCCACCTAAAATAAAGATGCCCCACACATCTTTCAGATAGAATCAATATAATTGTATTACTTTAAGTGTATAATGTTAAGCGTATTTTTGTATTTTTTATTTTTGCAATCATTTTTATTTGAAATATTTTGCGCGAAATTAAATCATCTTTTTGTTTAATTGAAAATAATTATCATTATTAGCTTTCCAATTATCTGTTTCACGCTTTTTTGCCATTTCTTTCACAACCTTATTAATGACAATACTTAATAATCACCTCACCTAAAAATCGCTATACCATTTATAAATACCCTTTTTCTGAAAATTAATAACCCAAGTTTGATAAATATCTACTGTCATTTAGAAGGTAAGATTTATCTTTAAATTAAATTTGTAATGGATTAATTAATAAAAATCAAATCAGGCATTAAATAAAATAGCCCATAAATACAAAGTGTTATCACCTTCTATTTACGGGCTATTAATTCTATTCGTTATTCTTTATACAGCTCATTCTATCTAATTAATTTGTGTACAATTTTGATAACTTATTTTCCCTTAGTTTACTATTCTAGATTATCTTTTAATAACTTAGTACTTTCAGCTTTTGACTGCTCACTAGGAATGAAGTAGTACAATCCGTCACTTTGAATGCCGCCTTGACCACTCAATTGATGTTTATTAATTGTGTCATTAGCATCTTTATAATTGCTTCTAATCGTATTCAAATCACCTAATGTTAAATCTGTTTTAACATTATTTTGAATTTCATTCATTAGACTATTAAAATGTGTAATCGATGATGGGCTTGCAATCTTATTAGCCATCGCTTCAAGTACAATTTGCTGACGTTGTTGTCGACCAAAGTCACCACCAGCACCTTCTTCTTTACGACTTCTAATAAACTTCAATGCTTGATCACCATTTACATGTGTTTGCTGTCCTTTTGTAAAACGAACACCATCAACAGTGAATGTATCATTACTTACTACATCAACACCGCCGATGCTATCTATCATATTATGCAAACCATCCATATCGATTGTCGCATAATGATCAATTGGCACATTCATTAATTTTTCAAGTGATTTAACAGCCATATTTGGTCCACCATATGCATAGGCATGTGCAATTTTTTCAGTAGTACCACGGCCAACAATTTCCGCTCTTGTATCACGCGGTATACTTACTATTTCAGTTTTCTTCGTTTTAGGGTTGATAGATAAAATCATAATACTATCACTACGCTCTCCGCCACCCTTTTTCTTACGATCAGCATCTGAATCGACACCAAATAAAGCGATTGTGAATGGATCACCATCGTTTAAACTCACTTTTTTATCTCTTAATTCTGAATGATTGCGATCTAACGGATTGTGTATCTTATTACCAGTAATAAAAATTTTAGCAGCTACATACACAACAGCTACAATCGCTAAGATTACTAAAATACCGAATACCCATAAAAATATTTTTTTCGGTAGGCTCATTTTACTTTTAGACGAACGTTTCAATCCCACCACTCCTTTACTATTCCTTACATACTTTGTCTGTTTTCTCTATTTATTATATAGTAAAATAATTTTTTTACTATACTTCTGTAGACGTATAACTATTTTTTATCATTTTTTATCTCTCAAGAATATCTATCTGTATTTTTGATAACCACCATTTGCATTTAAAATTTTAAGTACCGTTTCATGACATGCTTTATTACTTATAATAAAAGGTGCACCCTTTAAATGATCAATTGCCTTACCATCTAAAGTTGTCATTTTTAGATTCAATAGTTCTGCAAATAAAAACTGTGCAGCAATGTCCCAAGGTTTAGGATTTGTATTAATATGTGCCCCAAATTGACCTTTTGCCACTCGCATAGAATCTAATCCGCAAGCACCAACTAAACGATAACTAAATGAGGCATCAAATAAATCTTGCACCGTATCCAGATTCATCACTTGTGCATTAAACGATATAATAGCGTCTTCCAATTTTAACGATGGTGGTTCTTCCATCTTAATTCCATTACAAAAAGCGCCTTCTCCTCGTATTGCTTTATAAAGCTTTTTATGCGGATAATCATATACGTACGATAACATTGGTTTACCTTCATAAAAATACGCCAATATAATACAATAATCTTCTTGCTGTTTTACTAAATTGGCAGTTCCATCAATGGGATCCATAATCCATAAATGATTAATTTCATTCGTAATCATTTCATTACTTTTTTCTTCCGCTAATAGTTGGTGTTCCGGAAAATGTGTTGCTAAAAATTGTTGAAATTGTTGTTGAATCTGTTTATCTACATTTGTAACTAAATCAAATCGATGACGCTTCGTTTCTGTAGTCATCTCCGTAATTAATTGTGGAATAACATTGTCTATTTGTTTCAACCATGAACATATTAACTTATCTATTTGCTGTAATGTTTTATCTGTCATTTCGTCCACCACTTCTCATATCATTATCATTTTATTATTACCCTATATTAAAATAATCAACAATACAACTGAAGACTTCTTCATTTTATGCATAAAAAAATCGGCTAGTCACGTGCTAGCCGACAAATAGAAAGGAAAGTAAGTAATAAATATTGAAGATGTTGTGATGTAACTTGAACGATTAAAAGCTATCTGTTATATAGCTCTACCCCTTTGTTTAATCGCTCCCCCTGTTACAAGTAATATCATAGCACAATCTTTTTTAAAATGTAAGCGTTTTCCACGAAATTTTTCCGATTTTTTTAAAAAGATATTGAAAATGTCCTCATTGTCACTCTTATGTTATACTTTGTGTAATATATCATCTTTTAGGAGGTGGCTGTCATGAATAAAGCTGAAAGGCAAAATTTAATAATTACTGCAATTCAACAAAATAAAAAAATGACCGCTTTAGAATTAGCTAAATATTGCAACGTATCCAAACGCACAATTTTAAGAGATATTGATGATTTAGAAAATCAAGGTGTTAAAATTTATGCGCATTATGGGAAAAATGGTGGTTACCAAATACAACAAGCACAATCTAAAATTGCATTAAACTTATCTGAAACACAATTATCGGCCTTATTTTTAGTGCTTAATGAAAGTCAGTCGTACTCGACATTACCATATAAAAGCGAAATCAATGCAATTATAAAACAATGTTTAAGTCTTCCACAAACACGCTTAAGAAAATTGCTTAAGCGCATGGACTTTTATATTAAATTTGATGACACACAACATATGACACTCCCAATGTTGTTTTCCGACATTTTAATTTATTGTACAGAACGAAATGTGATGTTAGTAGATCATAAGGTTGATGATAATATTAAAGCCGAAAACGTTATATTTATTGGCCTTTTGTGTAAACATGGACATTGGCATGCAGTCATTTATGACATTGCTCAAGACAAAACTGCCGAACTCGAAATTGAAAATATTATAGATATTTCGTATTCATTCGGTAAGACGATTCAAACCAGAGACATATCCATTGATAACTATCATCAATTTTTAAACCCCATCGATTCCTAAACTATGGAGTCGACGGGGTTTTATCTACGCATAAATACTTATTACTGATATAACGAAAGAAACAAAATTATTTGCTATATGTAATGCAATTGTTGAACCTAGGTTTCTTCCAGATTTTAAATAAGTGAAAACTAATATGATGGATAGTATGAGATATGGACCAAACTCAAACGGTGACTTTGCATCAGTCACATGAATAAATGCAAATAAGAACACCGAAACAATACTCATAGCTATAAAATTAAACTTCTTACCTAATTCTCCAATTAAAATATGTCTAAATACGATTTCTTCAACTATTGGACCTACAATCACAATTAATAAGAATGCTACAGGTAAAAATGCAGGCACTTCAAACATTTTATTTAGCTCAAGTTCATTGGCTGTTTCACTATATTGCAAATGTTTAGGTAGAAACTGTGTCATATATTCATATGTATAAATTAAGATGAGAGCAATAATATACGTTATTGACAATCTAAGCCAATATTTTTTGATATACGCAAAACCAGCCCGAAGCCTTGATGGCATCACTTTTAAATGAAATAAATAAAATGCGCCAATCCCAATCGTATATGCTAAAGCTTGTGTGATAGTCGCTACAAATATCAGATTACTATCGATTTCATAATAATCAAACAAAATTGGTCCTATGTAAGCTGCAATGTTTAGTGCAAATAATAATACACCTATAATTGGAATTATAAGCAAATCTCTCCATGCTATATCTTTAAACGTGTATTTCTTTTTTTCATTTTCCACTGTTATATCCTTTCCTGTTTAATAATTGATTTTTGGAGGTACTTCTACATGATAAACGAAACTAAGTATATGAGACAACAAATTACTAATTTGATTCAAATCATTGATACGATTAAATATAATACTTTAATGACAGATTGGAACATTCAAACGCATATTTATAAATTTAACCAAATAGTTACTAATGAATTGAATAAGTTCAAAGGCTTTGAAACATCATATATAATAAACGAAAATCAAGTTTCCTATTATGAAATTATAACACTACTTAATAAACGTCCCCTCCGACAAGTCGACTATGGTAACAAAATTCAATATCTTAATTTTTATCATACAGAACTATCTAACGCATTATTTGCAATTAAATTTGCCCATTAACCTATTTTTCATAAAATGTCATTTAAACAAGTTATTTATTAAAATTCACTTTATTACATAAATTATACAATTAAAAAGTTTCTTCAAATTGTAAAGATGCATTAATCGAGTTATAATCATAATGATTAAGATGGTAGATTTAGTCTTATATAACTACATTTACTAAGATTTAAATAGATGAGTACATAATGTATAAATTGGGAATATACAGTATGACTTACGGTAATATATCAATATATTGATATATTATTTGCACATGGGAGTATGCTATTTTTTATCTATACATCTTAAAAAATTTACAGTTTTATAATTCAATATCATTAAACAAACAACATATTCAGCTTATTTTTCATTCTCTTACGTTACAAGTTGTAAATACCATCGCGTTAAACAACAATAGCCAACGCTAATAAAATATATTGCGTTAAAGTGGAGTGATTAATATGTCAAACGTACTAACAGAAATAGATAGTCAATATCCATATATGACTAAAAACGAAAAAAAGATAGCTAAATTTATACTAAATTCACCTCAAAAGGTGATTAAAATGAGGTCTCAAGACTTAGCAAGCTTATTAGATATTAGTACATCATCAGTCATTCGATTCAGCAAGAAAATTACTGATGGCGGTTTTCATGACTTGAAAATAAATATATCTAAATATGTTCCTAAAGCATCATCAATTTACAATGTTGAATTAATGAATAACGAAAGCACAGAATCTTTAAGAACTAAACTCCATACACGTACTACACGCGCACTGAATCATGCTAATAACGAATTAAATGATAAAACTATTGATCAAATATGTCATTGTTTAAAACGTTCTGAGACGATTTTTATATATGGTTTTGGCGCATCTTTTGTAGTTGCTACCGACTTATACCAAAAGTTATCAAGAATAGGTCTTAATATTCAACTTGTTCAAGAAACACATATTTTTGCAACATTATTAGCAACTCACAATTCGAACGACAGTGTTATTCTTATTACTAACAATGGTACGCAAAGTGAAATGCAATCAATGGTTAAAGTTATTGATGACTACCATATACCTATAATTACAATTACTAGTACAAGGGATAATCCCGTAGCACAGGCATCAAATATTGTTTTAACTTATGGGAAAACTGATGAAAATGAGATGCATATGGGAGCAACAACTTCATTATTTGCTCAAATGTTCACTATTGATATTTTATATTATCGTTATGTTGCATTAAATTATCACGCATCATTAGATTTCATAACACAATCTAAAATGGCTTTAGATAACTATCGTAAACATTTATCAAATATTAACTTTAAACATTAACAGTCTTATATAAATTCTTTAATCATGTCATATAATAATTTATGCATCATTTCCAAAGCTTACATGTCTTTTATCTTGTATAACATACGCATATGACCAATGATTTGATAAGGCCATTCAATTTCTTATATTAAAAACAAACGCAGTTGATTAACGGATTCATTCCATATATCAATTGCGTTTGTTATTTTAATGATGCTATTTTTTTAAGCCCACAGTAAAAACTATCGATAGTATTGCCTTTTAAAGGTAAATTCTTACTACAACTTCGATTTAAGCTAAATTTATAAAAAAATGCGCCTACTCATAACACTTCTTTGGCTATTTAACTTTAATAAGCTAGGGCCAAGTTTGTCATAAAATAAGCGCACATTATAATCATACTATTTTGCTTTTACATTATTTTTATTATATCTAATAAAATAATAAATCGTTACAATCGTTAAGAAGATAACACCAATAAGCACTGATATTCTAGTTTCAACATTAAATACCATACCAACCAATACTAATATTAAAAATAAGATTGTTAAATAGTTAGTTACTGCGCCACCAGGCATTTTGAATGGGTGACCTTCCACTTCTTCAGGGTGTAATTTTCTAAAACGTAAGTGACTGAATAAAATCATAAACCAAGGAATCATACCTGGTAAAATAGACGCACTATAAACGTATACGAAAATACTCTTCGCTCCATCGATATATAAAGGTAAAATTACATTTAATAAAGCACCAATTAAAATACCAAGAGATACTGCAACAACAGTGTACAATGGCACACCATTTCTCATGATTTTAGTAAATATTTTCGGCATTTCACCTTTATGAGCAAGTGTATAAATCATACGACTCGCACTGAAAATACCTGAGTTACATCCTGACATTGCTGCAGTTAATACGACAAAGTTAATTAATCCAGCTGCAAATGTAATACCGATTTTAGCAAATGTTGCAACAAACGGACTTCCAATGTCTCCTAATTGATTCCAAGGATACACTGAAACAATAACAAAAATAGCACCTAAATAGAAAATTAAAATTCTCCAGATAACACCATTCACTGCTTTAACGATATTTTTCTGAGGATCTTTAGTTTCACCTGCAGTAATACCTATCAGTTCCACACCTTGGTATGAACCAATTACAATTGATAATGCAAAGAAGAAACCAACAATACCATTTGGCATAAATCCGCCATTTGTCCATAGATTAGAAATACCTACCGCATGGCCACCATTTCCAAAACCAAAGAAAATAAGACCAAAACCAGCAATAATCATTAAAATAATTGTTACAACTTTAATTAAAGCAAACCAAAATTCAAATTCTCCAAACGCTTTTACCGAGAATAAATTCGCTGCCATTAATAATAAAATAGCAATAACACCAGGAATCCAAGTTGGCAATTCCGGGAACCAAAACTTCATATATTCTCCTACTGCGATGACCTCACTCATACCAACAACAATCCATTGGAATATATTACTCCATGCTGTCATATAACCTGCTGCAGGATGTATATAATCACTTGCAAATGTTGCAAATGATCCTGTTGTAGGGTTTAAATAAATCATTTCCCCCATTGCTCTCATGATTAAAAATAAAAAGATACCCGCAATTAAATATGCAAGGATAACTGATGGGCCTGTCCATTTAATTGTACTTGTCGCACCCATGAAAAGCCCCACGCCAATCGTACCACCAAGTGCAATCATTTGAATTTGACGGGCACTCAATCCCCTTTGTAGTTCATTGTTCTCCATAACTTCTTACCCCATCTCTGATTGATACTAAATAAATCCATAAAAAAACTTATTGCCGTAATTATACTATAAATTATCGATTTTGGTACATTAATATTTGCATACCATGCAATCGTTTACAGAACTACTATAGCAGGCTTTTGCAACTTTGCAAACAATTATTTTGTGATTTTTCTAAAAAATTAAAAAAGTTGTCCAAGTACCGTTGAGTCACATACAACTTCAGCTATTCTCGGTAATTATGATATAATTTTAATAATATTAAAAAGGAGTATATCAATGTTAAAACAAATACTGCCACGTGCTACAAAAATATCGGTAATCTTTGCTGTAGCATTTTTCATCATAAATTATATCGGTATGGAAAAACCTGACATCCTATATTTAGTTGGAAGAACTATTATTGCAACACTTGCTTTCATACTCATTTGTCTTACATTATTTACTATTATTAATTCTCCAGAGCGCAAGATTAAACTCGGTACGACTTTACCGATTGCATTAATTATTGGTATCATTTTCGGCGCCATATTTTTAACGGTACAAATCGGTGTCATCACTGGGTTAATCATCGGTGTGATTGCTACGTTTATTTGGGAATTGATTGAAAAAAATAAAGGAGGTCGTTCATCATGACAACAGCATTAATTGGTGTAATTGTATTAATCTTACTAATTATTAGCTTTGTGCCAAACTACCGTGCTATGAAATCAGCAAAAGAACAAGGAAGTAATGCAACAAGAGCTACAATTATGGTAGGCATAGATATTATCTTAATTGTACTTATCATCGTGACGTTATTATTAAAATATATGTAACTATTTAAACCACCCTATCTCATACATAAACATGAACGTTCTACCATTTCACATACATATGGTCGTCCATTTAATGAGGTAAGGTGGTTTTCTCGTTAAAGTTTACCTTGTAATAGTAAAAAATAGCCAATTGTTGCAAGTATTAAGTAAATCATTGAACCAACAACAAAAGATCTTACTTGCACGCGAAATGGTGTCTGTTTGTTAAATATAGGACCAATCACCAAATTTCCAACGCCTAAAATTACTGGACCAGCTAGAAAAAACAATATAATGTAACCCATCATGATACGCCTCCTATTTCGTAAAGAAACGCGCTACAATTTGATCGTAATCAATATCTTTTGCTACATAATCTACATTAGAAAAGTCCTGTGCGCTTGTCATTTTATTCGTATTAACAATAACATCTAATCCAGCTGCAATCGCGGCTGTTGCACCATTTACAGAATCTTCAATAGCCAAACATTGTGTCGGCATATAATTTAATTGTTGTACTGCAGATAAATATAATTCAGGGTCAGGTTTAACTTGTTCAACATCTTCTCTACCAACAACTACCTCTATATACTCGTCTAGACCTAATGCTTTAAAGGTAGGCAATATTTCCGCTTTCACACTACTTGTGGCAATCGCCATAGGAATGTGACGTTGCTTTAAAAATGCCATCAATGATTTAATCGTATCAATCATCGGTAATGTTGTACTAGTAAGATGATGTTCTTCATAAAGTTTATCTTTATTTTCCGAACCAATCGCTTTAATTAAATGGTCATGCAAATCTGTAGCTGCTCCTCCAATAGAAGAACGATAAAAATCAATGCTTATAGGATCGGCATTATGCATCTCTAGATGTTTATTAATAACATTAAATAAATGTTGTTCCGTATCTATTATTGTTCCATCGAAATCAAATATAACTGCTCTATACATATATTTACTCCTCTATTTTTTCTCTTTATCAAAGCTTAACACAGTCCGATGACCACTTCATTCTATTAGTGCAATTATAACTTTTTTGACCAATACTTTGCTAAAATAGGCCCTGTTATATTATGAATGAAACTAAACACTGCGCCTGGTACTGCTGCAATTGGATTAAAATGCAATGCTGCTAATGACACAGCTAAACCAGAGTTCTGCATTCCAACTTCAATACTGACTGCTTTTTGATCTTGTCGATCTAATTTTAAAAGACGAGCTAACCAATAACCAATCGTATACCCTAATACGTTATGTAACATAACTACTAAAAATATTAATAATCCTGTAGTTAAGATTTGGTGCTTACTGCCACCTACAACTATTGCTAAAATTAATGAAATAGCAACAACTGATATAATCGGTAAAGCTGTAGAAGCTTTTTCAGCAATTTTACGATTAATAATTTGCAAAACAATACCTAAAGCAATTGGAATTAATACAACTTGAACAACTGACCACAACATACTCAAGAAAGATACTTCCAACCATTCATTTGCAAATAGATATATTAACGCAGGTGTAACGAATGGCGCTAGCAACGTAGAGACCGTCGTAATAGAAACAGAAAGTGCTACGTTAGCTTTGGCTAAATAACTCATTACATTACTTGATGTCCCACCCGGACAACATCCAACTAATATTACGCCAACAGCAATATCAGGTGGTAAATGAAAAGACTTTGCAATTATAAATGCTAATGTGGGCATAATACTGAATTGTAGACAGACACCAATAATTACTGCTCTAGGTGCTTTAAAGACCATTTTGAAATCATTAGGTGTAATTGTTAATCCCATACCTAACATAACAATACCAAGTAAATAAGGTACCCACTTACCTAATGTCGCAACATGTTGTGGGAAAATAAATCCAATAACAGCTGCTACTAACATCCATACCAAAAAACTCTTCGTGGCAAATATACTCAATTTTTGAAACATTGTTAACACATCCTCGTCGATAATATTGAAAAATATTACCATAAGACCAGTAAGGTTACAATTACTTTTCTGAAAATTAAGATTATTTGGCCATTCTCTTCTTCTTGCAAATATTTTATCTCTGATAAACAATTATTTTAAACTTCATTCAAAAGTCTTAGTGAATAAAGAAAAAAAGCGTGGTAAAATCAACTTGAACTAAATTAAGTCACCTTTATAAATATTAAACGTGTATTTAATGCCATGTATTCCTCGGGAGGTCCTCACATGTTAATTGATAAATTCGAAACATACATCATCAACATCGCCGGTTTAAATGACCGTACTACTAGAAAAAAATTAAGTAAGTTATGCAAAAGTGTACAATTTTGTGATGCGTTGCAATTCTCAATAAACAAACAGTTTAATCAGTATGTATTAGAAATTAGCTTACCAAAGCAACAACTTCCATACTTCATTTCATTTTTAAGTTTTCATCAGTATAGTATTTTCCAAGTACTTTCACCAAAGAAAATAAATGAATTACTTGATTCTGATAATTTATATCAATCTGCAAAGCGTTTCGATATCAATATTGATGGCTTGCAAGATGCTTTCATTAAAGACAAAGTTATCGATATTATGAATATGTTCCAAAATCACACTGATATCACTTATACGTTGAATAAGTCTCATGCGCATATTATATGTACGCCAGAAATATTCGCTATATTGTTACATACGATTGCAACTAGAAATATCGACATTCTATCTGCCAATTATAGATCGTCATCTATGAGCAAAGCTCGAATATCATAATAAAAGACACATCTATACGATGATCATTTACAATGATTGCGTATAGTGATGTGTCTTTTTTTTGTATTATTTAACTTCGGACGATTGATCCTCAACCATTTGTTCAAATGCTTCACGAACTTGTGGTACTGTCATACCTACTACAACTTGGATACTCTTACCACTCTTTACTAATCCGTGTGCCATTTGTTGATGCGTGAAATATTCCGTATCCGCAACTTTACTTTCATCATAAACAGTTAAGCGTAATCTTGTTGTACAGTTAGTAACATCTTTGATATTTTCTTTACCGCCTAAACCGTCTAGGTAATACGCAGCTTTGTCTTCGTATTCATTACCAGTTGAAGCACGTTTAGAATCTTCGCTATCACCTTTTTTATTTTTGTAATCTTGCTTAGAAAATAATTTAACTTCCTCTTCTGTTTTCTTACGTCCAGGTAATGGAATATCAAATTTCAAAATTAAGAATCTGAATAAGAAGAAGTAAATCGCTACAAATATTAAGCCTATAACAACTTGTGCTACATAAGTGCCCCAATGTTCTTTCCCAAGTGGTAACCAGTTTGTTGAAATAAAGTCTAACAAACCACCACCCATATTTCCTACAACACCAAATGCGTACATTAAAGTATCCATTGATGCTGCTAAAACTGCATGTAAAACAAATAAGTATGGCGCGATGAATAAGAATGTAAATTCTAATGGCTCAGTAATACCTACAACGACTGCTGTTAATGTGGCAGGAATAAGTAGTGCCGCCACCTTTTTACGATTTTCTTTAGGTGTCGTAGCATACATTGCTAAGGCAATACCTAAACATCCAAATACTTTCCCATTTCCTTGAAGCATAAAGCCATAAGGGAATTGCTCTTTTAATGGCTTAGTACTCTTAGCAAACTCATTTAAATGTTGTAACCATTCAGCTTTCAAGCCGTGATTGACTACTACTGGTCCAACTTCAATTGGTGCATAAATAAAGTGATGTAATCCTGTCGGTATTAATACACGTTCTAAGAAGTGATACAACCATACACCGATATAGCCTGAAGCAATGATAAAGTGTTGCATTGAGCCAATACCGTGCTGAACAGTTGGCCAAATAACACAAGTAATTGCTGCTAATGGTAACATCACAAAAAATGAGATTGTAACCACAAATGTTAAACCTTGGAATACACCAACCATTTCTGGTAATCGTTTACTATAGTATCTATTGTGAATCCAAGTAATAATAGCTGAAATAATAATACCACCTAGAATATTCGTATCCAATGTGGCAATACCTGCAATTGATTTTAAACCAGGTACATTTTCAACGCCTTTTTCTAAATTAGCGCCAAACGTATGTGGCCATTGCGTTAAAATGGCATTTATAAATGTATTAAACATTAAGTAACCCATCAATGCTGCAAGTGCTGCATGACCTGGTGCTTTTTTAGCTAAAGAAAGTGGTAAACCTACAACAAATACAACTTCCATATGCGTAAAAATAACCCAGCCACCAGATTCTATCACTGACCAAAATTTAAACCAAAACGTATGTTGATCTGCTAAACTCCCCATGATTGTAGGATTTTTAAATAATGTCGCAAAGCCAAGCACTATCCCAAAGAAAGCGAACATTAATACTGGTACAATCATTGCACTACCGAAACGCTTTATCGCATTCATCTTCTATTCCCTCCATATCATCTTTCCTAACAATACATCTAATTAGATTCATTTATAAATAGATGTCTTACTATTTAAATATAATATATAGTAAACGCTTACACACCTACAACGACATTGACGTATTTTGAAAGTATTTTGTATAATTAGATTATCTTTTCATATAGTGAAAATTTTTTCACGACCTTATATATGACATCGTTGTATTTGTAATACATTCGTTTTAAACACATAATCAAACCTATATCAATACACAAATATATATAATGACATACAAGGTTTTAATGTAATAACGATCTATCACACATTTATTTTCAAGGAGGTTGAATATGTTTTTAGATGAACACATTAATCGAAACTTTGATAAACTTAATGACAATGATTTACATATCGCTCACTTTATCAATACACATATAGATGAATGTAAAAATATGAAAATACAAGATTTAGCGCAATTCACACATGCCTCGAATGCAACCATTCACAGATTTACACGCAAATTAGGTTTTGACGGTTATAGTGATTTTAAATCGTACCTTAAATTTGAAAGTAATAAGACACACCAATTACCATCTAACTCTATCGATAGTTTCAAACAAGAAATCGATAGTACATTCAGTTATTTAGAACGCGTTGATTACCAGCTTCTTACTGAAAAAATGCATACAGCTTCAACAATATATTTGTATGGTACAGGGCGTGCACAGTTAAACGTTGCTTCAGAGGCACAGCGTATATTGTTAACGTTACATAATCATGTCATTGTACTTCATGATGAACATGAACTTAAAATGATTTTGAACAAGAGTGAACCTAATGATTTATTCTTTATTATTTCATTATCAGGTGAAACACATGAATTATTAGAAGTAACAAACTTGCTTCAACTTAGACAAAAATACTTTATTTCTGTTACTACAATGAAAGATAATACCCTTGCTCAAAAAGCAAATTACAACGTCTATGTATCCAGTAACACATTCTACTTAACTGATGGTACAGACTATTCTAGCTTCATCAGTTATCATATATTCTTTGAAACACTTGTAAGAAAATATAATGAGTATTTACTACATAATGATATTTCAAACTAGAAAAAAGGAAGTTATGATTTAATGGCCTTGAGCCTATCATAACTTCCTTTTATCATTTTATTGTTGTGTTGATGTTTCGATAACGTGGTACATCTTATCAAACATCAATTCGAAACCATGCACCATGGCATCATGATATTCTTTTTTCTTTTGCTTGTATTCTAAATTAGTAAATCGTCTTTCTTTTTCAACTAATGAACGATAATAAAATAGCATTTGGGTGCCACCTGTTTCACGTTCAAAAAATTCTACCTCAATGACATCTTGTGTTTCACTTAGTCCAGGCATACCGATAGTCATCTTAACGTATTCATCCATAACTAAAGATTCATAAATACCTTCAATCACATTTACTTTGCCATTACGTTGTTGATCTACAATACGATATTTACCGCCTTCTTTAACATCCGCTTCAATCTCTTTATTCGTTCTGGCTGATGTCATAAACCATTGTTTCAACAAATCTTTCTTTGTCCAAGCTTCGTATACTAACTCTGGAGAAAATTTATAAAGCTTTTCAATTTCAACTTCGACATGTTCATTCTCTACATTAAATTTTGCCACTGTTGTCCACCCACTTTCGCTCTTACTTTTATTTTAACGTATTTTTGCTCAGTTCCAAACATAGATGATCATCATTTTTAAAAGATTAGCGTTATACGGTGAGTACAACATGATCTGTTAATATAACAAGCCACCTTACTTGGCTAGATCGATATATTGTTAAGCATTAATGTTTCATTTCTTGACTAGTGTTCTTTTTTTAGCTTTGGAAAATTAAATAAAATCGCAATAAGTCCGCATACACCTAATAATATAGGATAAATGCTGTATGGGAATAACATTAACGGTGAAATACCAGCTACACCAGCCGCTGAAATGACTTGCGGGCTATATGGTAATAAACCTTGGAAGCAGCCTCCAAATATATCAAGAATACTTGCTGATTTCCTTGAATCTACATCATATTCATCTGCAATATTTTTAGCTAAAGGACCTGACATAATAATAGAGATGGTGTTGTTTGCCGTGGCAATATCTGCGACACTTACCAAACTCGCAATTCCTAATTCTGCGCCACGCTTTGATTTCACTTTAGAGCGAACAAATTGCAACAACCATTCAATACCACCATTGTGTTGAATAATACCGACTAAACCACCAATTAGCAACGCAATCATAGCAATATCTTCCATGCTTATAATACCTTTGGACACTGCATCTAGTAGCCCCATCCAACCGAATGAACCATCTATGAGACCAATGATTCCGGCTAATAATGTTCCGCCAATCAATACGATAATGACATTTACACCTAATAATGCTAATACCAATACTAAAATATACGGTACAACTTTAATTAGATTGTAATCATAGTTTTTAGCATGATTTAAAGAAATGCCATTCGTTAAGAAATACAGAATAATAATCGTTAAAATAGCACCTGGCAATACAATTTTAAAGTTTACTCTGAATTTATCTTTCATTTTCGTATGTTGTGTTCTAACCGCAGCAATTGTTGTATCTGAAATCATTGATAGATTATCGCCGAACATTGCACCTCCAACAACTGTAGCCATTGCTAGTGCAGTTGGTACATCTGTCGCTTGTGCAAATCCGTAACCAACAGGTGCTATTGCAGCAACAGTCCCTACTGACGTTCCCATAGATATAGAAACAAACATACAAATCACAAACAATCCTACAATAATTAAATTTTCTGGGATTAATGATAGTCCTAAATTAACTGTCGACTTTACGCCACCCATTTTTTCAGCTGTATTTGAAAATACACCTGCTAAAATAAAAATCAACATCATTAAAATAATGTTTGAATGGCCTGCACCTTTCGTGAAGACCTCAACTTTTTTAGCAAATGATTCTTTTCGATTCATTAATAACGCCACAATTACCGTTATCGTAATTGCAACATTTAATGGTATTGAAGTAAAATCACCTGTGATAATACCTACGCCTAAAAACAACGCCACAAATAATAACAAGGGGAATAATGCCCAAGCATTGCTCTTTTTATGTACTTCCATCCTTTTTACCTGCTTTCCAATTAAAAATACCTCTTTCTCACAAACGATGAAGAAAGAGGTTTCCATGTGCTTTACCTGCTTATCTTCAAACCATTACGGTTACTGGAATTGGCACATTCGAGATGTTGCCGAGGCTTCATAGGGCCAGTCCCTCCACCTCTCTAGATAAGTGATGCTTATTTACGTTTACGTTACAAGATAATCCTTAGTACGTCAATCATAAATTAATCAGGAGTCGTATAATATTTTTCATAAACAATCATTGCTACTGTAATAATAATCAAAACAATAATGCTAATAACAAGTAAAAGCCACCATTTAAGCATTAATGCAATAAAAATGAACACGATAGACACACTTACTAATATTAATGATATGACTTTAAATTGCTGTGCGCTTTGTTCAGAAATAACTTTTAGCTGTTTGTTTGATGGACGCGTATTTTTAAAATTAATACCCAGTACAATTTCTAATATTGTAATCGATACGATACTTATTGCAAATATAATAAATGATATAAAATTATAGTAACCTATAATAGTTGCTCCATAAATAACGATTCCAATGTAGAATACTCCTGAGAGCACACCCAAAAAGTAAGCAACACGTTTGTTAAACTTAATGATATTCTTTTTAACGTTTTGATGTGTAAGCCATACATTCGAAACAATCGCAACCACTACAAACAGTGTGAATACTATATATAATGGCAACTTTTGTTCAGGAAAAACAGTCGCTATTCCAAAAGCTAATGCTAAAATCAAAAATAATATAGCTCTAGATACTATTAATGCCATAATAACAACACCTTTGTTTAATATCGAGTTTGCAAATTTACGTTTATCAGCATTTCTATGATCAGTACTTCTACGGGCAGCGTTTCTATGTAATTTACATCATCTTATCATATAAATACTTCGCTATATAATTGAAAACATATCCCATTATTCTTTGTCCGTTCTGGCGTCTAATATCTAACCTTAGCCATTTCACTTGTTAATGAATTGAACTTTCTTCCACTAACCGTCCCTAAACCCAATCCCGCAACAGTTTTTAACTTTTTCGTTGTTGTCCTGACATCCTCATTAAGAAAGTTTATTCTGCTTAAAACTTATAATCCACACCCTGAGCAAACGCTCCTTATGACAGGGTATTAAAATAAGCCGATAAAGATACACACCTTTACCGACTATTTAAAATAAACTTCACTAATTCATTTTAATTTACTTGATTGAAGTAGCTAAATTAATATTATGTTGTTCAATTAAAAGCTTCATACAAACCTAATCTATTTGCACTCCACCGCTAACACCGAACACTTGTCCAGTTGTATAACTTGATTCTTCTGACGCTAATAGCACATAAGTTCCACATAACTCAACAGGTTGACCTGCACGACCTAAAGGTGTTTTTTGACCAAATGTTGGGATTTTACTTTGAGGTTGTCCACCAGAAATTTGTAATGGTGACCAGAATGGACCAGGCGCTACACAGTTCACTCTAATTCCTTTTGGTCCTAATTCTTCTGAAAAACTTTTAGTTAATGAAATAATTGCTGCTTTTGAAGCGGCATAATCATGAAGAATAGGACTAGGATTATAACCTTGTACAGATGATGTCGTCGTAATTGACGCACCCGGTTTTAAATATTCCAATGCTTTTTGAACTGTCCAAAATAGCGGATAGACATTCGTTTCAAATGTTTCTGTAAATGCCTCAGTTGTAAATCCATGAATATCATCATGATACTGTTGATGTCCAGCAACTAAAGTAACATTATCTAAGCCACCTAATTGTTGATATGCTTGTTCAACAAGGTCATAGTTGAACTGCTCATCTCTTATATCACCAGGAATTAACACTGCCTTTTGGCCACTTTCTTCAATCACTTGGCGTACTTCTTGTGCATCTTGTTCTTCACTCGGAAGATAGTTAATCGCTACATCTGCACCTTCTTTAGCATACGCAATTGCTGCTGCACGCCCTATTGCTGAGTCACCACCTGTAACTAACATTTTATAGCCTTGTAAGCGTTGATGACCTTGGTAAGACGTTTCGCCACAATCAGGTGCTGGCGTCATTTCAGATTGTAAACCCGGTACCTCTTGTTCTTGTTTTTCATAATCCGTTGTTTTAAATTTTGTTCTAGGATCTTGAGCTGCCATTTTTTAACATCTCCTTATTCGCTTAATGGTTATTATTTACCCAATCTTCCTAGGAACTTAATCATGATTACACTAAAAATTACTTTCTTCTTTATAAAAACAAGCTCGAATTACTCATGCAATAGTCTTTTTACAAATTCAACAAAATACTCAGGTACTTTTTCAAGAATCCTTTCATCCGGTTTATATTGAGGATGATGTAAATCATATTCACTATGAGAACCAATTAACGCAAATACACTTGGAAAATGTTGACTATAACCTGAAAAATCTTCTCCAATCGTAAGCGGCTGTTCCATCATTTCCACCTTATATCCAACATGTTGGGCTACTGCTATTGCTTTATGCGTCAATGCCTCATCATTCATCACAGCGCCAGGTAAATGTGTATAATTTAAATTAATTTTCATATTATATGCTTGAGCTAATCCGTCCGCAATATCTTGTAATCGTGTTTCTACAAGCTTTCGCACCACAGGATCAAAACTACGCACTGTGCCTTGTACATACGCATGATCAGCAATGACATTCCAAGTATTACCACATGATATTTGCCCAATTGTTACTACCGCTTCATGAAACGCAGATAGGTTTCTACTAACTATGGATTGAATACTATTAATCAATTGCGCCAACACAATAACTGGATCGTTACATTGTTCTGGCTTTGCAGCATGACCACCCACGCCTTTAATATGAAACTCAAAACGATCTACTGCTGATGTAATTGCCCCTGTTTTGATTGCAAATGTACCTACCGGACGCGATGGGTCATTATGAAAACCTAATACCGCTTGTACATCTTTTAATGCATGTGTTTCAATAATTTTAAAAGCGCCATATCCTAGTTCTTCTGCTGGTTGAAAAATGAATTTAACACGCCCAGTAAGAGTGCCCTCAATTTCTTTTAACTTTACAGCCGTAGCCAAAATACTAGCCATGTGAATATCATGACCACACGCATGCATAACACCTTCATTTTCAGATTTAAAATCCTGTTCAACAAGCTCTTGAATCGGTAAAGCATCAATGTCAGCCCGAACAGCTATACAACTCGGTCCTTGTCCCACTTCAGAAACAAGCCCAGTCGCAAGTGGTAAGTCTAATATTCTAATATGATGTTCTGTTAAAATATCTTTAATTTTTTGTGTAGTCTTAAATTCTTTATCGGATAGTTCTGGAAATTGATGAAAATACCTTCTCCAGGCAACAACTTGATCTTTTAATCCCATCGGTCATTCTCCTTCCTTAAGTCAATAATATGTTGTCTACCCTACGATGATCGCCTTTGACTATTAAACGATGATTTCACAACAATGTACTCTTGTTAATTACTTTCGCTAATGATAGACAATTGTTTAATAATATCGTAACACTATTGTCAAACTATTCTAACTTTTATAACTAAGAATCTATACAAAAACATGTTCTCGGATAAACTTGTTTTCACAAATCACAAAAAAGCTCTAAACATTAGTGTAAATCAATGCTTAGAGCTTTCTAATTATTTTATGCTTTAAAAGATAATGTGTTATCTACGATGACCTTACCGTCTTTAATAACTTTTTCTGCGTGATTGATACCAAAATGGTATGGAATATATTCATGATTTGGTGCGTCCCAAATTACTAAATTAGCCTTATCACCTGTGTTAATTGTACCCGCGTTAATGTCTATTGCTTTAGCAGCATTGACCGTAACAGCATTCCAAACTTCATTAGGTGATAGCTTTAATTTCAAGGCTGCAATCGCCATAACAAGTTGTAAGTTGTTTGTGACACTACTACCAGGGTTATAATCAGTTGCTAATGCAATCGCACCGTTATTGTCTAGCATGCCTCTTGCATCTGCATAATCTTCTTTACCTAAATAGAACGTCGTTGCAGGTAAGAGGACAGCTACAGTATCACTATTTCGCAACTTTTCTTTTCCTTTATCACTAGAAGCTACTAAGTGGTCTGCTGATATTGCTTGTTCATCAATTGCTAATTCCAGTCCGCCTAACGGATCAATTTCATCCGCATGTATTTTCACTTTAAAACCTGCTTCTTTGGCTTTTTGCATATAATGTTGCGATTGTTCTATTGTAAATACACCTGTTTCACAGAAAATATCCGCAAAATCTGCATATTGTTTTACTTCTGGAAGTAACGCAATCATTTCTTCTAAAAATGCCTCATTTGAACTTGCCTCTTTAGGTACAGCATGAGGCCCTAGGAAAGTATGTTTCATGTCTAAATCATATTTCTCAGCTAAACGATTAGACACTTTCAATTGCTTCAGTTCATTTTCTCTATCTAATCCATAACCACTCTTACTTTCAACTGCAAGCACGCCGTGTTTAATCATAGTAAGCAAATCATGCTCTGCTTTTTTAAACAAGTCATCTTCGGATGTTTCTCTAGTAGCATTAACGGTAGATAATATGCCACCACCCATTTCTAATATTTCAAGGTAAGACTTACCTTGACGTTTTAATGACATCTCATGTTCTCGAGATCCACCAAATGTTAAATGGGTATGAGCATCTACTAATGCCGGAGAAACTACTTTTCCACTAGCATCAATCGTCTCAGTCGCATCGTAGTCATCTGTATGTTGTCCAGCATATACAATTTTGCCATCTTTAATGACAACTGTTCCATTTTTCACAACATTTAATTCATCTAATTCCTTACCCTTCAAAGGTTTATCTGTTGATCTCGGTAAAATTAATTCTGCTATATGATTAATTATTAAATCATTCATTACTTATCACCTGCTTTATCAATCATTGGAATATGAATACCTTTTTCTTTAGCTGTTTGAATAGCGATGTCATAGCCAGCATCAACATGTCGGGCAACACCCATACCTGGATCAGTAGTCAATACGCGTTCCAATCTTCTTTCAGCACGCTCTGATCCATCTGCTACAACAACCATACCCGCATGAAGTGAATATCCCATGCCAACACCGCCACCATGATGGAATGAAATCCATGAACCACCTGCAGCTGTGTTAATTAGTGCATTCAATACAGCCCAATCACCAACCGCGTCACTACCATCTTTCATACTTTCTGTTTCACGGTTAGGACTAGCAACTGAACCAGCATCTAAATGGTCTCGTCCAATAACAATTGGTGCTGAAATTTCACCGTCACGTACAAGACGATTTAAAGCTAAGCCCATTTTCGCTCTTTCTCCATAGCCTAACCAAGCAATACGTGATGGTAGTCCTTGATATGAAATTTTTTCTTCAGCTAAATCAAGCCATCTTAATAACTTTTCATTTTCTGGGAAAAGTTTGCGCATTTCTTCATCCGCACGCTCGATATCTTTTGGATCACCACTCAACGCAGCAAAGCGGAATGGCCCTTTACCTTCACAGAATAATGGTCTAATGTAAGCTGGTACAAAACCTGGGAAGTCAAAAGCATTTTTCACTCCGTTATTGAAGGCTACTTGACGAATATTGTTACCATAATCAAATGCTACAGCGCCACGTTTTTGGAATTCAAGCATTAATTCAACATGCTTTGCCATTGAAGCTTGTGACAGTTCAACATATTTTTTCGGATCTTTTTCACGCAATACTTTCGCTTCTTCTACAGAGTATCCTTGTGGCACATATCCATTTAGCGGATCATGTGCACTTGTTTGGTCAGTAATAATGTCAATTTTAAATCCTTTTTCTAGAATCGCTTGATGGATGTCTACAGCATTTCCAACTAACCCGATTGATAATCCTTCTCCACGTTCTTTCGCCTCTTCTGCTAATTTTAATGCTTCATCTAAATCAGCTGTTTTAACATCACAGTATTTCGTATCAATTCGCTTATCAACACGTGTTTCATCAACATCCACGCAAATTGCTACCCCATGATTCATAGTAATTGCTAACGGTTGCGCACCACCCATACCACCTAAACCTGCTGTCAGTGTAACAGTGCCTGCTAAATCTCCATTAAAGTGTTGATTACCTAGCTCGGCAAATGTCTCATAAGTACCTTGCACAATACCTTGAGAACCAATATATATCCAACTACCGGCTGTCATCTGCCCATACATGATTAAACCTTTTTTATCTAATTCATTAAAATGATCCCAGTTTGCCCATTCAGGTACTAATACTGAATTTGAAATTAATACACGTGGCGCTTCTTCATGTGTTTTAAATACAGCAACTGGCTTTCCTGATTGTACTAACATTGTCTCATCTGATTCTAATTCTCGTAACGTTTTCTCTATTGCTTCAAAAGCTTCCCAATTACGAGCTGCTTTTCCAATACCACCATAAACAACTAAATCTTCTGGTCTTTCAGCAACTTCTGGGTCTAAATTGTTGTATAACATTCTAAGTACTGCTTCTTGTTCCCAACCTTTACAATCAATACTCAAACCTTTTTTTGCTTGAATTTTTCTCATAAAATTCGCTCCTGTTCTTTTTAGAAGTTAATTCCACTAAATTTAAAACGCTTACATTATTATCTTCAATACTCATTATAGTATGTTAAAATATAGCCAACAAATATAAATAAACTAATTATCCATAGCTTGAATCTATAAATAAAAGGAGCAAAACACATGAAAATTATTCAGTTAGAATATTTCTTGGCTATCGTGAAATATAATAGTTTTACTAAAGCTGCACAATTTTTACATATTAGCCAGCCATCTTTAACTGCTACGATTAAAAAAATGGAAGCAGATTTAGGTTATGACTTATTTACACGTTCAACAAAAGACATCAAGATTACCGAAAAAGGAATACAGTTTTATCGTTATGCGAGCGAATTAGTTCAACAATATCGATCTACGATGGAAAAAATGTATGATTTAAGCGTTACATCAGAACCAAGGATAAAAATTGGGACTCTTGAATCTACGAATCAATGGATTGCGAATTTAATTCGAAAGCACCATTCCGACTACCCTGAACAGCAATATCGTTTATATGAAATACATGATAAACATCAATCTATAGAGCAATTACTGAATTTTAATATTCATTTAGCTATAACAAATGAAAAAATAACCCACGAAGATATAAGATCCATTCCTTTATATGAGGAATCTTACATTTTATTAGCACCTAAAGAAACATTTAAAAATCAAAATTGGGTAGATGTTGAAAATTTGCCACTCATATTGCCAAACAAAAATTCTCAAGTGCGCAAACACTTAGATGACTATTTTAATAGAAGAAATATTCGTCCAAATGTCGTTGTAGAAACAGATCGATTCGAATCAGCAGTTGGATTTGTTCATCTTGGCTTAGGTTACGCTATCATTCCGAGATTTTATTACCAATCATTTCACACGTCCAATTTAGAATATAAAAAAATTCGTCCAAACTTAGGCCGAAAAATTTATATCAATTATCATAAAAAGCGTAAACACTCCGAACAAGTACATACATTCGTACAACAATGCCAAGATTATTTATATGGACTTTTAGAGGCTCTTTAACTTAAGTAATTAGAGCCTCTTATGCAGTTGCGTAGTCAACTGTATACCTTTTGCCTTTAACTTAAGTTATTAGAGCCTCTTATGCAGTTGCTCAGTCAACTGTATACCTTTTGCCTTTAACTTAAGTTATTAGAGCCTCTTATGCAGTTGCTCAGATCATCGTATAAAAATTAATGACGTCATTTCAAAAATCGATACACAAATAATTTATTATAAAAATTCTAAGAAAGAAGTGAACCAGATGTTAAAATCTATTAATCATATATGCTTTTCAGTCAGAAATTTAAACGATTCAATACATTTTTATAGAGATATTTTATTTGGGAAATTGCTATTGACTGGTAAAAAAACTGCTTATTTTAAGCTTGCAGGCCTATGGATTGCTTTAAATGAAGAAAAAGATATACCACGTAATGAAATCCACTTTTCATATACACATATAGCTTTCACTATAGATGACAGCGAATTTAAATATTGGCATCAGAGGTTAAAAGATAATAACGTGAATATCTTAGAAGGAAGAGTTAGAGATATTAGAGATAGACAATCAATTTACTTTACTGACCCTGATGGTCATAAGCTAGAATTACATACTGGCACACTTGAGAACAGATTAAATTATTATAAAGAGGCTAAACCACATATGACATTTTACAAATAAGGCGTCATTATAAAAAGGCCTCTTGAATTCCGTTAAAATTTTAATTAATCATTATATAATAAGAGAACTTTTCATACAATACAGTTGTTATTTTTGCTATTTCAAATAACATAAATAAACAGTAAGATGACTACAACTTAAGAGTCTTCTTACTGCAATTATTTTTCAAATATATCAACGTTAATATAACTTCTATTACGAAATACTCACATTCTGCCCTGCAATGCAAATTTCGTCACATATAAATATTTTTAATTATTTTAAAAAATGATGCACTAAATTAGCAACGAGCTTTGCAGTTCTATTGTCAGCGTCATATGTTGGATTCATCTCAGCAATACTAACTGAAGACACCTTATCACTTGGAATAATACGTTTTGCCAATTCAAGAACAGTATGTGGATACAAACCTAACACTGCCGGCGCACTTACCCCAGGCGCAAACGCACTATCAATGACATCCATACAAATCGTAAACATAATGACATCATGTTCATATACAAAACGCTCAATCATATCTTTAATTGTTGGTGATACGTGACTCAATAATTCATCTGCAAAGACATAATCAATCTTTTTCTCTTTAGCATAATCAAATAAACTTTGCGTATTACCACCTTGAGCAATACCAAGCACTAAATAATCTGTGTTTTCATCTTCTTCTAAAATTTGTCTAAAGCTCGTTCCGGATGTAGATTGTTGTTCAGCACGTGTATCAAAATGCGCATCAATATTTATCACACCAATAGATTGTGTTGGATAGACTTTACGTGTTGCTAAATATTGAGCATACGCAATATCATGTCCACCACCTAATAAAAATGTTTGTCTATGATTAGCAATTGACTTCGCTGCAAGCATAGCAAATTCTTTTTGAGTATCAATTAATTCCTCATGATCATGATAAACATTTCCGTAATCGACTAAAGTTTCAAATTGATTCAAATCCGGCAAACCTGCAAATGCTTGTTTAATCGCATCTGGTCCTTCTTTTGCACCAATGCGCCCCTTGTTTAAAGCAACACCTTCGTCAACAGCATAGCCTAATATACCGACCCCTGATGGCCTACTACTCTTTTCCAGCTTAGACAAATCTTCAAATGTTACTGTTTGAAAATGTCTAAATTTTTTCGGGTCTGTTTCACTATCTAACCTTCCAGTCCATAAATTTGGTTCACCTTGCTTGTACACAGCATTTCCCCCTCTTATTTATGTGGCTTATTAACAATTAAAGTATAACGTATAGGAAATTTTGAATTCAATTCATAGTTAAATCCATATCTTAAAAATACTTATCTACATTTCTTTTACCCCTATTTTCTATGTAATAACGAATACTTAGCTGATTTATGTTAATAAAATACGTCAAGACTATTACATTTTCATTAATATTGACATAGACAATTTATCTCTCGGCTTGTAATATGTATAATTGTTACTAAAAGATATTTTGCTTGTTACCTAATGGAGGTTACATATAATGAAAAACAATAAAATTTCTGGTTTTCAATGGGCAATGACGATTTTTGTCTTCTTTGTCATTACAATGGCGTTATCCATTATGCTCAGAGATTTCCAGTCTATAATTGGTGTCAAACACTTTATATTTGAAGTTACAGATCTAGCACCATTAATTGCTGCAATCATTTGTATACTCGTTTTCAAATATAAAAAGGTCCAACTTGCAGGTTTAAAATTCTCAATCAGCCTGAAAGTAATTGAACGTCTATTGCTAGCTTTAATTTTACCTTTAATTATTCTAATTATTGGTATGTACAGCTTTAATACATTTGCAGATAGCTTTATTTTATTACAATCAACAGGCTTATCAGTACCTATTACACACATTCTGATTGGACATATTCTAATGGCGTTCGTAGTAGAATTCGGATTCCGTTCATACTTACAAAATATTGTTGAAACGAAAATGAACACGTTCTTTGCAAGTATTGTTGTTGGTTTGATGTATTCAGTTTTCTCAGCAAATACAACTTATGGTACAGAATTTGCTGCTTATAACTTCCTTTATACATTCTCATTCTCTATGATTCTTGGTGAATTAATTAGAGCGACTAAAGGACGTACAATTTATATTGCAACGACATTCCATGCTTCAATGACATTTGGACTTATTTTCTTGTTTAGCGAAGAAATCGGCGATCTATTTTCAATCAAAGTCATCGCCATTTCAACAGCAATCGTTGCAGTAGGATACATTGGTTTAAGCTTAATTATCCGAGGTATTGTATATTTAACAACAAGACGAAACCTTGAAGAACTTGAGCCTAATAATTATTTAGACCATGTCAATGACGATGAAGAAACTAATCATACTGAGGCTGAAAAATCTTCTTCAAATATTAAAGATGCTGAAAAAACAGGTGTAGCTACTGCATCAACGGTCGGTATTGCTAAAAATGATACTGAAAAAACTGCGGCTGACGAACCAAGCATTCATGAAGGTACTGAAAAAACAGAACCTCAACATCACATAGATAATCAAACTGAATCTAATCATGATGAACATCATGACATCACTTCGGAGTCAGTAGAATCAGCAGAATCAGTTAAACATGCACCACAAAGTGACGATTTAACAAACGATTCAAATGAAGATGAAATACAATCATTAAAAGAACCTGCGACTTATAAAGAAGACAGACGTTCATCAGTTGTAATCGATGCAGAAAAACATATCGAAAAAACTGAAGAACAATCTTCAGATAAAAACAAATAATAACAAAGCGCTTGCTAGTACCTCTTAAGAAGATGATGCTAGTAAGCGCTTTTCTATGCTATATATTATTTTTCTAAAATTTTAACACCTTCTTGAGTGCCTACAATAACTTGATCTGCCATATCTAAGAAGTATCCTGTCTCAAACACACCTGTCAGATGAATTAAATACTCATGGAACTTATATGGGTCAATTCCTTTTGGTAACTTACAATCTAAAATATAATTGCCATTATCAGTTATAAATGCGACATCTTCGTTTACACGGCGTTCTACTTTTATATCAGCGTATGATTCAATTTTACGTAATATGTGATACCAGTTAAATTTATCCACCTCTACTGGTAACTTAAACGTCTCACCTAAGTATTGAACCATTTTCGTTTCATCGACAACCACAACAAAACGCGATGCCATTTCATCTATAACTTTCTCTCTGAACAGCGCACCACCGCCACCTTTAATTATATTTAAAGATGGGTCTACTTCATCAGCACCATCAATTGCTAAGTCGATATGATCAACATCATTGATTTCACATATTTTAATACCTAGTTCTTTTGCTAAAAATGCAATTTTATTAGAAGTGCATACACCTGTAATATTGTAACCACGTTCTTTAATTAGTTGCGCCATTTGAGGTAAAAGTAATTCCATTGTACTTCCTGTACCAATTCCCAGCGTCATGTCACCATTGATTTGACTTAAAACATCATTTAATGTCATTAACTTAAGTGCTTTGACATCTTTCATGAAGGTAGCCTCCCATATTTATGTAATCTATTCAATTCATATTTTACATGACTCATATAAATTAACATACCCTTATTTCTAACATTTTTTTAAACATATCAATCAGAATTTACAATTCTAAAAATGTTTTATAGTACAATATACTTTAACTTAACGTTAAGGAGAATGATATGATATCAATTCACGCAATTTCGACAGGAAAAATCCAAGATTTGCCTTATAGCTCGAAAAGACCGATGCGCTCTGCTTTAGATAAAACTAAGATTTCACAAACAACATGGTTATCTTCAACTGGTTTCACTGGTGATGAACAGGCTTATAAAGATCATGGTGGACCACATAAAGCAGTTTGTGGGTTTAGTAAACATAATTATGCACTGTATCAAGATGATTTACCTTCACTACCTACTCATGCGATGTTTGGAGAGAATTTAACATTTGATTATTTAGACGAATCTGATGTTTACTTTGGTAATCAATATCGTTTAGGTGAAGCGTTAATTGAGGTTTCTGAAATTAGAGAACCGTGCTGGAAAATTCAAGCAAAATATAATATTCCTGGTTTAGTGAAGCGCATGTCTACATCTGGTAAAACAGGTTTCTATTTCCGGGTATTAAAACAAGGCTATGTATCTCCAAATGATCAGCTTTACTTAATACAAGAAGCACCAATCGAACATCGTTTATCTGTACAACAGCTTAATGACCTTTATTATAATGATAGACAAAATCAAGATATGTTACGATATGCACTAAACAATCCATTTCTGTCACCAACAAGACGCGATAAACTTCAAAAAATGTATAACAGAACATTGAAATAATTACCTTTCATTATAAGTGTTAAATGAACTTTTCAAAACAAAAAGGAATCAACTTACACATCGTTTGTATAATAGTCTTATCTATAACTACTGATGCTATTGATTCCTTTTTAATGTTATATATTTTCTTTATTTCAAACTGTATATTAATGATGTCACTTCATTTGATACGATTCTTGATAACCTATTCAAAATTCCGCCAAATAACATAAATATTATATAAATGCCGATACTTTTAATCATTTTCTACTTTTTCTTCGATACGGAAACTTGTTTTCGAATTGAACACTTCACCAGCTTTTAAAATTGACGGTGCTTTTTCACCATATAAATTAATATCATTTGGTAAAAATTGTGTTTCTAATGTAAAGCCAGAATGTGGTTTATAAATATTAAATGGACTATCCCACTCATCAGGCTGATTAAAAGTAAAGAATACAACATGAGGCATATCTGTATCGACCTCTAACATAAATTCATGATTTTCAACATACATTTTATGTTCACCAACTGTAAATGGGTGATCAAGACCACCAAAACGTGTCATTTGTTGGCTTAATTGCGCATGTTGTGATGTAAAAATATCACTCAATTTTATCTTGTTATCTTCAAACACTTCATGTAAATCTAGAATATCACCTGTAACAATATTTCGCTCATCTAATACATACATATCTAATTGATTACTTGAAATGCGATGATTATCAACGACATTATTATCTCGATTCAAATTGAAGTACACATGATTCGTAGGACTAAACAATGTGTCTTCTGATGCAACTGCTTCGTATTCAATCGACCATTGGTGATCCGCATCATAAATATGTGTAATCGTCACATCGATATCACCCGGGAAATGATCATCAGCTGATTTCAACACCGTCTTAAATATCACTTTAATTTGAGCAATTTCATTTCTAATTTCATAATCAAATAACTTATTGTCCAAACCATGACATCCACCATGTAAATGATGTTCGCCGTTGTTTTTTTCTAACTGATATTCTTTACCTTTCAACTTAAATTTAGCATTATCAATTCTACCGCTATATCTTCCTATAGAAGCACCAAATTTAAAAGGATTACTATGATAAAATTCATCCGCTTCAACAACATTTCCAAGAACAATATTATTATCATGATATTTCCAAGACACTACTCTTGCTCCATAATTCGTAAAAATAATTTTAGTTTCATCATTATCAATTTTGATTAAATCTACACCTTGTCTTTGGTGCTCAACTTCAACTATCATTTTTACTTCTCCCTTCTAACCACAAGTGTTCAAGCTCTGCTGGGTAGCAACATTACTAAAACACCTACAATACAAATGATTGCACCGATAACATCATATTTATCTGGCATTTGTTTATCTACGACCATCGCAAAAATCAAACTCATGATGATAAATACGCCACCATATGCTGCATATACTCTTCCGAATGATGGAAATGATTGAAATGTCGCAATGACACCATATAACATGAGTATCGCACCGCCTATTAGCCCAACAAGTGAAGACTGTCCTTCCCTAAGCCACAGCCAAATCAGGTATCCCCCACCTATTTCACATAAGCCAGCTAATATAAATATAAAAATCGGATATAACATGAAATCACTCCATCACACATTTGCTACCAATAATCTATCGGCTACATATCATTCGTTTACATTTCTTCTTACTTCACATTCCCATTTTAAAAAGTTCGTTTTCACATTCATATTGTACACTTTTTTAGACATTATTCTATAGCTAAATATAAAAAAATAAGAGTAACACGCTTTCATCATCATTTTATATGATAAATGTGTGTCACTCTCATCAATTTTATTTTTTAAATACACGTTTCATTGAATTAAATAAGCCACGTTCAAATGTAAGTACTGAATCTTTATATGTTTTAATTGCAATCCATATCAAGACAGCTACCATTACAATTGAGATTAATGAACTTAAGATGACCTCATGTATTTGAAGCCCTGAAGTTTGAGCGCGTACAACTAATTGAAATGGCGCTAAAAACGGAATATAACTTGTGATTAAAGCAAGTTGCCCATCAGGATTATTTATCGTGAATATCGCGATATAAAATGCAATCATACCAAGTAATGTCAGTGGCATCAAAGATTGATTTAAATCTTCTATTCTAGATGTTAATGATCCGAGAATGGCTGCAAGTAATACATACGCCATAATTCCAACAATACTACTTATAATTCCGACAATAATAATTTGCCAAGACAATTGATTCATTTCCACGTTAAAACCTTGTAGCAAGTCTTTTAAGTCAAAGGCAAAAATGCATATAACTGCCATCAATACAATTAAAATAATCTGAGTCACGGCAACTGCTATAACGCCTAAAATTTTAGCAAAAATATGTTGGATTGGTGAAATACTTGTAATAATCATTTCAATGACACGCGATGTTTTCTCACTAGCAATTTCCATAGCTATTTGAGATGCATAATTTAAAACAATAAAGAACATTAGAAAGATAATGCCATAAGCTAAAGCATAGTTGAAAATCTTTTGTCCTTCTGATACTTTATCGACTTCATCATTAGAAATCACCTTATTATCAACTTTACTTTGTGCTTGTAATTTTTGTAAGTCTTCTTTGTTGATATTTAATTCCCCGGCTACCATATTTGTTTGAATAGCTGTAAGCAGTGCTTGTACTTTTTGTGAATCTTCATGACTTACTCGCTTCTCACTAATGATTGTCCCTTGTAACGTGCGATTTTGATTCACCTTGATAATATAAGCTTTATCAAGTTTATGTTTTTTTACTTCTTTTTCAGCATCTTCTATAGAAACTTTAGTAAACTTAGCATCACTATGAAATGTATTCGCCTGTTGCTTGAAAACCTTATAGATTTGTTCATTCGGTGCTGCTACACCAATTTTATCTGGACCATCATCAAACATGTTAATAATCTTATCAATGTTAGATAGGCCAATCATTAAGGCAGCAATAATAATCATAAAAATTACAAATGATTTAGCTTTAATTTTTTTGATATATGTCAAACTAAATGTCGCCCAAAACTTATGCATCCTTGCCACCAACCTTCTCAATGAATATATCTTGTAATGATGGTTCTACAACTTGGAATCGTTTAACATAACCTTGATGTGCTACAACTTGATAAATATCTTTGGCTACGTCTTCATTCTCAATCGTCAACTGAATACCTTGCTTCATGTTTTCACTATGAATGATGCCTCTAATGTGTGTTAAATCTGGTAGTGTTGTTTCTGACTCAATGACAACTTTCTTGTTACCATTAGATGCACGTACATGATTGATATCACCAGAAACAACAAGTTGACCTTTATCTAAAATACAAACATCATCACATAATTCTTCAACATGCTCCATACGGTGAGAACTATAAACGATTGTACTGCCCCAATCATTTAAGTCTTTAACTGCTTCTTTTAATAACTCAACATTAACTGGGTCTAGACCACTGAAAGGCTCATCTAATATTAGTAATTCTGGTTTATGTAACATACTTGCTAACAGCTGAATTTTTTGTTGATTCCCTTTTGATAGACTATCAATTCGTTTTTTACGGTTTTCAGTAATATCAAAACGCTCAAGCCAATACGATATTTGCTGTTGTATTTCTGTTTTTGACATTCCCTTTAAAGTTGCCAAATATTTCAATTCTTCTTCAACTGTCAGTTTCCCATGTAAACCGCGCTCTTCCGGCAAATAACCAATACGATTGTACATTGTTTTATCTAGTTTTTTACCGTTATACGTAATGTGTCCTTCAGTTGGTTCACTTAAGCCTAAAATCATACGAAATGTCGTTGTTTTACCTGCACCATTTCTTCCTAGAAAACCTAACATTTTGCCTGATTCTAACTCTAATGAAATATCATTTACTGCCGTCATCTTGCCAAAACGTTTCGTAACATGTTCAATTACAAGTCCCATACTTTGCCTCCTAAAACAATATGTATTTATCTTAATATAACATTTCTATTCTCTATAAATGCAATATTTTTAAAGTGAATTTATTTTTAAAATTTCTGAAATTGAAATATTTAAATAGTATCTTCTTTGCATGTTAAGTATCATTAGCTTTAACTACTCATTTTCCATGCCTTTATTGCCTTATTCGTAAAAAAATATCCCAGCATCATTGTGCCGAGATATTTATATCCTTACAATTGATTATCTGTTTCTTCCGGTGTTTTCGGTGTTTCAGATGTACCCGCTTTTTCCGGTGTTTCAGATGTCACTGGTTGATTTTTAATTGAAGATGGGTATTTTGGGCTTTCGCCATATTTATTTGCCGGCTTACTGTCAAAGCATAGGAATACTATCATTGTAACTGTAAGTCCAAAATAAATAAGATATAGAAGTACTAACAAAATAACAATTCCAATTGGCATAAACATAAAATCATTATCATAATATGATTCGATAAACTGCACCACTATAGAGAATACAATACTAAATGCACACATTATAATAGGCAATACCATTGTTCTTGATATATCGTGGAATCTTCGGACGCTTAATGCCAAATTGGGAATAAAGGTTGCTAAAGAATAAAGAAGCATATATATAATTGTAAGTATTAATATCATCACACCAAACATAGATAATACTTTAGCATCTATTTCATCACCTATACCCACAAATACTGCTCCCATAAAGAACACGAAGAACGCAGGAAGTATAAATATTAAATGCCACAACATCATATACCAATATTCACTACGTCTTGATCTCCCCTTAAAATTTACATAATTTTTCCAAAATAATACGAATGATTTCATAAAACCTACTTGAGGTAATTGTTCCATTGTAATCTCCCTTTCGTTAATCATATTTATATTTTTAATTATTATTACCGTTATAATTTACAAGATTCATTATCAAGCCACTTCATTTCAATCGTCATTCACTTTGGAAAATGAACTTTATATTTCATCACTAGTTAAATGAAAACCCGCTAAAAGTACGCATCTATATGGAGACTCATTTGAAAGTCAACGCTTCGTTAACTATACTAAAAATATGTCACACTGCAATGTTCACATTTAAAAGAGTCTCAATCTCTGCAAATAAAATATTCCATAACAAAGTATATACTTTACATTTTTATAATTCTTAACAATACTATTTTATCAAACATTTGCCACAATAAAAATATCTTTTTCATTTTTATTTAAATTAATCATATAATTGCGAGGAGAATATTATGGATTTCGTTAATAATGATACAAGACAAATAGCTAAAAACTTATTAGGTGTCAAAGTGATTTATCAGGATACCACTCAAACGTATACAGGCTACATCGTGGAAACGGAAGCATACTTAGGTTTGAATGATCGTGCGGCTCATGGCTATGGTGGTAAAATAACACCTAAAGTTACGTCATTATATAAACGTGGTGGTACAATTTATGCACATGTCATGCATACGCATTTACTCATTAATTTTGTAACAAAATCTGAAGGTATACCTGAAGGCGTACTTATCCGCGCAATTGAACCAGAAGACGGTTTATCCGCTATGTTCCGTAACAGAGGTAAGAAAGGCTACGAGGTAACGAATGGCCCAGGAAAATGGACTAAGGCATTTAACATTCCACGGGCTATCGATGGCGCTACGTTAAATGACTGTAGATTGTCTATTGATACTAAGAATCGTAAATATCCTAAAGATATTATTGCTAGTCCACGAATCGGTATTCCAAATAAAGGTGATTGGACACATAAATCTTTACGTTACACAGTGAAAGGTAATCCATTTGTGTCTCGCATGCGTAAATCAGATTGTATGTTTCCCGAAGATACTTGGAAATAAATGTCATCTTTGATTGATTACTATCATGAAAATGAAATCTATCTCCTTATAAGTCAATCAATCGTGCCGTCAACATGCGGATGGGTTGATTGTTTTTCTTTGTGTCCATCATATTTTTTGATTCATCTCCTCTTTTTGAACTTGTTCTTAATTATAAAATATAACAATAGAATTATTTATAATTATTAAATTTAGATGCATTAATATTATTGATATTATTTTCAAAAACTAGAAATATTGATTTGTTGCATGTATAATGTTAAAAGTGCCCTTTTATAACGCTTACATATAAAAGCTTATTTAGGGAGAGGGATATTCAACAAGGGGGATTTGAAAATGATAGAACTTAATGCAATTACAACATTATGTTTAGCCTGTATACTTTACTTACTTGGTAAAGCTATCGTTAATCACGTTAATTTTTTAAAACGCATTTGTATACCAGCACCAGTGATTGGCGGCTTAATCTTTGCTATTTTAGTTGCGGCTTTGGATTCATTTGGCATGGTTAAGATTAAATTAGATGCTTCATTCATTCAAGATTTCTTCATGTTAGCATTCTTTACGACAATCGGTCTTGGTGCATCATTGAAATTATTTAAATTAGGTGGCAAAGTCTTGCTATTATACTTTATGTTTTGTGCTATCATTTCAGTCATTCAAAACATAGTTGGTGTATCACTAGCAAAAGTATTAAATATTAAACCGTTACTAGGATTAACAGCTGGTTCTATGTCTATGGAAGGTGGTCACGGTAATGCTGCCGCTTATGGTAAGACAATCCAAGATTTAGGCATTGACTCAGCATTGACAGCAGCACTTGCGGCTGCAACTTTAGGTCTTGTATTTGGAGGGCTTATCGGTGGACCAGTTGTAAAATTTTTAATCAAACGTTATAACTTAAAGCCTCAACATAGTGACAATACATTTAAAGATTATAGCCAAGTAGCATATAACGAACATTTACATAGTAAATTTAATGCCACTGAAGTATTCTTCATTCAATTTACAATCGTTGTATTCTGTATGGCAGTTGGAAGTTATTTCAGTCATTTGTTTACAGCTCAAACAGGGATTAATGTTCCAATTTACGTTGGCTCATTATTTGTAGCTGTTATTGTCCGAAATATCTCTGAAAGTTTTAATTTTAATATTGTAGATTTAAAAATTACTAATCAAATTGGCGATGTCGCATTAGGTATTTTCTTATCTCTTGCGCTAATGAGCATTCAATTAATCGAAATTTATAAACTTGCTATACCTCTTATTATTATCGTTTTAGTTCAAGTTGTCGTTATGATTTTATTTGCTGTTTTAATTTTATTTAGAGGTTTAGGAAAAGATTATGATGCTGCAGTAATGGTAGGTGGTTTTATCGGGCATGGGCTTGGTGCAACGCCAAATGCCATGGCAAATTTAGATGTTATTACTAAAAAATATGGAAACTCACCTAAAGCATATTTAGTTGTACCTATTGTTGGTGCATTCTTAATCGATTTAATTGGTGTTATAGTCATTATGGGATTCATTCAATGGTTTAGTTAAACACCAAACTCATAAATAAAAGAGGAGGCCTTCGCCTCCTCTTTTATTTATCCTCGATGTATATTCAAGCTACGTTGTTCTATCCATGACAATATTTCCGGACTAAATACGATTTGTTTTTGTGTTAAGTCGTCAATATTTTTAGCATCTAACATCGTCATTATTGATTTCATGTGTTCAATAAATGATTCTACATAAGCTACTGTATGTGCAATGCCATTATTTTCAACTTGATTTAAAAACGGACGTGACATACCAGTTGCCTTTGCGCCAAGTGCTAAACTTTTAATTGCATCGAGTGGTGTACGTAAACCACCACTCGCGAAAACTGAAATTTCGCTTTGATAAGCCGTTGTTTCAAGTAATGACTCAACTGTAGACTGTCCCCATGATGATAAGTAATCCATATCTTTATTTGCACGACGTTCATTTTCAATATCTACAAAGTTAGTACCACCTTTGCCACTAACATCGACATACTTAACGCCTATTTGTTGTAAGTCATGCATTAATTCTTTGCTCATACCAAATCCAACTTCTTTTATAATGACTGGAACAGACACTCGTGATACAATCGACGCTATATTATCTAACCAAGTCACAAATTCACGATTCCCTTCAGGCATAACTAATTCTTGAGGAGAATTAACATGGATTTGTAACGCTTGTGCCTCAAGTAATTCAACTGCTTCCAAAGCCTTTTCTACTGGTACGTCCGCACCAACATTGCTAAAAATCATGCCTTCAGGATTCATTTTTCGCGCAATCGTAAACGTCTCAGCCATGCGTGGATTTCTCAATGCCGCATGTGTTGATCCAACTGCCATCGCTAAGCCAGTTTCTCTTGCAACTACAGCTAGCTTTTCATTGATGTTTTTCGTCCACTCGCTACCACCCGTCATTGCATTAATATAAACCGGATATGCCATCGTTAAGTCAGGTGTCTTTGATGTCAAATCGATATCATTTACATTAATTGATGGGATAGAATGATGCACAAAACGCATCTTATCAAAATCTGAATGCATTGCGTCAGATTGGGCCATTGCTATTTCAACATGTTCATTTTTTCTCTGTTCTCTTTGAAAATCACTCATGATTAAACCTACCTTTTCGTCATTTCTAATTTAAAACCATTTTTTACGTCTGAAAAAGATGATTAATACGACAGCTATAACAAACATTACAGCTAAGCAAATATAATATCCATAATGTAAATGTAATGCCGGCATATTTACAAAGTTCATACCATAAATCCCAGCTATGAATGTTAACGGTGAAAATATAACTGATACTAATGTTAATACTTGCATAATACTATTCATTCTAAATGACGTGTATGACTCAAAATTTTCTCGTATCTCGTTTGTCATTTCTTGTGCAGTACGAATGATATTACGTTGCTTAATCAAGTGGTCATCGATATGTTGAATGTATAGCGAATGTTTATTATCTATAATCAAATCACCATTTTGTTTCATTGTATCAATTAGCTCCTGCATAGGAAACAGTACACGTTTTACTTTAATCAAATCCGAACGTAACTTAAAGACACTATCCATGACCATTTTATTAAAGCGATCATCTACATGGCGGTCTTCAAAATGATAAACACTATCTTCAAGTGCATAAACAAAGTTGAAATATTTATCAACCATCATATCTAAAATTAATATGACGACATCTGCACAATCTAATTCTGCATCTAATGTATTCATATACTTATAGACTACTTTATTTAATGATTCCAACGTTTGATGATGATATGTTACTAATACATTGTCTTGTATAAAAATATTTAGTGCTATTGGTGAATAGTTTGACCCCATAATACTATGGAATACTAAGTATTGATAATCTTTATAAGATTTATATTTAGCTCGTGGCATACCGTTAATTGCATCATCCACTTCTAAATCATTAAAATTAAAATGTGCTTTAAACCATTCATTTTCTTGTTCATTCGGTTCATCAAAATCATACCAAACAATAGTCGCATCTTTTGGTATCTCTTTGATATCATCAACTACTTTAAACGGTTCGTATGTAGTTTGATACCGTATCGTTAAAGCCATCGATACTCCCCCTAAATAACGAATTCTCTATTATTTTATCATGAATTAAATAACGTGTATGTCTTAATTTATTTTAGTATGATAGTCACTAAGGAGATGGTTATTATCAAACAACTTTTTACACATACTCAAACCGTAACATCTGAATTCATTGACCATAACAATCATATGCATGATGCAAATTATAATATCATTTTTAGTGACGTCGTGAATCGTTTTAATTACAGCCACGGTCTTTCTTTAAAAGAACGCAAAAATTTAGCATATACGCTATTTACACTAGAAGAACATACGACATACCTCTCAGAATTGTCTCTTGGCGATGTATTTACTGTTACTTTATATATTTATGATTACGATTATAAGCGGTTGCATTTATTTTTAACATTAACTAAAGAAGATGGTACACTAGCATCAACAAATGAAGTAATGATGATGGGAATTAATCAGCACACACGTCGTTCTGATGCTTTTCCTGAATCATTTTCAACACAAATAGCACACTATTATAAAAATCAACCAACTATCACTTGGCCTGAACAATTAGGACATAAAATAGCAATTCCACACAAAGGAGCATTAAAATGACAGATGCATTACAACAAAAGATTCATATCGAATTACTAGATTTATTAGATGATGTTAAGTTTGAATTAACAGAATTAAATGCACAAAAAGGGTTATACATTAACGGACCAGCAAATCAGCTACTTAAGCGTGGCGTGCATATGGCTTATGTTCAAGGACAAAAGCAAGCCATCGATAATATTATGACTATTGTGGAACAACAGCTTGAAGATCAACATTTCTTAGAACATTATGATAAATTTCAAAATGAGGTTGCTCATCGCAATTATGATAAAACAGCTAACTTTGCAGAACTTAGTGATATTCCACGTCAATTCGATAATTTTTTAGATCAATTTTATCAAATTAAAGGGCAATACTTTATCATCACGCATATCAATACACTTATTGGTGATTTTCACTCAGAAGCGCATTAACAATTAGTCTATATAATCCTTGCTATATTTTCAAAAACAAAACCCAATTGCGTTTTCATGTCAAATATCATCTTCCATGAAATCGTAACTGGGTCAATTGTATGTTATTAGTTGTTTTGTGTTACATCCTCATCTATCGATTTGGCAATTTGTTTAATAGCTTTATGTGATTGTCTAATTGGATAAATTGGAAAATCATGTACCATCTTAGGATAATCATAAAACTCAATGTATTGATGATGTTGCAACATCATTTGTTCGAATAGCTTCATATCAGGATGTGTCATTTCACGTCCACCACCAAACATATAAACTGGTGGTAATCCTTCTATTGTGCCATTAATTGGCGATATGCGCTTATCTGTTAATGGTAGGCCATTCGCCCATTTTTTCATAATCTCATTGACACCAAACTGACTTAGAACCGCATCTTGTTCGATTAAAGCGTCCGAAATATCTTTATTAGATAGTGTTGCATCTAAAATTGGTGAGATTAAATACAATTTATTCGGTAATGGCTGTTGATTATCTAAAAGAGATTGTACAAAGGATAATGCCAGTGCACCACCTGAACCATCACCCATGACTACGACATTTTGATGGCCTACTTCAGATACTAATTGATCATAAACACGTTGTATCGCTTGGAAAGTATCGTCAATATGAAACTCTGGTGTCTTTGGATAGATAGGCAGTACAACCTCATATAATGTACTTAAAGTGATTTTATCCAACAATCTCCAATGGAACGGTGATGGTTGTAGTGCATTGAATCCACCGTGAATATATAAAATTTTCTTATCAATTTGATGTCTGAAATTAAAGCGAAAGACTTGCATATCATCTAATGATAATTTTTCTAAATTTGCTTTAACATTTAATGTTGAAGGCTGCTTATGTTTTTTTCTATTTTCAATTTCTCTTTTATAAAAAAATCTTTCAACATCTTGATCATTTTTAAACATAATCGAGCGATTGTGAAGCAAATATTTATTGACAACGCTATTCATAACACGGTTTCTAATCAATGTCTTAACCTACCTTTATATATTTTATGTATCCAATGATTGTCTATCCCCTACATTCTTTGCCAAAAAAAGTATATAATGTAGAAGATATTTTCTTTTTCACTTTCAAATTTAAGACTACAATTGAACAGTGATTTTTCATCATTATAACAGACAACTAGACATATTGATAAGTAAAGAAAAGAACTTTATACGGAGGTACCTTGCATGACAAATCCTAATCAACGATTAGAACCATTTGATGAGACATTTCAACAACCGAATATTCATCGTGGTAAACGATATGGTAAGAAAAAACGTTCATTGGTAAGCATGATTATTCAAATCATTGTTGTTATATTAACCGCAATCGCTGGATACAGTATGTGGAAACAACCCATTTTTAATATTGTCTTCACCAAAGAATCTGTAGATTTTGATGGCATTAAAAATTTTAACGAGACAATTGGAAAAATGCATCAATTAAATATTAATTTGGGTAATATCAATGATTTACAACAAGGAATCGATCGCTTAATTTTAGTCTTTAACGGTTTCTTTATTTTATGTATCGTTAGCCTAGTCATAACAATACTGACAATTGTATTTAATCGCACAGTTCTAAAAGTAGTAAATATTTTAGTGTTAACAATTATGTTAGTCATTACATTGTATTTCAGTTATATTATTAAAGCACTCGCACAAGAAATTGCAGATGCTTTAAAAAAATATTATTTAAATGTACCACCAGATCAAGTAATAACAGAAGCTGACGCTATTCATAACGGCATCATTTTACTGGGCTGTAGCATCGGTTTACTTGTTATAAGCTTATTCTTCCGTAATCGCATGCCTCGTTTAAAATAATGTTATATAGTAGGGATTGGGACAGAAATGTTATTTTCACAAAATTCATTTCGTTGACCCACTTCCTGCTTTTTCTTTATTAATGACCTACTACGTCAATGCCAAATTTTAATATAATTCCTCTAACATTCTACAAATCAACAAATAAAAAAAGTATCGATAACCATATATTGGCACCGATACTTTAAAAATCATGTCCCCACAACATAATTTTTGATTAGTCACACTTCAATTAATTTATTTTATTTATTCATGATTGATACTATTATCTGCATCTATCTTTTGAGCCGTAGCTTTTGCTTTTTTGTTACTTTGTAAAAATAAACATAAAATTAAAGCGATGATGCTAAATATCGTTGCAACTATAAATGCATCATTAATCCCTTCAACTGTTGCTAGTTTATTTACAAATTGTAATAACACTTTCATTGCGCCTTCTTGACCACCATATTGCGATGCTAATTCACGCATATGATCTTGTACAACAGGATTCGTTTTATCTAACTCTTCCCCAAAAGCTGATAAATGTTGTGTAGTTTGCGTTGTCATTACAGTAACCAAGATTGCTGTTCCTATAGAACCAGCTAGTTGACGCATCGTATTTAAGAAGGCATTACCATGGGAGGCAAGTCGTCCCGGCAACGCATTAATAGCTGCTGTTACCATTGGCATCATAATAAATGCCATACCAAATGAACGTAGTACATAGATGCCCATGATTGTCATATATGGCGTATCCATATTCAATTTAGTTAATTCCCATGTTGCATAAGTCATGACAGCAATACCAAAAATGGCTAAAGGTTTTAAGCCAATCGTGTCTAACAACTTACCAGCAAATGGTCCTAGTAGACCCATAATTAGAGAACCAGGTAATAATAACAATCCGGAATCTAATGCTGAGAAACCACGTAAATTTTGTAAGTAAATTGGTAATAAAATCATACCACCATACAAGCTCATCATTACAACCATATTAATTACTGTTGTTAGTGTAAATGTTGGAAATTTCAATACTTCTAAATTCAACATTGGTGCTTTCATTCTTAATTCTCTTATTACAAATAGAATAATAAAGATAATACCAATCGCAAACATTGTTTCTATCTCAACAGAACCCCAGCCTTTGTTCCCCGCTTCTGAAAAGCCGTATAACAAAGCACCAAAACCAATTGTACTAAAAATGATACCTGGGATATCAGCTTTAGGGTTTGTTGTATATTGATATAACTTAAACCATACAAAACCAACTAAGATTGCAATAATTCCGATAATGAACATACCGTAAAACATCACATTCCAATGGTAATTTTGTACAATATAACCTGATAATGTTGGACCGATTGCAGGTGCTAAAATCATTGCAATACCCATTGTACCCATGGCAGCACCACGTTTTTCAGGTGGATAAATTGTAATAATAACAATTGAACCTAATGGCATTAGTACACCTGCACCAATGGCTTGTAATACACGTCCAACCATCATGATTGGGAAATTCATTGAAATCGCACATATTAATGAACCAATTGTAAAGAGTACTAACGCAACTAAAAATAATTTTCGATATGAATATTTATTAAATAGATACGCCGTAATTGGTATTAAAATACCGTTTACTAACATGAATCCCGTCATCAACCATTGCCCTGTTGACGCAGAAATATTAAATTCCGTATTAATTTTTGGCAAAGCAACATTTAATAATGTTTGGTTTAAAATCGCAATAAACATACCGAATAATAATGCCGCTAATATTTTACCGCGTGAAACACCTTCACCAAAAATATAGTTTTTATGTTCTTTTTTAATTTTCTCATTTACTTTATATTCTTCTGATTCAGGATTTTTAGCAGCAAATGCTTCATCATCCTTATTATCATTGAATAATTCTTGATCTTGTTCAGACCCTTTCGCATGATCAGTTAGACTAACTTGATTCTGATTGTCTTTATTGTCAATACGTGCCTCTTCACGCGCCGTATGTTGTGACGATTGATCAGTTGTTCTGTCTAAATCACTTGCTTTAAATTTAGATTGATTTGATTGACGTGTCGCAAAATGTTGTTCCTTTTGTTGGCGTTTTGCTTTTCTTCTTGATCTTATTAATATTAAATTGATAACCCCAACAATAATGAGCGCTAAAACAATGTAGCTAATAATGAAGGTCGTAGTCATTTAATGACCCCCTTAATTTTTATGAATTTTTACTTCAGCGTTCATTCCAGGAACAACTTGTTTAGACGGTTCTGAATCTAACGTAATTTTAACAGGTATAACTTGAGATACTTTAGTATAGTTACCATCACTATTTGATGATGGCATTAATGAAAAACTAGCAGCAGTAGCTTTTCCAATACTATCAACTTTACCTTTAACAGAAGCTTTTTGACCGTCAATAGTCACATCAACATCTTTACCAACTTCAACATCTTTAATATCTTTTTCGTCAATATTTGCAGTTACATATAAATCATCTAAATTGTAAGCATAAGCAATTGGATTGCCTGCTTGTACCATAGAACCTTCCATGCCATCTAATTTAGCAATTGTACCTTTTTGTGGCATTTTAAGTTCCATATCTTTAGTTTCGCCATCTTGACCTTGAACAGTAACTGTTGCTACTTTATCACCTTTATCAAGTTTATCACCTTGCTTAACATTTAGTGATTTGATTTGCCCAGAAGCTGGACTTGCTATTTTAATTTGATCGCCATTTACTTTAGCATTATCAGTTGTTATATAACTTGTTGTTTTATTCCAGAAATAAAAACCAGCAATCCCAATTGCTAACAGTACAACAACCGTAATGACATTAATTAATATCATCTTTTTCATGAAACATTTCCTCCTATTTGCTTTTAAAATTCACTTTATTTATTATAGAGACATGATAACTAAAAAAACACCAACAATTTTTATAAGAGTGTTGGTTAAAATTCACAAAGGTGTAACAATATGAAACGACAAGCCAAAATAGAAATTCAAAACGCACTTGTTGATTTGATGGCTGAATATCCTTTTCAAGAAATATCCACTAAAATGATTTGCGCGTATTGTAATATTAATCGTTCTACTTTTTATGATTATTACAAAGATAAATTTGATTTATTGGATACCATCAACTCAAAGCATAAAGAAAAATTCCAATTTCTTCTAAGCGCGCTACATCATAATTTCGAAAATATTAAACAGGATAAGCTTAAACTTTATAAATTCTTCATTATTATTGCTAAGTATATCAAGCACAATGAGCAGTTTTTCAAAGACATTTTAGTTACCTATCCAATGAAAACATTATTCATAGACTATATAAATTTAGCGAGAGATTACTATCAACAAATTATGAATGACTATAGTACTACAGTAACCAATAAACAGCTTTATGTTACATATATCATAGGCGGTCAAGCTGGAGTATTTATTAATTGGCTTTCGAATGGTTGTAATGAATCACCTGAAGAAGTTGCTGACATTTTATTGGCTAATACGATTAAACTTCAAAACCAATAATACGGTTTCATTCTAATAAAGAAATGCTATAAAACAACTAGAGAAAGTTAAACCAAATGGACAGATAATAGTACATATGTAACGGTGCTATCAAAATAAAAATGCCGAGATTTCCACATAATAATCTCGGCATTTTTATTTTTGATGCTAAATTCATAGGTCTATGAATAGCTCATGTTTTGTTTTTTAATTTTTCAATTCAATATAATAGAAGAAACTATGTTTATCATCGATTTGTTTTAAATACCTTCATATTATAAATCTGTAAAACAATTAATATAACTGCTGTAGCTATAATAATAATTATGTAAGGTATAGGATTATCTTCACCTTTTACCCCCACTAATGGCGATGCAATACCACCAAATAAAAACTGCACTAACCCTAATAAACTTGATGAACTCCCTCTACCACTACTACTTTCATCCATAGCTATTGTAAAACCAAGTGTCGCAACACCTGTCACTGGTGCTATTAAAATGATAAATCCTATCGCTAAAATCCAAAAGTTCCAATGATTAAGCAATACAATCGTCACTAAAATTACACCGATAATCTGAATCATCGTCATGCCTCTCATCAATTTTTGTGAGTCTATAAAATCAACAAGGTACCCAGTAAGTTGACTTGATATGATGAGCGTAATACCAATTCCTGCAAACATCCAACTAAATTGTATTGCAGTCATGCCATAAATTTTTTGAATAATAAACGGAGACGCAGAAATATAAGTAAATAATATTACAAATGTCATACCTTGAATGAGCATTGGTAATACAAAACGTGGCGTCTTCAATAATATTTTGAAGTTTTTAAACATTGTCTTTAATCCACGACTTGACTCACGATTGGTCACTGTTAATGATTCAGGTACTTTTAATAAAGAACCTATGACCATGACGAAGCCAAAGATAGTCAGAATGACAAAGACCATACACCAGACAGAATAATTTAAAATTATGCCCCCTATTGTTGGCGCAACAACTGGTACAATACCATTAACAAGCATCAATAATGCCATAAACTTAGTTAGTTCATTACCACTATACATATCACTTGCTATAGCTCTTGAAATAACTGCTGCTGCTCCACCTGTGACTCCTTGAAGAAATCTTAATGCAACCATCAGCCAAATATTATGTACAAAAACAATACCTAAACTTGCTAATGTAAAAATAATCATAGCTATAATAAGTGGCTTTCTGCGCCCAGTTGAATCTGAAATTGGACCAGCAAACAAATTACCAAACGCTAAACCAATCATAAACATCGATAATGTTAATTGTGCGTTAGACGTCGTTGTTTGAAAATCATGCCTAATATCTGGTAATCCAGGCAAAAACATATCTATTGATAATGCTCCAATGGCCGTCAAAGATCCTAAAATAATAATAAATATCGGTGAACGCTTGTTAAAATGCGTTAAATCATTCATATGACTATCTCCTTTATATAATGATTAGTTTATAACTATCACGAACAGAAACTAATTTTAAATATGCTCTTTTATATATTAGCATTACTCACAAGTTTCATGAACATCATTACAACTTATAAAAGGTATAAAATGATATAAACCTCAGCACTCCATAAATTTTTTCACAAAAAACAATCCCTTCAAAGTAATTCACACTAATTGTAAATACTTTGAAAGGATGTTGTTTGTATTCCATGACACATGCATCTTATTTAAGATTTATACTCTATTTTTCTGATGTCTTGATTAATTGCAAGCGGTCTTGCGAACCTTGTTCAAGCTCATATTCTTTATCTACTTGCTTACCGTTTTCATTTATTAATCTTACGGTTGCGGTAATCTTATCACCATGTTTTTCGGCATCTATAATTTGTGGTGAACTAATCATCATTAAACTTCCTTTAGATACACGCTTCTTTACATCATCATAAAAAGATGATCCTTTTTTTATATATGACGATACAAAATCAAAATCCGACTGATTAAACGCAGCATTATTCGCTAAAGAATATCCAGCAAAGAATTCTATCAATTTGTTCTTCAAGCTGTTTTCTTCTTTTTCTTTCTTTTCAACATAGTCTTCGATATCTTCACTGTCAAAATTCAAAGTTATTTCTGTATTGTATTTTAAATCGCTGGCTTTAATCGTCTTCGTCTGTGTTGTAAATGTTTTACCTTTCGCTTTACCTGAAGCTGAAATGGTAATATCTTTATTTTGTGGATATGGACCATACGTTTTGGAACTTGAAAATGCCATTTCACGGTCATTTATAGTTACTTTTTTAGAACTATCATTTAATTTTGTATCGCCTTTTAAAGTTACAGATATATTTGCTTCTTCAAAATCTTCAGTAACATCTACCGTTTCAGAATTACTTTGTCTAAAATCAAATTTTAAATGGCCTGCAAAATCACCGTTCTCAGTTGATTTCATAGCTGGAATTCTATATGTCCCCGGTATAAAATTACCTATTGGCGTCACTTTATTTGCTTCAGCTATAACCATCTTTTTCTTACCACCAGATTTAAACTCATATTTTGTTTTTTCTTTCGGTTTAACAATTGGTTGCTTGGTAGGTGCAGTAAAGCTCATATTATCGAAAAAGATATAACGTGTGCCATTTTTACTTACACGTAATATATTTTGACCAGATCTGGTTTGAATATAAGAAGCTACGCTGGTCTTACTCTTATTCAATTTATGTACCGTATTTTTAAGGTCGCTGACAAATTGCTTAAGCCCAACTTCATCTTTGATATAGTTAATGTATACTTTCGCTTCTTCAGAATCTACTTTATTATCTTTAGTACTTAATAATGTTGCTACTTTTTGTTTATCATTATTCTCAATCGCATTCACTAATATTTTAGTTTGCGCTTCAGGTGAATTGAAGTTTCTTAGTAAAAAGAACAATATAATAATTAAGATTAAAATGAAAAAACCAATTGCCCAAGGCACCATTTTTCTCATCTTGATGTTATTAGTTTGTATATCTTCATCGGTTGACTTTCTATATAATGCTTGACGACTATCAAATTTATGTCCACATTGTGTACATATCTGTACATCATCTTGTGCTTGTTGTCCGCACTTCGGGCAAGATTTCATACTTTCACCTCAATTCTGTTCCTCTTCAATTGTTATATGTATATCATAAAAATTATTTTATTATTTTACCATTATTATTTTACAAATATTATCCCAAGAATACAATTCAAGAAATGATTAACTTTACTTTAGAATTGTACCTTATTACATTATTTATGAAAGTACTCTCTCAATTATAACTAAAAAGAAGGTGTTCAATACATACATAATTAGTCTTATATTTGAACACCTTCAAAAACCTATTTATGATTGCTATATGTTTTAATGCGATGATTGATTACTTCTAATACTTGCCTTACATTTTCAATATCTTCAGAATTTAAATCATTAGTAATATCTTGCGCAATATCTGTCATAATCGCATTACGTTCTTTCAAATATGCTCTACCTTTGTCAGTTAAGGTTATGAATTTCAAACGTTGATCAATATTTAAATTTGGTTTATCTAACTTAACTAATTTAGCATCGATTAACTTTTTAATTCGTCGGCTTACTGCGGCCTTATTTACACCTTGTCTTTGCGTGATTTCACTAATTGTCAAAGGTTCTTTATTTAACATACCTAATACGTTAGACTGCTCTAATGAAATTTCATATTCATTTTGTAAATCTTTCAACATTTTTGCAGTTAATGCGTTAACGTTATTTATAAACTGCTCTAAAAATTGAATATGGTCTTGTAAATGTTTTACCATAATTATTTCTCCCTAATTACTATTTTTATAAAGTATCCTCAGCAATCATTGTATCGCACATCTAAAAAACACAAAAATATTGACCCATATATAATATAACAAATTAAGACTTACATGTTGCTACGTTCTCCTTGCTTTAATAAATTAAATCATCTACATTTATATTTAATATTTATTATAAGCGAGGTGTCAGTATGTTATTGAATTTATTATTAATATTTATACTTATCGTTATTTGTCCGTTAATTTTCAACTATACTCTGACGTTAAATTTAACATGCTACATCTTAGTTGTCATATCGATATTTTTGTCACTCATCTATAGCATCATGACCTATACTTTCCCTTGGTCTATGTTTGTAACATTTATAATAATCAGTATTATCATGCTATTCAAACATAGATATTTATTTTCTCATACTTCTAGTCGCTTATTTATTAAAAAATTATTATCTTTTTCATATAAATTTGTACTCTACACATCAGCACTTCTATTTATAAGTACGATTCAGTCACCTATTGTGAAAGGTTTGTCTATGTGGTTCGCTATATTATGTCTTTCCCTGTTACTAACCTTTATTTGTTATCTCGTTTGGACAGTATCATATAGACATAGATCATACAACAAAGAAGTTGATATCATAATTGTGTTAGGTGCTGGTATTTTTACCGAATTTGTCACACCAATGCTTGCAGCGCGTTTAGACCGTGCACTTGATATCTATCAACAACAAGCATCAGCAACAAAGATCATTGTATCTGGCGGACAAGGACCAGACGAACCAATTCCTGAAGCTTTAGCTATGCAACGCTATTTGATTGCACATGGTGTTGATAAAACAGATATACTAATGGAATCTCACTCTATAAATACATACACAAACTTTTTATATTCTAAACAAATCATCAACAATTTGTATCATGAAGCAGTTAAAATTGTTTGTGTAACAAGTCAGTTTCATGTATTACGCGCCTTACGACTAGCCCAAAAATTAGGTTTATCTATCGATGGTGTCGGAAGTCATACACCATATCACTTTTTCTTACATGTGCTCATTAAAGATTATCTAGGCGTAATGTATCAGTATAGATTGTTATTAACGTTATATTGTTCAAGTAGTTGGTTTATATGTCTTTACGCCGCTTTTATTTATAATAGTTAATCCACAAACAAACTATTATTATAGGTTGTTTCTAATATTGCGTCAAACTATCTTTAAATATTCGTTAATCCTTGATTAGACAATTGTTATATTGAAAATAAATAAACTAAAGCACGTCATCATTTTATATAATAGTGACGTGCTTTTTTGTAGACCCAAATCATATTCTGTTATCTAACTTTTATACTACTATGTCTTAAATCATTAACATTTAGCGTCTTTGCAAGCCACTAATCAGTTATTTTGCCATCTTCTAATTCAATCACTCGATCTGCATATTCAAATAATCTTCGATCGTGTGTAATCATAATACCAATCATTTGTTGTTCTTTAATTTGTTGACGTATCATCTCAACAACTTTTGTTGCTCTATCGGCATCTAAACTTGCTGTGGGTTCATCTGCTAAAATGATTTTCGGATTATTCATAAATGCTCTCATAATCGCAACACGTTGCTTTTCACCCCCAGATAACTGATGCGGATATACATTCAAGCGATCTTCTAAACCAATATTTTTCAAAAGTTGTATTGCTCTTTTTGAACTTTGTTGTTTGGTCATTCCCGCTTCTTGGCCTACGAGTGTCAATTGCTCTATCACTTTTAAATAAGGAACTAAATGTGAAGATTGAAAAATAAAACCAATATCTTCCAATCGTAAATCACTAGGACGATGCTGTTTATCAAACAATGGTGTATCATTGTAAAGCACTGTACCACTCGTTTGACTTAACAATCCGCCTAATATCGTTAGCAATGTTGTTTTCCCAGAACCAGAGGCACCATTTAAAATGACAAATTCCCCTTGTTCCACTTCAAAATTAATACCTTTTAAAACTTTTGTTTCAGACAAACCTTCTCCGAAATTTTTGACGATATCTTCAACGACTAATGCCATTATTCTGCACCTCCAATTGCTTCGATAGGATCCACTTTAAATAATTTGACAAATGATAGTGAGGCACCTAAAATCGCTACTAATATAAATATCCCCACCATCAATAAAATATTTTGCGTTGTTAAGTAAAAAGGCATGGTAACCGGCATCATAAATGATAGTCCTACTATGATAATCACAGCAATACCTACCCCAATTATTGTTAGTGTTAAAATTTGTAAAACTAACGCACTCAATAAATGTCTTGTCTTAATACCAATTGCTTTCAAAATGCCAATTTGTGATATTTTTTGAATCGTCATAACATAGAAAAATGCACTTAGAACAATTGCTGTAATAGCAAACAAACTAACAATCATCATATTTAACGGTGCTTGCTCTGCTTGATAACTCGCAATATTACCTGTTAAATCTTTTTCACTCACAACTTGAACGTCATTTATTTTATTAAGCTCATCACGTTGTTGTTGCGTTAAATTTTTCACTGGATAAAATGCCGTATTAACCTTATTCAATGCATTAAATCCGTTATCGTTCAATAGCACAATGGAACTATGCGCATACATTGTGTCGTTTAAAATACCAGAAACTCTATAACTAGTTGAATTATTTTTAAAATGTAATCTATCCCCGACTCTAATGTTGTCTGCAGCTAACTTATCATTAATAGCCACCTCATGAGCATTTTTAGGATAATCACCTTTTTTAAGTTGTAAGCGTTGTTGTTTAACGTCATTCATTGTAATCACATCTTGTTCTTTATTAGATAATTTTAATGTTTGAACATTCATTTTATGTGGTTCTTGATGAATTACCTTTTTAATTTGATTCTGTTGCGTATCACTAAGTTGCGATTTCTCAATTTGCGGCTCTTTCATTTTTTGAACAACATATTCATCATTATCAAAGTGTTCAAATAACGAAATATTCTCCCTACCAAGCCCTTGAGCTAAACCACTAATAAATAACACCATAATACTTAATAAAAGAATGATTAATGTGATTAAAATATAACGAAATTTGTAAAACATAATCTCTTTTATCGCTAATTTCATATCGATTCACTTCTCCCTATTTCTTCTTTAGCGTCAGTATAAGGTTGAAATATGAACTCAATATGAACAATTGTTTTTTTACGCAAAAATATTTTACATGTATAATAAATGAAAAAGATAAGGGAGTTTATAGCTATGGTGCAATGTCTTGTTGTCGATGACGATCCTCGAATCCTAAATTATATAGCTAGCCATTTACAAACAGAGCACATTGATGCATACACACAACCAAGTGGTGAAGCTGCATTAAAACTTTTAGAAAAACAGCGTGTCGATATTGCAGTGGTAGATATTATGATGGATGGTATGGACGGCTTTCAATTATGTAATACATTAAAAAATGATTATGATATACCAGTTATTATGTTAACAGCGCGGGATGCACTTAGTGACAAAGAGCGTGCGTTTATAAGCGGTACTGACGATTATGTAACCAAACCCTTTGAGGTTAAGGAACTTATTTTTAGAATTCGTGCGGTATTACGTCGATATAATATCAATTCAAATTCAGAAATGACCATTGGCAACTTAACGCTAAACCAATCCTATTTGGAACTCCAAGTATCTAATAAAACGATGACGTTACCGAACAAGGAATTTCAATTATTATTTATGCTTGCAACACGTCCTAAGCAAATCTTTACTCGTGAACAGATAATAGAAAAAATTTGGGGCTATGATTATGAAGGGGATGAACGAACAGTTGACGTTCATATTAAGCGACTACGCCAAAGATTAAAAAAATTAAATGCCACACTTACAATTGAAACAGTAAGAGGACAAGGCTATAAGGTGGAGAATCATGTTTAAAACACTCTATGCTAGAATTGCGATTTATTCCATTACGGTTATTTTATTTAGTGCATTAATAAGTTTTGTATTAACAAATGTTTACTATCATTATAATTTAAAAGCATCTAATGACGCGAAAATCATGAAGACGCTTAAAGAAGCAAGACAATATGAACAATCGGCTAAACCAACGCACATTCAACAATATTTCAAACATTTAGGGCAAATGAATTACCAAATAATGACCGTTGATCAAAAAGGGCATAAGACATTTTATGGGGAGCCTTTTAGAGAAGATACTTTATCACAAAATGCTATTAACAACGTGTTAAATAATAAAGATTACCATGGTATTAAAGATAAACCATTCGCATTATTCGTAACTGGATTTTTCGACAATGTAACAGATAATACTGTTGGTATTAACTTTAAGACAAAAGACGGTTCAATAGCAGTATTCATGCGTCCAGATATTGGAGAAACATTTAGCGAGTTTAGAACATTCTTAGCCGTCTTGTTAATGTTGTTATTATTTATCTCGATTTCATTAGTTATCGCATCAACCTATTCAATCATTCGTCCAGTAAAAAAGTTAAAGCTAGCGACCGAACGCTTAATTGATGGTGATTTTGAAACACCTATCAAACAAACACGCAAAGATGAAATTGGAACATTACAGTATCACTTTAATAAGATGAGAGAGTCATTGGGACAAGTTGATCAAATGAGGCAGCATTTTGTACAAAATGTATCTCATGAAATCAAAACACCATTAACACATATTCATCATTTATTAAGCGAGTTACAACAAACTTCTGATAAAACATTACGACAACAATATATAAATGATATTTATACCATTACAACGCAGCTGAGCGGATTAACAACTGAATTGTTGCTCTTATCCGAATTAGATAATCACCAACATTTATTATTCGATGATAAGATTCAAGTCGATCAACTCATTAAAGATATCATTCGACATGAACAATTTGCTGCTGATGAAAAGTCGTTAATCATTTTAGCTGACCTAGAATCAATCAATTTCCTAGGAAATCAACGTTTGTTACATCAAGCATTGAGTAATTTATTAATAAATGCTATTAAATATACAGATGTTGGTGGTGCCATTGACATCGCTTTGCAACATAGTCACAACAACATCATTTTCACAATAAGTAATGATGGTTCACCAATTAGTCCACAAGCTGAAGCACGTTTATTTGAACGTTTTTATAAAGTGAGCAAACATGATAATAGCAATGGTTTAGGTCTTGCAATTACAAAATCCATCATTGAATTGCATCATGGTACAATCCAATTCACACAAAGTAACGAGTATGTAACCACCTTTACTATTACACTGCCAAATAATTCACATTAATCTCTACCTCCTGAAAAACATTTCTGTTTTTATTTCAGGAGGTATCTTTTATATTGATTAGCGCTTTCTAGCCACTTAACATTTAATTTCTACCATTCAACACATTTTAAATATATCGATGGTCGTTTATGGTTTAATAATTTTGAAGGAGGCATTAACCTATGATGAAACTCAATTTATTTATCAATGCAAATGAGACGGAATCTTATATTGATATACATGCACCTAAAATGAATGATCACGTTCAAAGTATTATTAATGCAGTCAATGATTTAGACAAATCACATACATTAGTCGGATACATAGACAAAGAAATCCATATCATTCATATATCAGATGTTATAACATTCCAAGTTATTAATAAAAATGTAACAGCCATTACAAGAAATCAAAAATTCAAACTAAAATTACGACTTTATGAACTAGAAAAACAATTACCACAACATTTCATTCGCATTTCCAAATCAGAAATCGTCAACAAGTATTGCATTGAAAAATTATTATTAGAGCCAAATGGACTTATACGTATGTATCTTAAAGACGCACACTACACCTATTCTTCTAGACGTTATTTAAAATCTATAAAGGAGCGCTTATCAATATGAAAAATTTGAAAAACTCATTATTCATTAGCTTAATCATTGGTTTGACCCTTTCACTGTTCTTTAGTATGTTATTTGCAGACGGCAAATATTATCCACTGAACCCACAATCAACTATTGGCATATTGTATTATACGCATTTCACAGAAACTACCGTAATGTTGATTTCTATCATTTTATGGTTACTCATAGGCGTCGTCTTTTTCCTTGGAGATTTTATCTTTAAATACACAGATTGGGGCATTACTAAAGCAACTATAGTGCATTTCATAACAACGTATGTCGGATTCTTACCTTTAGCAATACTTGCCGGTTGGTTTCCACTAACAATAAATTACCTAATCATATTTACAATTATCTTTATTGTGGTTTACACATTGATTTGGATTATTCAATTCTTTAGAAACAAGAACTACGTAGACACTATTAACGAGCAACTGAAACAATTAAAATGATTTTTATTAAAATTATAAAAGCTATACATTGCATTAAAGTAGTCTCTTCTGCAATGTATAGCTTTATGTCGTATTTATTTTAAATATGCATGAACTGAATAATATCTTTTTACTATTTTCAAATTGAATTGTAACTGCAACTGTCCTTTACGACATCAACTTATCATGATAAAAACCTAACGAAATGCATTTTCAAATATTTTATTCATAATTTCTGCTACTTCTTTAGGACTTTCTTTATATCCTCGTTTGACCCAATCTTGCAACACACCAATGATTGCATTACTCATAAAAATAAGTAAAAAATACTTTTCCTTCGTCGTTAACATTTTTGTATTTAATACTGGTACAACATTAATTTCGATACGTTGTTGTAGTGATTTTTTTATGACTTGATGTAATTTATAAGCACTCTCATCACCTAATAACATTAAAATGAGTTGACCTTCGCTTAGCCAAAAATAAATCATCTTTTTTAAAAATATTGCTTGTGTCAGAGTTTCACTTTTAAGAAATTTCTTTTTTGCTTCTTTTAACAATGTATTAAGATAGCTGTATATAAAATCATCTTTAGTTTTGTAATGTGTATAAAAGGTTGTCCGACTTATTTGACCCTTTTCACATATATCTTTAACAGTTATATCATTATATGCCTTCGTTTTTAATAGATTTACCATTCCATCATGTATGCGATTTATCGTTTTCGTAACACGACTATCCGTAAAAGCTGTTTGATCCATATGCCCCACCTTTTTTCTGAACACTAAAAGAAAATATGTTCACTATCTATTAATATTTTATTCGCAATCTTAATATACGCTTAAGATGATATATAAATAAAGTGAAATGTATCTCAATTTAGGAGGGGTTGTCATGGACGCAACTATCGCGAAGTTGGATAAAGTTGAAAAAACGTATAATAAGCATCACGTATTAAACGAAATTAGTATGTCAATCAATAAAGGTGAACTTCTAGGGTTAATAGGTCCTAGTGGTTCTGGTAAAACAACAACAATAAAGTGTTTACTAGGTATGGAAAAGATAGATTCTGGATCTGCAGAAATTTTCGCACATAAGATGCCTAATCGCAAAGCTTTAAATCGATTAGGCTATATGGGGCAAACTGATGCATTATACGAAAACTTAACTGCTTATGAAAACCTAGAGTTTTACGGTCGTTTGTCAGGACTGAAAGGAAATGTATTAAAAGATAATATTGAAAAACATATCGTTCTAGTGAATTTAGAGCAAGCGTTAAATAAAAAAGTTGCACAGTTTTCAGGAGGCATGAAACGCCGATTATCTTTAGCAATAACATTGTTGGCCGAACCGGAATTAATCATATTAGATGAACCAACTGTAGGCATTGACCCTAAATTGCGCCAACAAATATGGCAACAATTCAAGCAAATGACCAAAAACGGAAAGAGTGTCGTCATCACAACACATGTTATGGATGAGGCGGAACGTTGCGATAAAGTTGGACTTATTGTCGACGGAAGAATATTTGCTATAGATACGCCAACCAATTTAAAACAAAGATTTAATGTAGATACAATTGAAGCGGTATTTATTAAAGCTGAGGAGGTTCGTCAATCATGAAAATTTTAGCTATTGTTAGACGAATATTAAAAGAAATGTTACGTGATAAACGTACACTTGCGCTAATGTTTCTAGCACCAATTTTAATATTGACACTTATGTATTTTATTTTTAACGGTGATGAAAACGATTTAAAAATCGGTATCGATACATCTGTTTCATCAAATATAACAAAACAATTGCCATCATCCGACATAAAAACTCAAACGTTCCATTCTCATGAAAATATCAAATCTAAAATCGAGAATAATCATCTTGATGGTTATATTTACCAAGAAAATCAAACATTGCATGTCATTTATACAAATGAAGACCCTAACAAATCTAATATGATCAAACAAATGATTGGCAAAGCTATACAACAAGATAAAATAAGCAGTATAAAGCATCTAATTGAAAAAGCACCTCCGACAATGAAAGCACCAAACAAACAAGATATTAAGATTTCACATTCCTATTTATACGGTAATTCTGATAGTACTTATTTCGATAAAATGTTTCCAATACTAATGGGCTTCTTTGTATTTTTATTTGTATTTCTAATATCAGGTATAGCTTTATTACGTGAACGTACAACAGGTACGTTAGAACGTGTATTATCAACTTCAATTCGTCGAAGTGAAATCGTCCTTGGTTATCTGATTGGCTATGGTATATTCGCAATCATTCAAACATTAATCATAGTCCTATTTTCAATATATTTATTGAACATTAATTTAGCAGGTAGCTTATGGTATGTAATTTTGATTAATATTTGTTTAGCTATTACAGCATTATCTATGGGAATTTTCATTTCAACGTTTGCTAATTCTGAGTTTCAAATGATTCAATTTATTCCACTAGTTGCTGTACCTCAGGTATTCTTTTCAGGAATTTTCCCACTTGAAAATATGCCTGATTGGCTAGGTAACATTGGCTATATCTTCCCCCTCAGATATGCTGGTGATGCTTTAACCAATGTTATGATTAAGGGGCAAGGTTGGAGTAATATATGGTTCGATTTACTAATTCTAATGATTTTTATCATGGCCTTTATTATCTTAAATATTGTTGGTTTAAAACGATACAGACAGGTATAAATTCTCCAAAACTTTTAAATGACTTCAATCAAGATAAGCTTCTAAATATAAAGCACTGATAATAAAAACAACCACTAAAAAAACGGTAATGTCTATCACATTAAAAAAGACATTACCGATTCGTTTATTATTTAACTTGTAAATACTTAGTTACTTCTTCATTAATTTTGTGATATAAATCCTCATGATCTGTTAAGCGATAACCAAATGACGGCACCATTTCTTTAATCTTTGGTTCCCACCCTTTGAATTCATCACGATAGCATCGCTGTAAAACATCAAACATAATATCTACAGCTGTTGACGCACCAGGTGATGCACCAAGTAATGCAGCTAATGTGCCATCATCTGACGTAATGACTTCGGTACCAAATTGTAAGTTACCTTTAGAATCCTCAGTATCCTTGATTACTTGGACACGTTGCCCTGCTGTAATCACTTCCCAATCTTCATTTTTAGCATTTGGGAAAAAGACTCTTAAATCATCCATACGCTCATCATTAGATAACATCAATTGTGACACTAAATACTTCGTAAGACTCATTTCTTTGATACCTGCAGATAACATCGTCACGATATTATTTGGTTTAACCGATTTAATTAAATCCATATGTGAACCTGTTTTTAAAAATTTAGGTGAGAAACCTGCAAATGGACCAAATAACAATGAACGCTTGCCGTCTACAAAACGTGTATCTAAGTGCGGCACTGACATTGGTGGCGCACCCACTGCTGCTTTTCCGTACACTTTAGCATGATGACGATCAATCACTTCTTGATTTGTACAGCGCAGGAATAATCCACTTACCGGGAAACCACCAATATGTTTTGATTGTTTAATTCCAGTCTTTTGGAGTAATGGCAAACTCGCACCACCAGCACCAATAAATACAAAATCAGATTCGTATGTTGTCGTTTCGTTAGTTTCTAAATCTTTAACTTTAACTAGCCATGCCCCAGATTTCTGTTTCTTGATGTCTAATACATTCTGCTTATATTGAATTCCCACACCACGTTGTTCTAAATTATTAAATAACTTTGCAGTTAACGCACCAAAATTAACATCTGTACCAGTTTCATCATAAGTTAAAGCAATTGGTTCATCAGACTTACGACCTTCAATCATTAACGGTACCCAAGATTTCATTTCTTCTTCATCTTGCGATAATTTCATTTTTTCGAATAAAACACTTTTCTTTAACGTTGCAACACGACTTTTTATAAAAGCTACATTATCTTCGCCAATGACGAAACTCATGTGTGGCACCGCTTGAATAAAGCGATCTGGGTTATCTAATTGTCCTGTTTTAACTAAATATGCCCAAAACTGTTTTGAAATTTGGTACTGCTCATTTATCTTAATTGCTTTACTACAATCAACTGTGCCATCCTTACCTTCTTTTGTATAGTTCAACTCGCAAAGTGCTGAATGCCCTGTACCGGCATTATTCCATACATTTGAACTCTCTTCGCCAGGTTGTGCTAATTTTTCAAACACTTTAATATTTTTCTCAGGTGATAATTCTTTAAGTAAAGTTCCTAATGTTGCACTCATAATACCGCCACCAATTAAGATGACATCTGTTTTGCTATGTTGTGTTGTCATAACAAATACAGTCCCCCTTTTTAAAATGAATAATGGAACGTTCGAGAAATACGACATATTAATACCACTTTGAATCAATAAGTGTCTCAACAGGTTCCCATGGTGATGCTCTATTACTATCTACTATGTATATAAATATTTTATAATAACGAAACTACTTTAATTATATACTTTATGTGCGATAGCACAAAGACAAAACCACAAACCTTAACAGCTATCAACCAATTTAATTTGATTGCTGATTACTCACTCTTCATTTTAACATAAAGCGCTACCATTATTATAATGTCAAACTTCTTTCATTAATGATCCATTAAAAAAAGATGAGATGTTAGAAAACATCTCACCCTCTGTATATTTATATTTTGAAATACGTTTATTTATAGTAATGACAAGATGAAAGTCCAAATACAGATGAATATTAGTAAACATACACTGTATTTCAATGTCATTTTTAATAATTCTGATTCCTTACCAACTTGTTTTACTGCTGCAGTTGCAATTGCAATTGATTGTGGTGAAATCAGTTTTGCCGCTACACCACCAACTGTATTAGCAGATACAAGAAGTGAACCACTTGTTCCAATTTGTTGTGCAACAGAAGCTTGAATTGGTGCAAATAATGAGTTGTTATTTACAACTGATCCTGTCATAAACACACCTATCCAACCTAAGATTGGTGATAGAACTGGGAAGACATTACCTGCTTTAGCAATACCTTGACCCATTGCTGCACTTAAACCACCATAAGTTGTGATTTTAGAAATTGCTAAGATGAAACAAATTGTAAGAACTGGTAACCATAATTCTTTAAATGTAACACCGAATAATCTACCTGCATCTTTAAAGTTAACCTTTTTAGACATTAAAATTGTAATAATAATAGTTAATAAAATAGCTGTACCTGTTTGTCCAATAATATTTAAAGTCAATACTAATGGTTTATGCGTAACTTCGCTGACTGTTCCAGGTAAGTTGAATTTAAATACTAATGATGATAAAGCACCATTTGGTAAGAATAAGTTTTTAAAGAATGGCGCACTCCAAATCATTACAATGACTGTTAATACAATGAACGGACTCCATGCATGTAATACTGCTTTTGCAGAATGTGCTTTTGCAGGTTCAATTTCTTCATCTTTATTAACACGATAAATGTGTTTTGGTTGGAATTTTTTAGAAAATACTGCTAATGCTAACATTGTTAATAACGGTGGAATAATATCTGCTAATTCAGGTCCACTGAATACAGTTAATAATCCTTGAGTAAGTGTATAAGTGATTGAAACTACTAAAATTGCTGGTAATGTTTCTTTAACACCTCTAAAACCATCAATAATAAAGATAAGTAAGAATGGAATAATGAAATTTATGATTGCCAATGTTAAAGTTGCTGATTGAGAAACACCTAATACTGAAACATCTCCAGGTAATTTCAACGTTTCTACAACACCTACAGGGATACCAATCGCACCAAAAGCACCAGACGCTGCATTTGCGACTAAACATAACATCGCAGCTTTTAATGGATTAAATCCTAATTGTGTTAATAAAAGTGCACAAATTGCAATTGGTACACCAAATCCTGCTGCACCTTCTAAAAATGCGTTGAATGCAAATCCAATAAGTAAAACTTGAATACGTTGGTCTTGTGAAATATTTGTAATACTATCTTGAATTGTTAAAAATTGTCCAGATTCAACAGTAATTTTGTATAACAATACTGCCATCATAACGATATAGCCAATCGGAATGATACCTTGGAAGAAACCTTCGACTACTGCACCAGAAGCGATACCAACTGGCAATTTGAAAAATGGTATTGCAATTAGTAATGTTACAACAAGTGTTGTAATGGCTGCATAAATACCTTTCATTTTAAAAACAGTTAAACAAAGTAAAAACAGTACAATCGGTATTGCTGCAATTAAAGACGATAATAATAAATTATCAAATGGGTTAAACGTATTTACTAACATAGGCTGACTCTTCTTTCCATAAAGTAGTAGTGTAATTGCTTCATTAAAATCATGCTCTGGCTATAGCATTTTGTTATCGATAACATTTTACAGAACAGTGAGATTAATGTGATTTTTTTCACAATTAAAATATACCATTTTTTCAGACTATTAACAATATCACTTTCCTATTTAATTGTTTTATTTTTCATTTTAAATCTGTTCATCAAAATGAATTGTACTTAATGTAATGAAGTAACTTATACTATTCATGAATTTTACATAAGACCGTGCTAAAATAAGGAAGATACTACGATGAGAAATGGAAGTTATAGCAATGATTAAACAGATAAATGTTTCTAATATGCAAAAGTTTGAATCTCAATTAATGAAAGCTCAGTCTGAAGGTTATACACATGTCGTTCCATACGCCAATGAGATAATGATTTATCAATCTATGTTAGATGCGGTTCAATTATATCCTAAGTCTATCGTGGTTGATTATACTGTTGATGGACAATACAAAAATGATTGTCACTATTTCGGTCAATCATCGATCAACATTGCCGATTGGGCTCAAAACAATAATTATTATCCTAACCTGATATATGCGATTCAACAGACTCTTGATTTAATACATTATTACTCTGTAGAAACGATTTTCGATTTAGCTTTATTGACACTTCTGAAAGGTGATTTATCAATCGATGGTCATGTCGTTTTTGATTTTAAAGCCCCTTTAGCAACAAGTGCTTCAATATGGGAAACTATTAAAACTATTGAAGATTTTGATATGATGTCTCAGTTTTATTTGAATAAAATGGCTTATATTGATCATCATCCTATACCTTTTCGCAACCTTTTTATCGAGGATTCAGAACAACTTAATTCGCCAGATAATTGGTTGTATTCTACCAAGTTTATGCTACCTAAATGGTTATATAAAATAGCAAAGCAACGTGCTGATAACAAACAATTACAAAACTTCGGCTTGTATACGAAGCAACCAAACGTTTTAAAAGATCACATCGTTTTTATCGGTGATCATCATCAATATATAGGTAATTCAAAATATTTATTTACTTACTTCGTTAAACATAATCCAATGACTGCCTGTTATTTTGTTACTGACGATCGTCGCGGACCACATTTCATATCACCTAGGTCTGAAAAAGCTGACGAATTAATTAACAGCGCACGCGTAGTTTTAGTTGAAAATGATATACCTGAAACGTTACAACCAAACGGTACTTTAATTCAATTACATCAAGGCACACCAATAATGCAATTATTTTTAGATAGTAAAGAACCTATTAAAAATATAGAAACACCTTTTTATCGTGCTAAAAGGTATAATCGCTGGTTGCAATTCGATTATGTTATACATTCTGCTGATGATATTAGCCACTTTTATCAAACGGCTTTTCCTAGTCACCAAGCAAATGTATTGGCTTATGGTAATCCTAAACACCAATATTTACTACAAAAGCGTAACGAAAGTAATACTCAACAACAGTATAAGAAATCGTTTAAAATAAATGATCAAAAACCAGTTTTATTATACGCACCTATTGGATTAGTGAGTGCGCAACAATTACCACTATCAGATGCTTTATTCAAAGCCTATCATGTTGTGGTTCAGGGTGTTGATGAAACGATGTTACCAGAAGAGGCGCTTGTTGCACCAAAGTATCTTAGTGCTCAAGACTTAATTCTAATGTCTGATGTCGTTATCACTGATTACTCAAATATAATATTTGATGCGATGGCTATAGACAAAACAGTAGCATTATACACTCCAAATCACAGTCAATATATTGAGTCTCAAGGTGTTAACGAAGATATTTGGCGTCATCTATCAAAAATTTGGTATACAGACCGACAATTATTAATTAATAATTTAATTTCCCAGGCAATACCAGTGATTAAATATCCACAAATACAACATAAAGAACAACCATTAGAATCTATTTCACAACTTATATTGTCTAAGATGACATCTAATCAATAGTGTTTAAATTCCTCAGTGGCTGTGAATGAGGTTTAAAAGTACTATAGAACGTAAACCTTTATACTTTAAAATACGCAAAAACGGTAAACCCTAATTCATATTATAGAGTTTACCGTTTTAATTTTTTAACTTGCATCATAGTTATATTAACATTATTGTTGGTAGTTTGGATCAGTAACCATTGCTTGTCCAGTATAATCAACCGTTACAATTGAATATTTTCCATTTGCATTTGGGTCTTTAAAACTAAACACATACTTATAGTTGCCATTATGTTCTTCAATAGAATAATCATTATACACTTTATTATTACTACCAAATTTATTTGCTTCATTATTAGCAGCATTTAAAGCTGTTTGGAAATTTGGCAATTGCTGTAAAGCTTGAGTTTTATTTCCATTAAACGGATAAATTTGACGTGCAACCGGCGCGGCATTTTGTCCATAATATGGTGCAACGTAACTTGATTTTTGATTATTATTCGCTTGATTATTACTTGATTGGTTATTATTTGTTTGGTTTTGGTCATTGTTTGTTGCATTTGAATTAGATTGTTGCTGGTTATCGTTTGCACTATTATCTTTATTATCTTTGTTTACGTCTTTACTATCATCTTTATTATCTTTCTTATCTTTAGATGAATCATTTGTTTTTTTATCTTGTTGTTCAGTTTTCGCTTTATCATCTTTTTCTTTATTACTGTCTTTTTGTTGGTCACTATCTTGACCACATGCAGCTAAAAATAATGATAATGCTAGTAACCCTGTAACTAATCTTTTCATACATATCTCCTCCTATAATTCGATATTCATTGAATAAGCTTGAAATACATATCTACCATGTGTATCATTTCATGGCTTGTTACCAAAGACGTCAACATTAATATGATTTGAATTATCACAATACCCATAACTACAATCTAAGGTTCTTTTTATTATACCCTAATTTTTGTTCATTATTATTTAATTTTTGTGAATTTTATGTTTTCTATAAATTTAATTATTTTACTTTAACACTTCATTACGCATTTAGCATTTCAAGGTATACAGAATATTTATTACTATGATTTCATTTTATCTGCTGTAAAAACAATCATTATAACTCTTTTTCCATAATTAAATCTGTATCCGTTACATCACCTGTTTGAAAATGATGTTCACCAACCACTTTAAATCCATGACGTTTATAAAATGCTTGAGCACGAGGATTATGCTCCCAAACTCCTAGCCAAATTTTATGTTTATTATGTTCTTGTGCAATTTTTTCGGCCAATTCTATCAATTGTGAACCTCTTCCGCCACCTTGAAAGTCTTTCAAAAAGTATATGCGCTGCACTTCTAAATAGGTCTCCCCCATTTCTTCAGTTTGAGCACTATTAATATTCATCTTTATATAACCAACATTCGCACCATCTTCTTGATAAAAATAATGAAATGAATCTACATGGTTAATCTCTTGTGTAAATTTTTCTACAGTATAATTGTCTTTAAAAAATTGATCAAAATCTTTGTCATCATAGTAAGAACCAAACGTGTCATAAAATGTTCTAGTTGCTAATTCAACTAATTCACTAGCATCTTGTTTTGAAATCTCTTTGATTATCCCAGCCATATAAATCCTCCAATAAACAGTGATCGAATCAAAATATTACTTAATTTTTCAGCCAAAACTATTTAAAAATACATTAACACAAATCAATTACAAATTGTATTGATTGTGTGTAACATCAATAAATGATACATTTATTCCAGTAAAATGGCCGTATTTTCAAAAGAGAAAAAGAGAGGATGTATCGTTGTGATAGAAACATTTAAAGCGTTTGTAATTGATAAAGATGAGAGCGGTAAAGTGACACCAACTTTCAAACAATTATCGCCTACTGATTTACCTAAAGGAGATGTGCTGATTAAAGTACATTACTCTGGTATAAATTATAAAGATGCTTTAGCGACTCAAGATCATAATGCAGTCGTAAAATCGTATCCTATGATTCCAGGAATAGATTTAGCTGGTACAATTGTTGAATCCGAAGCACCAGGCTTTGAAAAAGGAGAACAAGTAATTGTAACGAGTTATGACCTAGGTGTTAGCCATTATGGCGGTTTTAGTGAATATGCGCGTGTAAAATCAGAATGGATTATCAAGCTTCCTGATACTTTAACATTAGAAGAATCAATGATATATGGCACAGCTGGTTATACTGCCGGTTTAGCAATTGAAAGACTTGAAAAAGTTGGAATGAATATTGAAGATGGTCCTGTACTCGTTCGCGGTGCTTCAGGTGGTGTCGGTACTTTAGCAGTACTCATGCTTAATGAACTTGGTTATAAAGTTATCGCAAGTACAGGTAAACAAGATGTTAGCGATCAATTACTTGAACTTGGTGCCAAAGAAGTTATCGATCGACTTCCTGTTGAAGATGATCATAAAAAGCCACTCGCATCATCAACTTGGCAAGCTTGTGTAGACCCTGTTGGTGGCGAAGGTATTAATTATGTTACAAAACGTTTAAATCATAGTGGATCAATTGCAGTTATTGGTATGACTGCCGGTAATACTTATACTAATTCTGTATTCCCTCACATTTTAAGAGGTGTAAACATTTTAGGAATTGACTCAGTATTTACTGCTATGAAATTAAGACAGCGCGTTTGGCGTCGTCTCGCAAAAGATTTAAAGCCTGAAAATTTACATGAGATCAAGCAAGTTATTACATTTGATGAACTTCCAGAACAACTTAACAAAGTAATTAAACATGAAAATAAAGGCCGCATTGTTATCGATTTCGGTGTAGATAAATAGTATTCATGAAAAAGACATCCCGTTATGCGAGATGTCTTTTTTAATTTAGTATTTAATATACATTCCACCTGAATCTGGTTCCGTAGGCATAAATCCAAATTTTGCATACAATTTATCCGCCGGGTAGTCTGCGATCAGACTAACGTATGCACTTTCGACAGATACATTTTTAATATACTTCATAATATGTTCCATAATTTGACTGCCGTAACCTTGACCTTGGTAACTTTTCAAAACTGCAATATCAACAATTTGAAAAACAGTTCCTCCATCGCCAATCACTCTACCCATACCAATTAACCGATCTTTATCATACAAGGTTACTGTAAATAAGGCATTAGGTAATCCTTTTTCAGCTGCTTCGCGCGTCTTTGGACTCATACCTGCATTAATCCTTAATGCACAATAATCCTCGCAAGTCGGAATATCATATGTCACTTTAACCATTATTTACCCCACTTTTCATCACACAATATATCAACCTAGTATAAATGTTTATTTACAATAGTCTTATTCGCTTCTTTAAACACTTCATGATGACTTGAAACATAACCCTCTGCATTCGCATCTGGTTGGATATATGTTTTAGCAAGGTTCGCTGCATTTGCACCATCACTAAATGCACTTGCAATTAGATGTGATTTTGCATCATGATAAACAATATCTCCACACGCATAGATACCAGGTATACTTGTTGTCGTATTTCCAAATCCTTTAACACGACAATCATCATGCATATCTAGCTTTGAAGATGTTTCACTTAATAATGTATTACAACGATCAAAACCATGACTAATAATGACATCGTCAAATTTAACTGTATGCGTATCACCACTTTCAACATGTTCCAAAACAACTTCACTTATATGCGTTTCATCATCATTGCCGACCAAGTATTTAATACGTGTTTTCGGGCATAGTTTCACATTTAAATCTGTCACCAGCGTTTTCATCGCTTCATGACCACTTACATCTTCTTTTCGATAAACAACTGTCACGCTTTTAGCAATCTTGGCAATATCATGCGCCCAATCTAATGCTGTATTTCCTCCACCTGATATTAATACATCTTTATCTTTGAAACGTCTGTAACTTTGTACAACATAATGTAAATTAGTTAATTGATATCTCTCTACACCTTTAACATCTAATTGTTTTGGATTAATAATACCCGCACCAATAGCAATGATAACTGCTTTCGATGTATATATTTCTCCCGCTTCTGTTTCAACTTCGAAATGACGTTCTGCCTTTTTCCTAATATCTACCACACGTTCATTCAAATGAACTTCCGGTTTAAAATATAATCCTTGCTTAATTGTATCTTTTAAAATTTCATGACAAGGTTTTGGCGCAATGCCGCCAATATCCCAAATAATTTTTTCAGGGTAAATTCTCATCTTACCCCCTAATTCAGATTGAACATCTATTAATCTTACAGACATATCTCGCAATCCAGCATAAAAGCTTGCATACAAACCAGACGGACCGCCACCAATGATTGTAACGTCTTTCATTATGTGCCTCCTATGACTCTCTATATTCATTTCTTTCATTAACGCGCTCAAATTGATAATTATTATCATTTAAAGACATTATACTATTAATATTTATATTGTTAAAATAAATCGCATAGTTAGCCATGAATTATCAATAACTATCCCATCACAATATAAAAACACACCTTTCAAAGTACGAAACAACAATGTTCCTTTGAAAGATGTGTATATTTTTTAGTTCTAGTTATATTATTTTTTAAAAGACTCATCACGTGGTTCTTTAAGAATTGCTTGTCTTAAAAGGAAAAATAGCAACAATAAACCTGCAAGCATACCTGTGTGCCCAATACCTGCAAAGCCTGCAAATGCTTCTGGAGAGTATGATTTACCAGTGACTTGGAAGAATCCTTTTGTCACCATCATACCTATAGTAACGATAACACCTATGTTATATACATAGAAGAACCAGTTAAATAAGTAGTAACTTGATAATTTAAATAACTTCTCCAATGGTAATAATATTAAAAACATAAACATACCTAAAATAAGTGTATGTGTGTGTACAAGTGATAATTGTGTTGTACCAGTAAAATCATATGCTTTTGTTAGCTCTCTATAGAAAAAGCCACTAAATAAACCTATGATCATATAAAAAAGAAATGAATATAATAACCTACGCATTTTGAATCCTCCCTCACCTTTTCATTATATCCGATTATACCTATTATAACAGTGACAAAAAAGCGAAGATATGACACAACTGAATTTGGTTTAGCACATAGTATGACAGCTAAAATAACTTTACATCAAGTGCTATACAAATAAAATAGCTATACCATGACGCTCGCTACAAACGTCTTGTATAGCTATATTCCTATTTATTAAATTATGACGGCACTTCAGTACGTTTTGTGCTATGTTTTCTAACAATAGCTGAAACTAAACTTGATACAGCGCCAAAAATCATAAACCCTATAAACATCCACATTGTACTATTTAATTCAATATGATGATTCAAGTATAATAGTTCTCTTACACTTGTTGCATAGTGTGTGAATGGATTCCAATCATATACATATTTTTGATAACTTTCAGGCAACATTTGTTTAGGTAACGTTACAAGTTGCATACTAAAGAACATTAAAATGAAGAAAATTGGAATTGACTTCATACCTAGCCATACCATAACACCTAAAATAAGGCCCACGAAACCAAGAATCGCAAGTGCTACAAAAATCGCGATACGATTTGGATGGTCAAAATCAAATCCTTGAACGCCTTGCATGAAATAAATATAAACGAAGCTACCTGCAAATGCTGCAACAACTGCAAATATCATTTGTCCAATTGAAGCAATGATACGATGTTGCACGACGATATTGTTACTAGTTCTAAATGCAAAGAACAATAAGATAGACGTTACGATTGAACCTATCCAAATTGGCATAAACATTAGGAATGGTGCATTACCACCTGCTTGGTGATCTTTAACTTTATTAAGTTTTTCATTATCCACTTTTACTGGATTCGTCAAACCATTGATGTCCGCGGCATTGACTTTAACATTTTGACTCGTTAATGTTTCCAAACTTTGCTTCGTAATTTGAGCATTAATATTATCACCCATACCAGTTAACACAGCTGATGCAATTTGTGAACCTTGTAAGCTTGATCCTTCACTTACAATCGTTTTAAATTTAGCCTGCTTAACCTCTACTTGTTGATTCCCCATTTTTTGTTTCATTTGTTGAACTACTTGTGGCGGAATTTCACCTGAAGCAACTTTTTGTTGCATTTCTTCTTTTTTGCTATCCATAACTACTTTTTGTGTTTTACTCATAGCATCTTTTGAAAAGTCTTTATCAATAATAGCTACTCCAAAGATTTTTTGATCTTTCAAATCTTTTTCAAGATCTTTTTCACTATCAACCTTAACCCATTTAATTTTATTAGAATCACTATCTAATAATTTATCCTCTAATTTTTTACCAATGTTAACATTTTTATCTTGAATCGTTGTACCTTTATCCTCATTTAATATACCAATTGGTAAATCTTTTGGTTTAGGATTATATGCAGGATAAAAAGCTAAAGAAAAAATTACCAAGATAATCATAGTTGCTATTGGTGCAATCCATAATAATTTATTTTTAAATATATTCATTTTATTAATTACCTCCTTATTAGACAATGTGTTGAATATTTTGCATGTTGTCTATTATAATATGTAAGTGGGAATAAACAATACACAATGTTCATCAATACGTTTATTAATAGACATATACACCCACATTGTTCAATAACACAAGGAGGTTGATTTATTTTTGAAAGAAGATAGGCGAATTAGAAAGACAAAGTCCTCCATTAAACAAGCGTTCACTAAATTACTACAAGAAAAAGATTTAGAAAAGATTACCATTCGCGACATAACAACACGCGCTGATATCAATAGAGGGACATTTTACTTACATTACGAGGATAAATATATGTTACTCGCAGATATGGAAGATGAGTATATTTCAGAACTAACGACATATACTCAATTTGATTTGTTACGCGGTTCTTCAATTGAAGACATTGCTAATACTTTTGTAAATAATATACTCAAAAATATTTTCCAGCATATTCATGATAATTTAGAGTTTTATCATACTATTTTACAATTGGAACGCACGAGTCAATTAGAATTGAAAATCAACGAACATATTAAAAATAATATGCAACGTTATATTAGTATCAATCATTCTATCGGAGGCATTCCAGAGATGTATTTTTACAGTTACGTTTCCGGAGCAACAATTTCAATTATTAAATACTGGGTAATGGACAAACAGCCCATTTCAGTTGATGAATTAGCTAAACATGTGCATAATATTGTTTTTAATGGTCCATTAAGAATAATGGCAGAAAACCGTTTGCATAAATCAAACCTTGATTCACTAACTTAAGTAATACTCGCTTTTCCTAAATCCTTTAGAAAGGAACTATATATCATGATTACTTCATTCAGACATTCTGAAGATATAGATAAACATATTATAAAAACACCATTAGATCATACAGCGTCATGGATTAATGTAGTAGAACCAGACCGAGAAGAAATTGAAAATCTTATGGAACAATATAATATACCTGAAGACTTTATACGTGACCCTTTGGACTCAGAAGAAAGTTCCCGTATTGAATATGACGAAGATACTGGTTACTCATTAATCATTATTGATTTACCTATCGTCAATTCAACTAATCGTAGCGTTCTATCTTTTGTAACGATTCCATTAGGCATTATTATTGGCAACGGCATTATCGTAACAGTTTGTGACGCTGAAAATGAATTTTTAGAAAATTTACCTAAGCGTGATATTAATTTAAAATTTCACAGCAGATTTGCATTAGAAATTTTAACTACTATTGCCGACCATTATAATCGTAACTTACGATTACTTAATAAAAGTAGAATTCGTATTGAGAAAGAACTAAAAAATAACATTACTAACAAACAACTTTTCAAATTAATGGAAGTTGAAAAAAGTTTAGTATACTTTTTAGCTGCCTTAAAAGGTAACGATACAATTATTAAAAAGTTATTCCGTTTACCTGCAATTAAACGTTTTGAAGAAGATGAAGAATTACTAGAAGATTTAATCATTGAAAATAACCAAGCCATCGAAACAACAGAATTACATCAACGTATCTTAGAAAGTATCACAACATCATACGCTTCCTTATTATCTAATGATATGAATACGATTATGAAGACATTAACACTTTTCACGGTACTATTAACGTTACCAACGCTCGTATTTAGTTTCTTCGGTATGAATGTGCCGTTGCCAATTGATGACCATAGTTATATATCTTGGATTATTGTGGTAGGTATTTCATTAATTCTTGTCGTAATTGTTAGTATTTTCTTATGGCGAAAACAGAAATTATAACTAAATTAAAAGGTATGACAGCTTAAAGTTTCATCCTATTGCATTTGCAATGACTGATACTTTGATTACTGTCATACCTCTTTTTTTATTCTACAACTTCTTTATTTGCTTTTCTTTTCGATAAAATTAAAGTAACTGTTATAGCAACGATGAATGATATTGTCATACTAACAAAGTAGTGTAACCATCCTGCATGTACTGGATTGATTGAAATAAATCCTGGCAATCCAGCAGTTCCTAATGCGATTGCTTTAACCTTGAAGAAAGCAATATATGCTGAACCAATACCTGATCCAACGATAGCACCAATAAATGGATATCTTAGTTTTAAGTTAACACCAAACATAGCCGGTTCTGTAATACCAAGTAATGCTGAAATACCTGCGGCAGATGCCACACCTTTTAACTTCTTATTTTGTTTAATAATAAAGAACGCTGCAATTGCTGCACCACCTTGTGCAACATTAGACATTGTCGCAATCGGGAATATAAATGATCCACCCGTTTTAGTGGCATCTGCAATTAATGTCGTTTCTACAGCTATAAAGCTATGATGCATACCTGTAATAACAATCGGAGCATACAATAATCCGAATATTAATCCACCAATTGCACTACCAAATTCATAAAGCCATGTTAAACCATCTGATAACCAGTAACCTAATTGTCGAGTGATTGGACCTACAAATGAAAATGTTAAAAATGCTGTTATAAAAATAGATAACAATGGTGTTAACAAATTATCTAACACCGTTGGAATAACTTTGCGTAACCCTTTTTCAATTGAGGCTAAGATATAAGCTGCTACAAGCATAGGTAACACTTGTCCTTGATAACCTACTTGATTAATATGCAAACCAAATACATCCCAATATGGAATAGCCTTACCTGCTTCAACTGCTTTTGGGAAATCGTATGCGCTCATTAGCGATGGATGAACCAATATCATACCTAATGCAGCACCTAAAAACGGATTGCCACCAAAACGTTTTGCTGCACTAAATCCAATTAAAATTGGTAATAATGTAAATGGTGCATTCGCAAAAACATTTATCATTTCAGCTAATCCAGCAAATTGACTATATACATCTATCAATGATTTACCTGAAAAGAATAAATCTTTCGCAGTCAAAATGTTATTTAACCCCATTAATAAACCACCAGCAACGATGGCTGGTATAATCGGAACAAAGATATCTGACAGCATTTTTACAAATCGCTGTAACGGATTCATATTTTTAGCAGATTGTGCTTTGACTTCCGAAGTGGTCGATGCTTCTTTTCCAGTTAATTTTTCCAGTTCACTAAATACTTTATTGACTGTACCAGACCCAATAATAATTTGGTATTGTCCCCCAGTAGAAAATGTCCCTTTAACTACATCCATATTGTTTAGCGCCTCTTCATTTACTAAACTTTCATCATTTAAAACTAATCGTAGTCTCGTTGCACAATGCGCCATTGCATCTAAATTCTCTTCTCCGCCTATCGCGTTCAAAATATCTTCTGCGGATTGCTTATAATTCATATATTTAGCCTCCTAATTAGAACCGGTTCCATTTATTCCACTTTATTGTAACCGGTTCCAAAAATATTTGCAACACTCTATTATCATTTTATATAAACACTTGCATCACTTTTGATAGCGCATTCATTTTTATTGCTATACTACATGCATGTATATTAACATTAATTATCGGAGGTAATTTTATGAAAGAACGTGGCCATATCGAACAGCTTTGGCGTGAGGAAAAATATCATGTATTGTTACACAGTCAACAGTCTTACCAAATGATAAGGAATGCTTTAAAAACGGATTTATCACTTCATCAAGTCCAACAAATGATTGATGATGCTTTGTTAATTGAACCGAGTATAGGAAGTGTATGTAATGCTTTTGATCATATGTGGGGATATTTTAAAAAATGTGCGAATGAAGAAGAAAGACAACACTCAAAATTACTTAAAGCTGATTTTATTAATGGTAAAATCGACACCCAAACTTTATTAGATTTTTTAGCAGAACTTGCTAATAAATATGATGTTCAATATTTACTACAAAGTCGTGTTTTAAACACAAAAAGAAAGAGATAGATTGAAACTTTAGTTGTAACGGACAAATAGTAGTCATTGGAGTTCAGCAATTCATACTTTGTACTAAAGTTTACTATAATCTATCTCTCAAGGTTTAAATGTACATATCTATATTAAAATGCGTTTCTTGATGTTAGAAGATACCATACACATTTAATTAGTTACAGCATAAATCAATTTATACCCTTAATTATTACATTGTTTATATTTTAAATTCGGGGGAGTAATTTTAAGTAATATCTTGTTGCTGCTAATTCTATTGTTAATAAATTGATATTAGATGTAGAAATTGAGTGTGAAAGTTAATAATAGATGATTTAGCTAGTAACATAATTAATTCATATATAGTCAAAAAGTTCTGTTAGATACTGTTCTTGATGAATATTCTTTGATGTTAGGTGTTAGCTATTCTAGATGAGTTTCTTAGATGTGGATGCCTGTCTTGATGAAGTTATCTATGATGTTAATATAATACTTGATGTTGATTCTTAGATGTTAGTGCGATTTCAAGATGCTGATTCTTTGTTGTTGCACTATCTTGGTGACGTTTCTAGTTGTTTATAGTTATCGCATCTCTTGATGTAAAATCTAAGATGTTTATGCATTTCTAGATGTTAATTCTTCGCTGCTTAAGAATTATCTTGATGGTAAATCTAGTTGTGCCATGCATTTTCTCATGATGAATCTAAGGTGTTAATTCATTGATGTGTGCTGTTTCTTGTTGTTTCATTATCTTGATGGTGAATTTCGTTGTCTAATGCACTTTTTCAAATGATTATTCTAATTGTTACGGCAATAACTAGATGGATTTTCTTAGATGTTCACTTTTCTAGATGTTTATACTTATCTTGATGTTTTCTAAACAGAACTTTTAAACGCTTTATTTTTTAGTAGATTGTTTAAAATTTCTTAGTTGATGGTTATTGTTGTTGATTTGAATAATTTGTAGCGAATATTTTGTAACAGGGCTACTAAGAATTTTTATAACAAGAAGTGATTTCAATCGTACTAATTTTCAGCGTTTGATGACAAAAGTGTATGTCCAAACTTAAATAATGGCGATAAAATTTAAGTCATGGGTACATTTAATGTTTTTTGATTCAAACTTCCATTTTGGTCAATTTGCTTTTTTTATAACATAGTTGAATATCAATAAAAGATTAGCAAGTTAGTTCAAAATGGCTATGTATTGTTTTTTGAAATACATAGGTTTGAAATCTATATTAATTATGCACCAAATAATTTAATTAGACTCTATCGAAAATTTCCAAATTTTGCTTACTATCTTTCTAATTTTACTTTTATATTGTGCACAATGCATAAAAACAAGCGTTTTCCTAGGAGTTTTCATTAATTTCTTTTATTTTTCACTATTACCTTTTCAAAAATATTCAACTATAATGGGTATACTATCCATGATTTTAAAAATTTCCATGTTTTACATTTAAATGATAGATTTCAATATATATTAGGCAGGAGAGAGAAATATGACATGCCAACTTAAAATACATCATACATTATCGACAATACCAAGTCGTAATATTAATAATATTATGGTGCTATTTTCACTTACAAGTAAACTCAATATTACGATTAATGGTGAAACCAAAGACGTAAGTAATTATATTATCTTAATTAACCATGGTGATATTTATAATATTAACCACGGCGAAAATATAATCGAATTAATGATACCCGTTTTTTATTTTTATCAACAAGATGATGATTTCTTTAATGGTTATTTAGATCGTCATTTATTACAATCAAGTAATTATATTAAGTCATTAATTGCCGATTTAATCAGTACACCAACAAGTTCTTCTTTAATGGGAAAAATATAGGTCAAAGTATTATAGACACTTTACTTAAAGAAGCTTTTATAAGAATAGATCATGAATATTTACCAAATATTGCTTTAAGCAATCCGGTGTTTATAGACTGTGTAAACTATATTCATGACAATATTGATGCGCACTTGTCTTTAAAAGATATAGCGATGCATTGCAACATCTCTGAATCATATTGTTCTAATCTTTTTGTTCGATATTTGAGTATGAATTTTAAAGATTATTTTACAAGTATTAAACTTGTTAACGCCATCAATTTATTACTTTCTACAAAACATTCTATTACAACTGTTTCTGAATTGGCCGGTTTTAACAGTCATACAAATTTTGCAAATCAATTTAAGAATTACTTGCATTTTAGTCCTAAACAGTTCCGTTCACTCGTTTCCAAGATTACTGAACCACCACAAATACACTTCCAACAAGATAACGTATCACAATTCACTGAGTTAATTTCAACAATTGATTTAACAGCTCAACTGGCTACAAATACAACAGATATTCATATAGATGATTTTAATCCGAAAGATCGAAGTCAGCGTGCCAAAGTATTTGTTCGATTTAGTAATTTCAATGAACTATTTCAATTTATTTTCAATGAATATTACGATATTAACTTTGAGCACTTACCAAAACCTGTCGTTTTCATTGACGATATTCACGATATTGAGATTAGCCAAACGAATTACAACCTGTTAAATAGATGTTTTGAAAAACTTTTCGAAAAAAATATAGGTTTAGCAATCGCTATTAAATCAACACAACAATTCGAAACGATGAAGCAATTAATACTAACATTTTTACAAGGTAATCAAGACTATAAGACAAGCAAGAAATTAGTTAAATTTATGCTCGTATTTTGCTCTAATTCTATGACAGCAGATGAAATTCATTTATGTCATCTTAAAATTAAAAACAAAAATAAAGAAATTAAATATAGTGTGACAGTCGATGGCTTTTTAGAAACTTATTCAACAGTGGAACAAGTTTATGATGTCATGCAGCGTCTTAAATTCCATTATTACTTTATTGATATTGAAAATTCAAAAACTGCAACACATCTTATCACTAAAAACCAACACTATCATCAAACTGACACTCATTTTGAACAGTATAAGAAATTCATTTTAGATTCAGGTATATCATCAACACAATTCGTATATAATAACCTGTCTGTAAGCGGATTTAAATATACTAATGATGGTAAGAATCCAATTCAATTATCTGACATAGTGTATCACTTAATCGCATTATTACGATATGGCGGTGGCATTAGCTATCAATTATTAGATGACCATTCAAATTATATTTCCTTGTACAACAAATATGGTAGCCCCCTACCATTAATGCATTTATATAAAATGTTTAGACCTTTTGTTAATGAAGACATTGAAATTACAAATAATTATGTATTGAGTCGTAAAGATAATAACTACCATTTCTTATTATTCAATAAAATTAATGACCGATATATGTCAGACGTAAAACAAGACTTCATTTTCCATAATGAATTACCTCAAGATTCTTTGATGATTATTAAAACTTTGAATCATGAACATGGTTCAATTCAACATTTGCTTCCAACAAGCGATCAACTTGTCTATATAGAAAAAGAAATTCTAGATGAATTAGACAAAACGAATTACCCTAAAACGGAGCTTGCAGTTCAAGAAGAAACTGGTCGTACATTTGAACTCAAGTTAAATCACGACGAGGTTAAATATATTTGCTTTAAACCAAGCTAAATACTAACAGTCCTCTTGTGTTTAGTTTCTTACGTTAAAGGCTATTTATATCATAAGGAGATGATATAGGATGAGTAACTCACAAGCAATTCAAGCAATTGAAAACGTGTTAGCAACGTCAAAAGTTGGTGTATTATCAACTGCATATAATAACAAACCTAATAGTAGATATATGGTCTTTTATAATGATGGTCTTACTTTATATACTAAAACGAATATCCATTCTGCTAAGGTCAAAGAAATTAAAGATAATCCAGCAGCATATGTTTTGTTAGGCTATAACGACACAACTAATCGTAGTTTCGTTGAGATGGAAGCGACAATCGAAATCGTTACAGAACAAGAAGTGATTGATTGGCTATGGGAAACACAAGACAAAAGCTTTTTCAGTTCAAAAGAAGACCCAGAGTTATGTGTTTTAAGAGTAGTTCCGCAATCCATTAAGCTAATGAATGATAAATCATTAGATACACCTATTAAAATTAATTTATAATATGTAAGTTTTTTAGTTTTAAAAATTAGCCAGCAATTGAACATGTTAGCTATAAATTTCAACAGTATCCTATTTATATATATTTCGCTTTTGAAAGCGTTTAATACTTTTAACTATATTTTTATTATATAACAATATTTCAGACACATTTTATTCACATTTATTGTGATTAAGGTGTGTCTTTTTAAATTAATTTTATGTAATATAAATACTGCATTTGCAAACTGTTGTACTTTAAGATATAACAGAATTAACTACATTTAAGGAGATTGATGAACCGTGAAAAATAAAAAAGGTTTTGGTCTTGGTATTAGTTTAATTGCCATCATGTTGATTGTATGTATTGTACTAGTAATCATGATGATGACTGGTGGAAAGAAAGATACATATTATGGAATTATGAAAGACAATGATACAATTGAAAAAATGATTAGTGAAAAAGATGAAAGCATTGAGAAGAACGTTAAATTACCTTCAGATGCAGACGTTTCAGTTAAAAAAGGTGATTTTGTAATTGTTTATAAATTAGCAGATTCTGATAAAATTGTTAAAGTAAAAAAAGTTGATCATGACGATGTACCACATGGTTTAATGATGAAAATTCATGACATGGGCAAAATGCACATGAAACACTAATTAAGCTTTAATTTTGAGTAATATATAAGATATTAAAAGCAGCAGTAAGATGTTTTCTAATTGAAAATTATCTTACTGCTGCTTTTTAAGAATTACTGTGTCAGTCTATTTCCGGTTCGCCTGCGCTTTGCGCATGCATAAAAGCCCCTAACAAGCAGAGGTCCCTTCGTTCCGGTTCACCTGCGCTTTGCGCATGCATA